>CAZAZG010000015.1:0-8689 GCA_964489565.1 uncultured Candidatus Saccharibacteria bacterium | reverse complement strand
TTGGAACGTCAATGCCAACTCTGTTGCGAATCCGAATGAGTGGAACGCTGGCAACATGGTTATGTCTCGAAACTATTATTTTTTCTCCTCCACTTTGTACGGAGGAGTTTTTGTTTGAAGTCCTTTTCTCCAGCCTCCAATCTGTTTGTGTAACGCCCGATGTTACACAAAAAATTTAATTAAATACTAATATCTATGAAAAGAGATAATATTGAACCAAATGAATATCTCCATATATTTTATAAGGGAATCCTAAAGCGATCAATATTTTTTAACGATGGGGATCAAAAACGTTACCTCTTTAATATTGTTTCTGCAATTGGCAGAAACAATTAAAAATATGGATTGGCAGTTTACAGAATTTGCAAATGATTATAAGACATACTTAAAGAATAAAGTTAGGGTACATAAAAATCAATACGTTTAGCTCACTTCTTTTTGTATGATGCCAAAGCACTTCCATCTTCTCCTGCATGAATTGCAAAAAGACGGTACCGCTAAGTATTTTCAATGAATTCAAAACATTTATACAAAATATATTAATACTAAATATCTAAAATCAGGACATGCATCCCATGAATCATGGAAAGCAGTAGCAAGAGAAGATAATGAACACGTATTGCACGTATCTTCCTATGTTCATAATAATCAATAAAAAATTATCGAATGGAAAATAATACCTAGATTATCGATGGTCTCGTTATTATAAAGGACGGCGATAATCCTTGGGGAGATTATATAAATGGTAAAATTTTTACTTAACAGTTTTTGATAAGAAAAAAGATGCTTATATAAATTTTGTTGAAACAAATTTAGCAAAAGAAATCAGCAAGTATTTTAATGTTTTAATATTAACTGTGCACTTTTTGTGCAACATCCGATGTTGCACAAAAAGCTTGTACTGGAGTGCAAGCAGTAGTTTCTAAATCCGCTCTAAACACGATAAAAGAAATGAGAGGGTTATTCAAGGCGTTGATTAACATTGCGGGAGGATTGATTCTTGCCAGTTTGGAAGCACGCTATATACTTGCAATAGGTGAACAGGAGTTCGCTTTGACTAAAAAACCTAAAACTAATAACTTAGAACTATTTATGAGACTTCATCGTTTTTACGTTAATCCAGAAATCGGTACCGACTCAAAAGTGGTTATTCATGATAGTGAGCTTTTCCATCAGCTCCGCAATGTCTTCCGTTTCACAATTGGAGGGCAGGTAATCTTGCTTGATAATACTGGATTTGAGTACCTTGCAATGATTTCTGATTTTGGAAAAGGAGATGCAACATTTCAAATAATTTCTCGCACCGAAAGTGTTCGCATCCCAAATCGAGAGTTGCATCTGTATGCATCACTCATTAAAAAAAGTAATTTTGAATGGGTGCTTGAAAAGGGAACAGAACTTGGTGTGACAAAATTTATTCCTATCATCTCTGACCGGAGTGAAAAGAAAAGTTTAAATGTGGAACGCGCAGAAAAGATTTTGAGAGAAGCGTCTGAGCAGTCAGGCCGTGCAATACTGCCAACACTCGCATCGGTCACAACCCTTGAAGACGCACTTGCTACCGACATACCCATCTTTGCATTTGATCCAAGCGGAGACGTGTTTACTGTAGAGCACACACACAACTATTCACCACTGGGAATCTTAATAGGTCCTGAAGGTGGGTGGTCTGAGAAAGAATTGTTCCTCTTTAAAAAAGAGAACGTAAGAATTCACACGCTCGGCGAACTCGTGCTTCGAGCAGAGACAGCATCGGTGGCAGTGGCGTCACTAATCTTACTCCAGTAACAGAGAGGTTTTACGTTTTGCCTGGATGAAGTGAATACGAGAAAAAAATGAATGCAATCAAAACAAAGCATCGCGATTCGCCTCAGGCGAATCGCGATGCTTTGTTTTGCGCTAAAACCTAACGCCGGCTCATTCAATTTCTCAACCTACTAAAACTAACGACGCAAAGCTAATCACTTAAAACAGTTATTTTGCTGTTTCCAAAAACTCGAGAACTTTCTCATTGGTCATCATTATTGCCACGTACACACGGACCCGAAGCGGATCAGCTTCTTTGAAGACCATCAAAATTTTCTCTGCTTCGTTGCGGATATCATCAGCATCCGGCGTGATTTTTTCAGCCTCTGCAATTTTAGTGATGACGAGCTGAGCCTTGGCTTTCTTGACTGCGGTCTCTCTCCACTCCACTTTCATGTCGTCTTTTCCTTTTCCGATATTTTTTATGTAGTCATCAAACGGGATTCCTGCTTTCGCAATATCATCTTCAAATTGACCCATCATTTTATCGAGCTCATTTTCGATAAGTATGCCCGGAACCTCAATTTCGGTTGCGTCAATAATACTGTCGATAATTGCGAGCCTCTTTTTTTCTTTGTTCTTCTTAATTTTTTCTTTCGTAAGATTTTCTTTTACCTTTTCTTTTAAATCTTCAACGCTTGAAAATTCCCCGAGACTTTTTACTATCTCATCAGTCAGAGGTTCCAAGTCTTTTTCATCAAGTGGGGCATGATTGTGGTCAGCAAACTCTCCTCTCTTATGTTTTGCATCATGGGTGTAATGCTTGCGGACTTCTAAGATGACTTGATCAACTTCAGTATCGTTGATTTCAACTACTTCTTTTTCTTCTGCCTGTTTTTTTGCAAGTTTTTTGTAATCGGGGAGTTTCACTTCTGGCACTACTGCTACCACGATACCGAATTCAAGTGGGTTGTTTCGGGCGAGCTTGCGAATGGTTACTTGCGGCTGGCCAATAACCCGGAGTTTCTCACTCTCGATAATGTTTGCGTATTCTGCATCGAGCGCTGACTCAGCCGCTTCGCCGAGCAAATTTATCTCACCATATTTTTCGAGCACTATATTTTCGGGTGCATGACCCCTTCGGAAGCCCGGGAGTTCTGCCTGCACTGCTACTTTTTTTAGCGTTTTTATAAAATGCACTTCAAGAAACTCAGGTGTGATCTCTCCGAGTATTTCCACCTCGGACTGAGGAAGCTTCCTAATCTTTATGTTGTCGTAATGTTTGCTCATAATGTGGTCTCTATAATGTAAATTTTTTGTAAGAGCTCTGAGTCTATACACAAAAAGGACTGTATGCAAGAACCCCCGAAGGCGAAGCCTTCGGGGGTTCTTGCATACACAATCACACTTTCTATGAGTGATTTGGGATTTGATACTTCACTTATTGTGTTGGAGTGTTTGCTTCGGCGTTCATACTGTTCACCTCAGTTCCGAGGTTTGTGGTATCGGTTGACTTGAGGTCAGCATCAATTGAGGTAATGTCATCCCCACTACCTTGCACTTTGAGTTGCATAACCTGCGCGTCAACTTGTGGTTCAGCGGTCACCGGAGGAAGCGAGTCAACTTGCATTTGTTCCTCAGCAATCTTTTGTGTATTCATTCTTTGACCCCAGAAATAGAGTCCACCAAGTACGAGTACAAAGATGATAATGACAACACCAATAGCTGGCCCGAGAGCCTTTTCCTCATGTATCGGTGGCATTCCCGGTATTGGAGCTTGTGGTGCTATAGGCGCACTGCTTACCGGCACATTTTGGTTTGTTGTTTCTGGGTTCATAGATTAAGAAATGATTGAAATAATATGTTATTGAACAGGTTGTGCTACGGGTGACACCGGAGTGGTGGTCTCCCTCTTAGTTTCAGGCTTCACCTCTGGGCTTAGCAATCGAAGTGCTTTTGTTGCATCACTGAGTGATTTCTGCACCTCATTCATCTGTTTGCGGATTTTCTGAGCAAGCTCTTCGAGGTTCTTCATTGATCCTTTGAGCTCAGATTGCGCAAGAGAGGTTTCGAGTGTGGTAGGAATTGTTACAATATCAGCTTTAATGGTAACGAGTGTTGCTCGTGCAGAAGCTACAGAAGCTTCTGCAGTTGCGGTATTCTTTCCTTCCGCCTTGAGTTTTGCAATACGTGAATCGATACGGGTAGCAATTTTCTCAAATCTTTCAACTGCCGCATTCAAGCGTTCAGTCATTTGAGTCGCGTGTTTTTTAATGTTGGTTTCTATGCGAGCCCTGACCTCGGTCTTTCGTTCTTCCTTGCGCTCATCTTTGTTTTCCTTTCGAGCAGCTGTGGTAGAAGCACGATCATCTTTTCGGTCTTCCCTTTTTTCCTTTCGATCGGCGGTTGTGGATTCACGTTCCTCTTTTCGAACCTCAGCGTTCGCTCTCACCTCAGTAGCCTTAAGTTTCTTGAACTCCATGTCCTTTTTCAAAGCTTCTCGCTTTGCCTCCATCTCATTTCGTGGAATAGCTTGTTTCGGCGTTTCCGTAGTTGTATTTACAGAAGTATTTATTGTTGCTTCCTCTGCATACACAGCTCCTCCTGAGAGAAGTGCTGCCATTGCGAGCATTCCAATAGTTTTTTTAATGATTGTCATAATGTCAAAAATAATTTAATGGTAATCGCGCACGCATATAATGACGTGCAGCACCGTTTCTTCTTACGAAAGATAATTCATAAGAACTTAAGGATATACCAAAATGAAGTCCGGAGGGACTTCATTTGTGGAGACTGCGGTATGAGACCACATTTCAGCGCTAGCTCTGTGTCGGATATTTGTTTTTGTAGAGCTCGAGCCCTTCGGTAAAGCATGCTTCTGCCTCTTTTTTTCCTTTAAAGCCACCGACTAAAACCTCTTTGTTCTGTAATTTCTTGTAGGTAGTGTAGAAATGTTCGATTTCCTTCAGGGTATGAGGGTTGATATCAGCCAAATCCTTGATAACTGCAAAACGAGGGTCATCAACGGGAACCGCAATGAGCTTGTCGTCAGCGTCTCCACCGTCAATCATATTCATGATTGCAACGGGGCGTACTTTTACGAGGATTCCCGGAGCAAATGGGTAAGTAGAAAGTACGATAACATCCACTGGATCTCCATCGTGCCAGAGTGACTGTGGCACAAAACCATAGTCAAACGGAAAGTCCTGGCTACTATGCATCACACGGTCGAGTGCTATGAGGCCTGTCTCCTTATCGACTTCATATTTATTCTTTGAACCCTTCTGGATTTCGATGATGGTATTAATACCATCTACTGTTCCTGGATTCACGTCGTGCCATAAGTTCATGAGTAGTTTTAAGTTTTTAGTGATAAATTTTCTGTAAATACAAATACAAAACTGGGAAATTATGAAGAAGATTCAAGATTTTCGTCCATAAGTAGCTCGGCCTTCGCTGGTTCTTCCACCTTTGCTTCAGCTTGAGCGAGTACCTCACCCTTTGCTGACTGAATATCAATTTTCCATCCTGTAAGCTTTGCAGCGAGACGCACATTTTGACCTCCGCGACCGATAGCGAGTGACTGCTGATCCTCTGACACTTCTACTTTCGCAGACTTTGTCGTCTCATCGATAGTGACGGAAAGAATCTTTGCTGGTGAAAGCGCATCCTCAATAAATTTCTTTGGATCTGCTGACCATTCAATAATATCAATCTTTTCTCCCCCGAGCTCGCCCATAACAGTAGATACACGCACTCCACGCTGACCAACCATAGAGCCGACAGGGTCTACATGTTCGTCTTTTGAGAATGTCGCTACTTTTGAGCGGTGCCCTGCTTCACGAGCGACTGCCTTGATTTCCACCACACCGTTTGCGATTTCTGGAGTCTCCTGTTCAAAGAGTTTTTCGAGGAGCTTAGGATGTGAACGAGAAAGACGGAGGAATACTCCCTTCGGACTCTCTTCTACGCGGTAGAGGTATGCACGAATGCGCTCACCTTGGCTGTATCGTTCGGTAGGGATTTGCTCTTCGTAAGAAAGGAGTCCTGTAGCGCGTCCGACATCTACGAAAATATTACCTCGCTCGATGCGCTGGACGGTGCCCGTGATGATTTCGCCTTCACGCTGTCCAAATTCTCCCATGACAGAAGTCTTTTCAGCCTCACGGATTTTCTGCATGATGACCTGCTTTGCTGTCTGTGATGCGATGCGTCCGAAGTCACTCTTGTGTTCAAGAGGGAAAACGACTTCTTCATCAAGCTCAACACCTTTCTTAATGCGCATTGCGTCTGCAATCCAGATATGGTGCTCAGGGTTGAAGAATACCCGCTCGTCGCCTTCACCGCGGAGATTTTCCTCCCCTTCAGGTACGTCAATGACTCGTGTGTCATCCACAACGATTTTCACTTGGAAGAAATCAGTTTTTCCACTATTAATATCAAACTTTGCACGCACAATCTGCCCACGCTTTCCGTGCTCTTTTTTGTATGCAGTTGCGAGAGCCATTTCAATAGCCTCGATGATTTTCTCTCGTGGAATTCCACGTTCGTCCTCGAGCTGCTCGAGGACTGAGTTGATTACTTTAAGGTCAAACATAATTAAATAATTAAATGAATAATGAATATCGATTCCCGCACGATAATAATAAGCACACTCAGGGAATACTATTTTGTTATATTATTATCTTGCTCATCCCTTCACAGCGCAACGCACTTTCGGGGGATTAAGAAAAATATATTCTTCACGATACTGACTCAGTATTTTTCTAAAAAAATGGGTCCGCCCGGAGGGGCGAACCACATAACTTCACCTATCTATTATACCAAATAGAGTGGGGATGTCAATTACATACATCATCTGTTCAGTTGTTACTTGGCGGTTAAACCGCCAAGTAACCGCCCTCCAGTTGCTGTAAAAGCGTCCTTCTTTTCTCCGTGTCTTCATACGAAGAGATAGCAAAATCATTATAATTTCTCTTATCATCAAACTGATCAAGAATGATATCAGTGTTACAGATTTTATTAGTTATTTTACCTGTGTACTCATCCCAGCTTGATTTTGTAATTGATTGATCTTCTCTTGAATTATTCAGATTTATGTATGAGCTCAAATGGAGCAAGTATTCATTTGAATCAACATGAATTGATTTAAAAGTACCTTGAAATAACGAACCGTTTCTTTTGTGTTTGTGGTTAAAATACCAAGTGTATCCTCCACCGAGCCGTTTCATAAATTCACTAATTCCTTTTTCACTCGTTTGTTTTAGAAGAAAATGATAGTGATTGTGATGCAAGCAGTAGCAAACAATTTCAACCAACTTGGCGGTTAAACCGCCAAGTTGGTTTTCATTTGCGGAGTTACTCATAGCGTTTTTATAAAAAGAATTCTCGTACAAGCTTCCTATGGGTTTTTCAGAATTAAACTCCCGTACGCTCAAGAGAAATCTTTCTAAGTCATCTTGATCTTGGAAGATTGTGCGTTTGTCCACCCCTCTGTTGTAGATATGGTAGTACTCACCAATTGCAAGTTCTGTTTTTCTCATAACTATATTATTTCACTTGGCGGTTAAACCGCCAAGAGGAGTTGGGGAATTCTTCCACAGCTCTCAGTTTCGTTGTGATACAATATTTGCATATCAATCCTTAACATATTGTACAATCATGCCCCCACATTTAATCCCTGAAGAAAAGAAAACAACTAATAGTAGTGTGCTCGTACTTGTCCTCATCTTCATCCTCCTTGTTGCGGTAAGTGTGTACATGTTCAAGTCTGGGACCTTCACTAAAAAAGGTGCAGGTGTGACGCAGGAAGCCTCAAAGCCCGTATATACATCGGAGAAGGTAGTGGTTACGGGCACTGATCTGAGCGCTACGATCCCCGCGAAAGACAAAATCCCATCCGCATTTGCAAAAGATTTACCACTTCCAGCTGGGGCGGTCATTATTGAAAGCCTTACCTCAGACTACCCAGAGAGAATGGTTACTCTCTCAACCCTTGTGTACACCACAAGCCTGTCTCAAAAAGAAATCTATGCCCTGTATGAGCCATACTTTACAAAGAATGGATATGTAACCGCAAAAGACGGAAAAAAAGCTGACCAATATATCACAAGCACTAAGAATAATGATGACTTCGGTGTCATTATCGGAACAAACGGGAAAAATACTACAGTGAACGTAACGTTTCTTGATAGAAGGTAGGTGTAAAAAAGCCGCACGAAAGGCTGTGCTCCTTGCTTCCATTTGTATTCTATCCCCAATCAATCCTTGTTCATGAAGAAAAATACATCACAAAGAGGTTTCACCTTGATAGAGCTCCTTGTGGTCATTGCCATTATTGCAAGTTTGTCGAGTATTGTGCTCGCATCTCTCAATACGGCACGGGCTAAATCACGCGACGCAGCCCGAATCGCTACGATGAGGCAAATCGCGAGTGCGCTAGAGATATATTATTCTGACAACAACCAGTATCCTATTACCAATTGTTCCGGAGGTCTTCTCATGGCGAGTTTTGATAGTGGTAATATCTGGGTGAATAATCCCATCTGCACAACAGTCGGTGGTCCTACCGTGTTTGCCAGTATTTCTGCAGCACTCAACCCTTATATAAAAGGCGTTGCTGATCCACGATTTACGAACAACCAAAGTGGGTATCTGTATAGAAGCAACGATGGGATAAACTATAAAATTGTGAATTTTTCATCACCAGAAAATATGAATAATTATCCCGCAAGTATGATAGATACCGCACGGTGTTCTCTCCCAATATCTCCAGCAGGACTTTGTAACAGCGGGGCCGCTGCGGCGGGGTTTTGGACACCAGGAGGAATTAGTTTTTAAAGAAATATTACATCTGAGGTATGGTTCCATTCACTTGGCGGTTAAACCGCCAAGTGAATATGAAAAAAAGCGCCGGCATACCTGGATGGTATGAAGGCGCTTT
>CAZAZG010000014.1:0-15240 GCA_964489565.1 uncultured Candidatus Saccharibacteria bacterium | reverse complement strand
GCTGTAAGTTTTACGAAACGTCATGTCAAAATATTATAATTCTCGAAGAACAAAATATCTTTTTGACCCAAAATCAAAAGAACTTTTCAAATTTAGTCGATCAAAAATTGATCTGTTTGTACAATGTCCCCGCTGTTTCTATTTTGATCAGCGTCTCGGTGTAGGGAGGCCATCGAGTTTTCCCCTTACGTTGAACAATGCAGTCGATGAACTGATGAAAAAAGAGTTCGACGCTCACCGATCAGCTAAAACTGCGCATCCAATCATGAAAGCGTACAGTATTGATGCAGTGCCATTTAATGATCCGCGTATGGAAGAGTGGCGCGATGCACTCCGCAGGGGAATTAGCTATATAGACAAAGATTTAAATTTTCTTGTGCGTGGAGGCGTGGATGATGTGTGGGTGTACCCCTCCGGAGAGCTCATAATCGTTGACTACAAGGCGACTAGTAGCAAAAACGAAGTTACCCTCGATGATGAGTGGAAAATTCAGTACAAGAGGCAGATGGAAATCTACCAATGGCTCTTCAAGATGAATGGATTTCAGGTTTCTAACACGGGATATTTTGTCTACGTGAATGCAAAAACTGATAAAGAGGCTCTCGATGGCAAGCTTGAATTCGATGCCACAGTGATACCGTACACTGGAAGCTCAGATTGGGTGCCAAATGTACTTGCTGATATAAAAACATGCCTCGTCAGTGAGCAATCACCGGCATCAGGAATAGGTTGCGACTACTGTAGCTACATAAAGTCCATCCGCGAAGTTATGGCAGAGCAATTTGCAAAGGGAAAAGAAATAAGCAAAAAGCAAAAGGAAACAGATGACACGTCACAAGGAAGTAACAAACTCTTTTGAATTCTATGCAAGAAAAACAAAAAAAGATGGAGAAACTCACAAAGGAAATAAAATCTCTCGCTCTTTCACCGCTCGTACAGTATCGAAATGAAAATCACTATCACGCAGTATTTGGTGATGGAAGTTTTGATAGCGCAATTGTCTTTATTGGAGAAGCTCCAGGGAAAAATGAAGCACAGACGGGTAAGACCTTTTGCGGTAAATCTGGGAAAGTGCTTGACCACCTTCTCAAATCAATCGAACTTGAAAGAAAAGATATTTATATAACCAATATGGTGAAAGATAGACCACCAGAGAACCGTGATCCACTTGCAGATGAGATTGAGCTCTATGGAGCTTATTTAAGACAAGAAATCGACATAATAAAACCAAAGGTTATCGCAACACTCGGTAGGTTTAGTATGACATATATTATGAAAGCGTACGGACTTGAAGGAGACTTAAGGCCGATCAGCGAGCTCCATGGCAAACCGTTTTCCGCACAGGCATTTTTTGGTCCAATAACCATCATTCCACTTTACCATCCAGCAGTCGCGGTCTATAATCCAAAGAAAATCGATGATTTAAAGGCCGATTTCCAAGTTCTCAAAAAATTCGTATAATCAGCCTTATGGCTTATATTCCACCCAAAAAAATCCTTAAAAATTACGCAAAAGTACTCGTGAACTTCGCAGCAGGAAAAGGCGAGGGTATCAAAAAGGGCGAGACGGTGCTCGTCCAAACTAGCGAAATTGCAAAACCACTCCTCGCCGAGTTGGCAAAAGAGATTTGGGAAAAGGGAGGAAACATTGTTCTCAGATACAGTCCGAGCAATGACACTGTCTTCAGTTTTAATCGTGAGTTTTATATTCGTGCAAGCGAAGACCAACTCACCTTTTTTCCCGAAAAACTTATGAAAGGGCAAATTGATTCAATCGACCATCTCATCTCTATTTCTGCCGAGACCAATATGCATGCACTCCGAGGCATTGATCCGAAAAAGTTTATGCTTTCAGGGAAAGCAATGAAACAGTACACCGATTGGTGCTTTGAAAAAGAGAATCGAGGAAAATTCTCCTGGACCGTAGGTCTCTACGGCACTGAAGCAATGGCGCTTGAAGCGCGTATGAGTCAAGAGGAATACTGGGAACAAATAGCCCATGCTTGTTATCTGGATAAAAAAGATCCAATTAAAGAATGGAAAAAAGTTTCTAAGCAGATTGAAAATTATCAAAAGAAATTGACTGATCTGAAAATTGAAAGAGTTCACGTAGTCGGCACTGATGTTGACCTATGGATTACCATCGGCAAGCAGAGAAAGTGGGTGAGTGGAGGGGGGGCAAATATTCCGAGCTTTGAAATATTCACATCGCCCGATTGGAGGGGGACCAATGGATGGATTTTATTTAACCAACCACTGTATCGTTACGGAAATCTTATTGAGGGAATCAAACTCCAATTTTCAGATGGAAAAGTAGTCAAAAGCTCTGCGACAAAGAATGAAAAAGTCCTTAAAGCGATGATTGCAACAGATGGTGCAGATAAAATTGGTGAGTTTTCGCTTACTGACAATCGATTTTCCCGCATTACCAAGTTTATGGCTCAAACGCTGTATGATGAGAATATCGGTGGAACAAACGGAAATACCCACATTGCGCTTGGAAATGCGTATCCTGAATGCTTTGCTGGAGATCCGGTTAAGCTAGGGAAGCGAGGTTTTGAGAAACTTGGTTTTAACACCTCTTCAGTTCATACTGATATTATTTCCACGTCACCTCGAACAGTAACTGCGATACTGCAAAATGGTGAAGAAAAAGTAATCTATAGAAACGGACAATTTACCCTATAAACTATGGAATCTCAAGAAATTAGAAAAAGATTTTTAGCGTTTTTTGAAAAAAGGGGACACGTTGTCATTCCTTCTGCTTCCCTTGTGCCAGAAAATGACCCGTCAGTACTTTTTACCACTGCAGGAATGCAGCCCCTCGTGCCGTACCTATTGGGTGAGCAGCACCCTATGGGCAAAAGAATTGTGAATATTCAAAAATGTGTACGCACTGGAGACCTTGAAGATATTGGTGACAATAGACATTTTTCTTTTTTTGAAATGATGGGTAATTGGTCGTTAGGGGCTTATTTTAAAGAGGAAGCAATCAAATGGAGTTACGAATTTCTTACCTCAAAAGAAGAAGGTCTAGGTCTCGACATTTCAAGACTTTACATTACTGTTTTTGCAGGAGATGAAAATGCTCCAAAAGATACCGAATCTGCTGAAATATGGAAGAAGCAAGGAATTTTAGAAAATCGTATTTATTTTTTACCTACAGAAGACAACTGGTGGAGTCCGGGGGACAATGGTCCGTGTGGACCGTGTAGCGAAATGTTTTATGATATGACGGGAAATGTTGGCAATCTCAGTCACAGTAATTTTCTTGTTGCTACAAAAGAAGAAAAGGTGGTAGAAATTTGGAATGACGTGTTCATGGAGTATGAGAAGAAAGAAGGAAAAGTAATTGGCAAGCTTGTTCAAAAAAATGTAGATACAGGGGCAGGTTTAGAGCGTATTACTGCAGTCATGCAGGCAAAGCAAACAGCCTATGATACGGATATTTTTCAGAAAATTATGAAAGAAATAGACGAATTAATATTTGCAAGTAAACACAATCCGGTAGGATTTATTTCTGATCAAAAATCAAAAAGAATTATTGCAGACCACATACGTGCAGCAATTTTTTTAATTGGTGAAGGGGTAACGCCGGGAAACAAAGATAGAGGGTATGTACTCAGGAGGCTTATGAGAAGAGCGATGGTTCGTGCGAAACAACAAGGGCTCGCAATTGATCAAATTCTTATATTACGAAATATTTTTATCCGCCAGTATTCAGAAACAAATCCCTCTATTGATTCTGGAGTTCACTACGAATCATTTAAAAACGAGTTAGAAAAATTTAATAAAACACTTGAAAATGGATTAAAGGAATTCAAAAAAGGAGTTGATCCTTTTGTGTTGTTTACGACATATGGTTTTCCCATCGAACTCACCCTTGAGCTTGCTCAAGAGGAAGGAATACTAATTGATATTGAAGATTTTAATACAAAAATGACCGAGCATCAAAAGCTTTCACAGTCATCATCCGCAGGAATGTTCAAAGGAGGTCTCGCAAATCACAGTGACAAAACAATCAAACTCCACACCGCACACCACCTACTTCTTTCTGCTCTCCAGCAAGTACTCGGAAAAGCCGTAAAACAGAGGGGGAGTAACATCACTGAAGAAAGACTTCGTATCGACTTTGCCTTTGACCGAAAAATGACTGATGAGGAGAAATCGATGGTTGAAGCAATCGTAAATGGATACATAGAAGCAGACTTGCCAGTCATTCGTCGTGAAATGCCGAAAATGGAAGCCGAATCACTCGGAGCAGAAATGGAGTTCAACGCAAAATATCCTGATGTCGTTTCTATCTATTTTATCGAAGACAAAGATGGCAAAGCCGTCTCAAAAGAATTTTGTGGTGGTCCCCATGTAGAACGCACGGGAAATCTTGGAAAGTTTTCTATCCAAAAAGAAGAAGCGTCATCACAAGGAGTGCGTAGAATCAAAGCAACGCTCTCATAATTTCTTCCCTATAGTTTTTCTGCTGTGTATAATGGTGGTATGCACTGGAATAAAAATTCTTCTCCGCTTTCTCTCATTTGTGATATTGGAAGCGCAAGTGTCGCGATAGCTGTTGTCGATAGTTCAAAATCTATTCCGCATATTGTGTTTTCCGAAACTGTACCTCTGCTTATTGGGGAAAGTTTTAACCAATCTGAGCTCGAAAAAAACGTATATCTCTATTTTTCGCAGGCTGTTGCATCGGTAAGTAGCGCTTTGCAAAAAGAATTGTCTGCACTTCCTGATAAACGCATCACCCATGCATCAATCGTATTCTCCTCTCCCTGGTATGCGACCAAAATATCAACTGTTATCATTGAAAAATCAAAAGCTTTTTTGCTCGATGAAAAAACTGTTGAAGATATCATTTTTGATGAAGAGCGGAAGTTCGAACAAGAAGCTCTCTCAGGAGGCTACGCAGCGCATTTTAAGCAAGATCTCCATGTCATTGAGCGTGAGCTCGTCAGAGTAAAATTAAACGGCTATGAAACCACGAATCCTTACCTCAAGAAGGTTCTGCACGCAGAACTTTCCATCGGCATGAGCTTGGTCCCCCACAAGCTCCTGCTCACGCTCGTCACCATGCTCAAAGATACATTCCACATTGAGCATTCTCGCTCATACACATTTCCTCTCGTATCATTTGGTACGATAAGTACACTGTTTCCTCATGATACAGACTTTATCTCTCTTGATATTACCGGAGAAATGACGGATGTTACCTATGTGGAAGATCACAGCATTATTGGCTCACACTCATTTCCTTTTGGGCGCAATGAACTCGTGAGAAATGTCTGTACCAAACTTGGTATCAGTCCTGATCTCGCTCTTTCATACTTTTCTCTCCAGACCGCAGGCACTCTCGATGCTGAGGTACAAAAAGCACTCCAAGGGGTACTCGGATCATATCTGCATACGTGGTACGGGGTGCTTGAAAAAACACCAGTGTTTATTCGCGCAAAAGAAAAAGGCACAAAAAGAATTTTTCTCACAGCGCACGCAGATGTTTCAGATATTTTTATGAATTACATAATAAAAGATTCACGGGATCACTTTCTCCCGCTCTTTATTTCAGATACTGCACTCGATCCATTTATCTCTTATGAAAAACATGTAACCCATGACCCATTTATCGCAATAGATACACTCTTTCTCCACACTAAGTAGCGCTCTTATACATTTACAATACGCTTACTTGTATTAGAATAGGGTAGTTAATCCTCGTTAATCTATATTTCGAAATGGCTAAAAATATTTTGCAGGACATTGTTCCACCAGAAAAACGCTCTATTCGTAATATTCCCATTCCATCAAAAAATACTCGTCCAACAAATCCTCTTTCTGATATTAGCTCGAGATTCACTACTCCAGCTACTTTTGAAATCCCAAAAGTTCCTCGCAGGCCAGTCATTGACCGAGCTCCAGATACAGTAGAGCAACGCGAAGAAAAGACAGATGTTCGTATCTACCCTTACGACGAAGAAGATGGCGGTGGCTCACGACTTTCTTTCATACATAACAAAAAAATGCTCTGGGGGGCAGGAGTGATTGCACTCCTCATGATCCTTTTTGCTGTTGCATCACTTTTCTCAGGCGCCACAGTCACAGTAGTCCCAAAAGCAGAGACTGTCACCGCTACTCCTGAAACGATATTTACCGCAAAGAGCACCCCAGCAGGAGATGAGCTTGGATTCCAAGTGCTTAAAATCACCCAAAGTGCTGGCAAAGACGTCACTGCGACTGGTGAAGAAAAAGTGGAGCGAAAAGCTACGGGAACTATTACGGTGTACAACTCTACCGATAAGACATCCCAGCGCCTCATTAAAAACACTCGTTTTGAAAGTCCTACGGGCCTCATATATCGGGTGAACGAGTCAGTTGTAGTCCCTGCCATAAGAATGGAACTTGGAAAAACTATTCCCGGAAGCGTAGATGTAGTGGTCTATGCAGATGAAGCAGGTGAGAAGTACAATATTGGCAAGGTTGATTTTACTATTCCCGGGTTTAAGAATGATCCAAAATTTAAGACGCTTTATGGTAGGTCAAAAACTGAAATGGCAGGTGGCTTTCTGGGAACTGTTAAAAAAGTATCAGACTCAGAAAGTAAAAAGTCACGTGAGGAGCTCCACTCAAAGCTAAACGACGACCTAAAAAAAATGGCTATTGCCCAGGCCCCCGCAGATTTCACCTTATATGACGACGGCATCTTTTATACATACAATTCACTTCCCCAATCTGGTGACTCAAAATCATCCGCTACCATAAACGAAGAGGCCACCATTACTGCTATTCTCTTTAATAACCGTGCGTTTGCGCAAAGCATTGCAAGCAGGCTCGCCCCAGATGTCGCAAAAAGCCAAGTGGCTATCGTCGGTGCAGAAAGCCTCAAGCTCGTCATTAAAGACAAGGACACCTTGAGTCCCTCAAATCTCGATAGCTTCTCATTTACACTCGCGGGAACTCTCAATTTTGTCTCAAAATTTGATGAAGAGAAGCTAAAGAATGACTTATCAGAAAAAAACAAGAAAGACCTTACGGGCATTCTCCAACTCTATCCTTCGATTAAAAGTGCGACCGCTGCCTTGCGACCGTTTTGGAAAGGGACGTTCCCTACATCCGCCTCAGATATCACTATTGTCATAGCTCCAGAATCTCGATAATTTTGACCAGTCACTCACTATCACGTATACTCCTCCAATCACTTATGGATTCAAAACTTGAACAGAAAGAAGAAAAAATCGTTGGCACTGTCATTGAAGCACTTCCGAATATCCTTTTCCGCATAGTTCCGGAAGGGACAGAGAAAGATTTCCTTGCTTATTTGTCTGGAAAAATGAGGATGAACAAGATCCGTGTTCTCGTCGGGGATAGGGTGGAAGTAACCGTAGATCCGTACGGGGGAAGAGGACGTATTGTTCGAAGGCTCTAGAGAGCCTTCGAGCCTGTTGACAAAAAAGGCAATTCTATTAGAATAGCTACTTACATTCTTACCAATATTTTTCATCATGAAAGTTCGAGCATCAGTCAAAAAAATGTGTGCACAATGTCAGGTAGTCCGCAGAAAAGGCTACGTGTATGTTGTCTGCAAGGCCAACCAGCGCCATAAGCAACGCCAAGGCTAATTAACCAGTTTTTAGTTTAAGTTTCAAGTAAACTCAAAACTAAATACATATGTAACTTAAAACTAACAACTAACACCACCCATGAGAATCCTCGGTATTACCATCCCAGAAGAAAAACGCATTGAGATTGGCCTCACTGCCGTATACGGCATTGGACGTCCCCTTGCTCACACAATCCTCGATCAAGCAGGTGTAGACCGTGCGCTCAAACCAAAGAACATCTCTGTAGCTCAGGAAAACGACATCCGTAAGGTGATCGAAACCATGAAGCTCGAAGGAGACCTCAAGCGTGAAGTAGCCGGAAACATCAAGCGCTTAAAGGATATTAAGGCATACCGCGGTGTCCGTCACATGCGCTCACTTCCAGTGCGAGGACAGAGGACAAAAACCAATTCACGAACTCGTCGTGGAAACGTTCGAAAGACCATGGGAACTGGCCGTAAAATCGCCGATAAGAAGTAAGATGATGCAGGTGGGGGAAAGTGGCTTTACAGTTTTTTTTAATTATGCTATTAATAACGGGTTTGAAATAAGGCTACAAGTAGAGACGTCATCCGACTCTCATAAGGAGTTAGAAACGTCTTTTGTAGTCATCTCATAAACTTTTAGATTTTATACCGATGGGCAAAAAACGAATAGTAAAAAAGGGTGAGGAGGGAAGTTCAGACAATAAATCTGGCGCTTCTTCTGTTTCAAAAAAGCGTGCTGATACAGGAATTTTGAATGTTCAGTCAACCTACAACAACACTAAAGTAGTACTCACTGATGTAAAAGGAAACACTCTCTGCTGGTCATCGTCAGGGTCTCTTGGATTTCGTGGTGCAAAGAAAGGAACACCCTTTGCTGCAGCAAAGGTAGGTGAAATCGTGGGCACCAAAGGACTCGCTATGGGCATCAAGGAAGTAGCCGTGGTTGTAAAGGGTGTTGGATCTGGGCGTGAGTCTGCTATTCGCGGGTTCATCGCAAAGGGCATAAACCTTACTTCTGTAAAGGACACTACTCCTGTTCCTCACAACGGACCAAAACCAAAGAAACCACGAAGAGTTTAAGAAGTAAAAAAGTTTAGTAAGGTGAGCTCAAGACTTATACAACTTTCTAAACTTACCAAACATATAAAACTAACATCATGATCATCGGACCAAAATACAAAATCGCACGCAGACTCGGAGCTCCTATTTTTGAGAAAACTCAAACTCAAAAGTATGCACTCTCACAAGCTCGCAAAGAAAAAAGCGGAAAGCGCGGTTTTGCTCGTCCAAAATCAAACTTTGGTTTACAGCTTCTCGAAAAGCAAAAAGCCCGCTTTACCTACTGTGTCACTGAAAAGCAATTTTCAAAATATGTAAAAAATGCACTTGGAACAAAGGCTGGTAACCCAGTAAATGAGCTTTTTGAAACTCTCGAGCTCCGTGCGGACAATGTTGCATATCGTGCAGGCTTTGCATCAACACGCCTCGCAGCTAGACAGGTAGTTTCTCATGGTCACATGTTTGTAAACGGAAAGCGTATCACAATCCCTTCTATGCAGCTTGGCCTCAGTGACAGCATCTCAATTCGCCCTGCAAGTAGTGGGAAAGTCCTCTTTGCTTCTCTTGAAGAGCGCCTCAAGACTTATACTCAGCCAGCATGGATTAAGTTTGATTTTGATAAGAAAGAGGCCCAGATTCAGGGAATGCCAAAGTTTGACAAAGGAAATTCAATGTTTGATATGAATGCGATTTTGGAATTTTACAGCCGATAATACGTTTTAATAATTTTAAAAACACCATTATGTTTGACTATTCAATTGTATTGCCATCAAAACCACGAATTGTATCTGAAGATCAGTTCAGCGGAACATATGAAATAGACGGTCTTTACCCTGGATATGGACACACACTCGGTAACTCACTTCGTCGCATCATCCTCTCATCACTTCCTGGTGCCGCCATTACTGCGATCAAAATTTCAGGAGTAAACCATGAGTTCTCAGTTATATCTGGAGTTTCAGAAGATGTCATAACGGTGATGCTCAATCTCAAAAAGATGCGCATCAAGATGCTTTCATCTGAGCCACAAACCCTTACTCTCAAAGTAAAAGGTGAGAAGGTCATAACTGCAGCTGATGTAGACAAGGTTGGACAGATAGAAATCCTCAATCCCGAGCTCGTTATTGCTACCCTCACCGACAAGAATGCAGAGCTCGACATCGAAATGACCATCGAACAAGGTATGGGATACGTTTCAAAAGAAGTGCTCCAGAAGAGTCGCGTTGACATTGGCACCATTGCACTCGATGCAATATTCACCCCAATCCGTCGCGTAAGCTACGAAGTAGAAAACATGCGTGTTGGCGATCGCACCGATTTCAACCGTCTGAAACTCTTTATTGAAACTGATGGGACTATCACTTCAAAGGAAGCCCTCGAGACTTCAGTGCAAATCATGATTGGACAGCTCAAGGCAATCGTAGGATTCAAAGAAGAAATGGAGGAGTCAACTCCAACTATAACTGCAAGCACTGAGTCTGATGCGGGATCAAAGACAGAGGTTGATTCTGAGCTCCTTAAGACCCGCATTGAGTCTGTTGGTCTTTCTCCACGAACTCAAAATGCACTCTCAAATGCAAACATCCGCACTGTAGGAGGTCTCTCAAGAAAGAAAGAACGAGACCTTCTCGACGTTGACGGACTTGGTGCAAAGGGCATTCAGGAAATCCGCGCGAAGCTTGCTGAATACGGAATATCACTAAAGTAACTGAAAATTAAGGGAACAACGACTATAATTTTCATTACCCAGCCTCGTCATGACAGAAAAACATTAAAAGAATTTATTGATGAATACCATAAGATGTAGTATGGTTACATCCTTAAAACAAACGAGAGCTAGGTCACTATTTTTAAAAACTCACTCCATTCGCTAAGAATACATATGAGACACCATAACGCAAACAGAAAATTCAACAGAACACAGGGACAACGCAAAGCGCTTCTCCGCGGGCTTGCGGTGGCTCTTATAAAGAATGAAAAGATGCTAACTACTGAGCCTAAAGCGAAGGAAGTACGTCCACTCGTTGAAAAGATGGTGACCAATGCAAAGAAAGCAACCCTCGCAGCGCATCGCGACCTTATCGCTCAAGTTGGGGCGCCGTGTGCTAAGAAACTGATCACTATCCTTGGACCACGCTACATTGATCGAAAAGGTGGCTATCTTCGTATCGTAAAAATGGGAATCCGCCTTAAGGATGCAAGCCCTCAAGCTCACATTGAGTTTGTATAGCCCAGATAGACAATTGCCCAAAAGTAAGTAGTATAAGCCAAACAAAAATGAAACATACCATCGACGCAAAAGGAAAACCACTTGGACGAGTTGCTAGTGAAGCAGCGAAGTTTTTGATTGGAAAAAATACGGTAGATTTTCAGAGAAACACATTTCCTAACGTTGAGGTTACTATTATGAATGCTTCTCAAATCGGTATTTCAGATAAGAAACGTGCTGAGAAGGAGTACAAGATTTACTCTGGGTTCCCAGGAGGACTCAAGACCGTGAAGCTCAGAGATGCACTTGCAAAAAAAGGAAGTGGAGAAATGATCCGAAAAGTAGTAAATGGCATGCTCCCAAAGAACAAGCTTCGAGCAAAAATGATCAACAACTTAAAGGTTGTCGAGTAATATAATTTTTTATGTCAGAAACAGAATCAAAAACACGATACATCGAAACAATCGGCCGAAGAAAAACCTCTTCTGCTCGCGTTCGAATTACCGAAGCCTCAAAGAACTCTTTTACTATCAACGATAAAGAGATTGAGGTTCACTTTCCAACCGCAGAACTCCAGCGAGTCGCTCGTGAGGCATTCACCAAAGCAAACCTGGCCCAGAAGTTTAAAGTGACTGTCCGCACAAAGGGAGGGGGTATTTCATCTCAAGCAGGTGCAGTTCGCCACGGAGTCGCACGTGCACTCGTAGAATACGATCTCGAACTCCGCAAGGGACTCAAAGAAGTAGGATTCCTCAAGCGTGACTCACGAATGAAGGAGCGTCGAAAGTTCGGTCTCAAGAAAGCTCGTAAGGCACCTCAGTGGTCAAAACGATAGAACAAAGCCGGCCCTCGCCGGCTTTTTTTATACGTTTTGACGGCTATAACTATAAAGAGCACGGCAGTGTGAGATTGCTAGACGGGATTGCAATCTTATTTGAGTGACGACGAGCATGAGAGTTCTTATCGTTTACTGTATTTTTGCGTGATAAAGTTTTTAGTTTTAAGTAAATGCGGAAAAGGAAACAGTGAAGAATGACATAGATAAATAATATGTAGGAATGAGTAGAAACAGAAAATATTTGAAAAGGTGAATACTGTTGATTATTTCCGCGGTCGATGATTTGATTGACAAAACATTTCTTTAATGGCTTGCTTTCGGCAAGCTATTTTTTGTTTTCTCAATTCCACTTGGCGGTTTAACCGCCAAGTGGAATACAAATTTCCTTAAGACACATTATATCTCCATAAATTAATACGAAAGATTTAGATGAGATACCCATACGCCATAAGCATGCTACAGCATACTTATGGCGTATGGGTATGGAGTGGACTGAATGGGGTAACTAACGATCGCTGTCGCACATATTTGAAAAATATACTGAAAAGTATGTATAGCGCAACTACAGTTCTTTCACCTCTATTATATTTCCAACCACGGTAATCTTCGGGGCTTTTTTATGTCTAGAATTTAATTTTGCCTTTTATTTCTTATTTACTTAAAACTAAAAGCCACGACCCACAAGCTCTCCTTTTCTCCTTGATTTTTTTGCCTCAATTCCGTATTCTATAGGCTTATGCAAGACGAACACGATGACATTATCCTTGATACTGAGTCAGAAATCGATGATTCGGTTCTTGCTGATGCAGCGCAAGGTGACGCCATAAAAAAACTTCGAGAAAAGCTGAAAACTGCAGAAAAAGATCGACTCGAATACCTCACTAATTGGCAGAAAGATAAGGCGGACTTTGTGAATGCCAGAAAGCGCGATGAGGAGCAAAAGATGGAAATGCTTAAGTACGCAAAGAACGATCTTATTACTCAGATACTTCCGGTAATCGACACCTTTGACCTTGCTATGAAAAATACTGCAGCCTGGGAATTACTTCCAAAAGAGTGGCGCATGGGCATGGAATCTATCGCAAAGCAGTTACTCGGAGTGCTCGAGCAAAATGGGGTGAGCAAAATCAATCCCATGGGGGAACCGTTTGATCCAAGCCTTCATGATGCAGTGACTACGGTACCGGTAACAGAGGAGGATAAAGACCACACTGTTACAGAAGTATTGCAGACCGGCTTCAGTCTTAACGGCAAAGTACTCCGGCCAGCAAAGGTGAGCGTGGGTGAGTTTTCCTAATAAGAATTGCCGTTTGACTAGTCAATTAAGAATACCTATACTATGTACTCAAATTGTTTTTTAATAGCATATCTTCATATTCATTATGTCTAAAATCATTGGAATCGACCTCGGTACTACGAATTCTGCTGTAGCGTTTATGGAGCTCGGCAATCCTACTATTATTGAAAATGCTGAGGGCGCACGCACCACGCCCTCAGTGGTTGCTATCTCAAAGACCGGTGAGCGTCTCGTGGGATTGCTCGCAAAGCGCCAAGGTGTCACCAATCCGAAAAATACGGTCTATGGTATCAAGCGCTTCATTGGACACACATTTGATGATCCAGCAGTACAGAAAGATAAAACTTCTGTGCCTTTTGCCATTCTCAAATCAGGAAATGGTGGAGTGGAAGTGACCATCGCAGAAAAAAACTACCGACCAGAAGAAGTATCTGCAATGATCTTGCAGAAAATCAAAGCTGATGCCGAAGCAAAGCTCGGAGAAAAAATAACCGAGGCTATCATCACCGTACCAGCGTATTTCAACGATGCACAACGTCAGGCTACCAAGGATGCGGGCAAAATCGCAGGACTCGACGTAAAGCGCATCATCAACGAGCCGACAGCGGCCGCACTCGCATACGGATTTAATAAAAAGAAGAACGAGAAGATTGCAGTGTATGACTTTGGTGGAGGAACGTTTGATGTTTCTATTCTTGAAGTGGGTGATGATGTGGTAGAAGTAAAATCAACCGATGGTGACAGTCACCTTGGAGGAAAAGATATCGACCAGAAAATCATCAACTGGATTGCAGATGAGTATAAGAAGGAATCGGGCATCGATGTGCGCACAGACGCACTTGCACTCCAAAGACTCGACGAAGCAGCGGAGAAGGCCAAAATTGAGCTTTCTACAGCAGTTGAAACAGAGATCAACATTCCATTTATTACTTCTGATGCAAGTGGACCAAAACACCTCCTCTTAAAGCTATCGCGTGCAAAGCTCGAAGAGCTGACTCGTGAGTTTATTGACCGCGCAACAGAGATCATGAAGCGAGCGGTAGAAGCATCGCCATTTAAAGTTACGGAGATTGATGAGGTTATTCTTGTCGGAGGTCAGACTCGTATGCCTGCGATTGCAGAATCCGTAAAACAGTTCTTCGGAAAAGAGCCAAACAAATCTATCAACCCTGACGAAGTAGTGGCGCTCGGCGCAGCGGTGCAAGGCGGTATTATCTCTGGAGATGTGAAGGATATTCTCCTCCTTGATGTTATTCCACTTTCACTTGGCATTGAGACCATGGGAGGTGTAGGAACAAAGCTCATCGAGAAAAATACTACTATCCCAGCATCTCGCTCTCAAGTATTTTCTACCGCAGCTGATAATCAGACATCAGTAGAGATTCACATTGTGCAGGGTGAACGCCCAATGGCAAGCGACAATAAAAGTCTTGGACGATTTATTCTTGACGGTATCCCTCCAGCGCAGCGCGGAATGCCACAAGTAGAAGTATCCTTTGACATTGATGCAAACGGAATTCTAAACGTAAAAGCAAAAGATAAGACGACAAACAAGGAGCAGTCTATTCGCATCGAAGCAGGTTCAGGACTTTCTCCCGCAGACATCGAGCGTATGCAAAAAGAAGCCGAGCTCCACAAAGATGAAGATGCAAAGAAAAAAGAAATTGTCGAAACTCGCAATCTTGCTGAGCAGCTTATCTATACCGCAGAAAAATCCCTGAAAGATGCTGAGGGTAAAATCCCTGATGAGATAAAAGCCTCTGTTGAAGAAAAAATCGCAAACCTCAAGAAAGAAAAAGACGGCACTGATGCGGGCGCTATCAAGAAAGTATCGGACGAACTCGGGGCAGAACTCTCAAAAATCGGCGAAGCAATGGCAAAGGCTCAGCCAACGCCGGATGCTGCACAAGCAGATGCCACAGCGAGCACAGAGCCAAACCCACAAGATACTGCCCAAGACGCGGAGTTTGAGGACAAGAAAGATAATTCAACAGGATAACACAATGAGTTTGTGGTGCAGGACACGAACATACTCGATCTGTTTGTCTTCCTGAACGTGAGCATCCTTAAGTGAGGTGCGAGGTGGTACTATTGAACTATGAGTAAAAACTACTACGAAACGCTTGGCGTTGATAAGAAAGCAAACAAAGACGACATCAAAAAAGCGTTTCGTAAGCTCGCGCATGAACATCACCCTGACAAAAAAGGAGGGGATGAAAAAAAGTTTAAAGAAATGAGTGAGGCATA
Organism: uncultured Candidatus Saccharibacteria bacterium; assembly: GCA_964489565.1. Taxonomy (GTDB): domain Bacteria; phylum Patescibacteriota; class Minisyncoccia; order Phycocordibacterales; family Zambryskibacteraceae; genus CAYLHJ01. The sequence goes on along the minus strand of CAZAZG010000014.1, from coordinate 3 downwards.
TGC
>CAZAZG010000013.1:0-15851 GCA_964489565.1 uncultured Candidatus Saccharibacteria bacterium | reverse complement strand
TCACGGACAAGTACAAGGACGAGGAAGTGAAGTCGACCTACGTGTACCCCAAAGGTCACAAGGTGAAAGGCATCACGGAGCAGACCAACATTCTGCGCCAGCTCTTCCCAGGTGTCGGCTTCGCCAACGAGAAGCTTGCTGAAGCAGAACTCCCGCAGCACGCCGAAGGATGGTTCGCTATCCCGAAGTGGCAGAGCGTAGCAATGACCTACAACGAGGCCGTCGAGAAGGTGCTGGAAGCGCTGAAGAAGTCCCGCAAGGATGACTTCTCCAACAACCGCGATGGTGAACTCGGCAGCGAGTACCTCCGGCAGCACAAGCGTTCGGTTGGCTTCCTCGAGAAGCTCACCGCCGAACAGCCGGATCACGACATCCTCGTGGTTCCCGCGCAGTTCGGTCTGCGTCATCGTGGACGTTCCGCTCGTCGCGCTCGTGAGGTCTTCCAGGCCAATGAGTTCGGCCTCGGAGCCTTCGCGGTCGGGATCATGATCCTGACGCATCCGGAACGCTTCACCAAGTACGATGACCTCCGTGTCGACTGCTCCGGTGATGAATACGCTCCGGGCGCCGATGGCGGCTTCTTGCAAGCGCCGATCTTCGGCTGTTACGTCGACAAGCTCAATTTCGGCACGCGCTGGACGACCGATATCTACGAACGCTTTGGCACCGTGTCCGCGTTCGGTTCCGCGGAAGTGTCTCTCGCACCTTGAATCCTTGAGTCTTTTGAATTCTTGACTCTTGATTCGCGCAACCCCCTCAGGGCTACCCGTAACACGGTAGCCCTGTTTTTTTGTAAAAAGCATTAAACCTGAGTAATGTGATAATAGTAATGGTAAATAAAAAGTACTACCCTCGATTATTCTTACCGTATTTGTCGACTTGCTGGTTTTTGGAGTCATGATCCCGGTAATTCCCCAGTTACTCGTAAACCCAACCTTAGAATTCTTCCTGCCAGTACCGTTTTTATTGCGTTTGCAAAAAAAATACCAATTTAAAACCCTCCGACTTTTGGTGTTAGGTACTAGAGCAGATATGAAATGTGTTTAGCTTTACCGCTAAATGCTCTTGCTCATATTTCCTGAAGATTTCACTTGAAATAAAAAAGTTATCAGCGATGCGCTCGCCATTTGCTATACTAATCTCATGACTCAAAAGCAAGCACTCGAGATTCTCAAAATGGGGAATAATGTTTTCGTGACTGGTCCTGCAGGAAGCGGTAAAACGCACCTTATCAATCAGTATATTGCGCATCTTCGGTCAGAAGGAGTAGAAATCGGCATCACTGCCTCTACGGGCATTGCGGCCACTCATATGGGGGGTGTGACTATTCACTCATGGACTGGAATGGGTATCAAATCTCACATGTCTGACGCTGAGCTCGATGCGCTCGAAGAAAAACAATATCTTTTTAGACGATTTGAAAAAGTAAAAGTGCTTATCATTGACGAGATATCCATGCTCCATCACTTTCGGCTTGATTTGGTGGATAAAATAGCACGAAGGATGAAGCGTAGTGAGGCGCCGTTTGGTGGACTGCAAGTGATACTCTGTGGAGACTTTTTTCAACTACCACCGGTCACTCGCGCAGGCGAAATGGAATCTTATTTTGTGTACAAATCTGATGCGTGGAGAGATGCGGGATTTACGATTTGCTATCTCTCAGAGCAGTTTAGGCAAAAAGATGATGTGACCATCGGTATCTTAAATGATATTCGAAGTGGTGAAGTGTCCGAGCGCTCTCGCGAGCTCCTAAAGAGTCGTTTTAATCAAAAAACCGTTTCGCATATTGAGCCAACGAGGCTCTTTACGCACAATGCTGATGTGGATGTGCTGAACATTAATGAACTCGGCTTGCTCAAAACCGATGAGGTGGAATATGGCATGGTAAGTAAAGGTAATCCAGTACTCATTGATATTCTTAAAAAGTCTTGTCTTGCACCAGAAATACTCAGGCTTCGCGTTGGCGCGCGGGTGATGTGTGTGAAGAATAATTTTGAAGCCGGATATGTAAATGGAACGCTCGGCATTGTGGTTGAGTGCGGGAAAGGTGCTGATCCAGTCATCCGAACCGCAAAGGGCGAGCTCATTACTATTGTCAGGGCCACCTGGAGTATTGAAGAAGAGGGAAAGATAAAAGCAGAAATTTCTCAGCACCCACTTCGCCACGCATGGGCTATTACTGTACACAAAAGCCAGGGAATGAGCCTTGACGCAGTCGAGGTAGACCTCTCAAAATCATTCGAGCCGGGTATGGGATACGTGGCACTCTCTCGTGTGCGGACTCTCGAAGGTTTGACAATCCTTGGTATGAATGAAAATGCACTGATGGTGCATCCTGAAGTGCTCGAGTACGACTTTGAACTCCGCAGAGCGTCCGAAGAATCGCAAGCCGAGTTTGAAGAGTTTGATAAAAAAGAAATCGCTGAACAGCAAAAAACCTTTCTAGCTAGCATTAAGCCTGCAAAAAAGGAAAAAAAGCTTTCAACCTTTGAAAAAACGCTTGAATTCGTAAAAGAAGAGTACTCAATATCTGAAATGGCAGACAAGCGTGGAGTGGGAGCGGAAACTATTATTGATCATCTAGAGACTTTAGTTGAGGATGGCGCGGATATTGATATTTCGTATTTAAAAAAAGATCTGTCAAATGCGCATTTCAAGAAAATCGAAGCTGCATTTGAAAAAGTGTTTGATAAAACGGGGGAAACAAGGCTTACGCCAGTAAAAGATATTGTGGGTGCAAATATTTCCTATAAGGATATCCGACTCGCGCGACTGCTGCTTGGATATGTGAAGAAGAAGTGAGAAAAGGAAAGAGACAATATGAAAAAAGGAAATAGAATGAGTAAAGAAATGAAAGTGAGTCCAAGTAAAAAATTAAAATGAACCTAAAAAGAATCGGTATTAATAAAATTCACCCCAAACTTCGAATCCTTAGTTTATCATATATGATAAACTAAGGATTCGAAGTTATTAAACATTTTACCTTTAAAGAAAAGAATTTAAAGGCTTGCGGATAATGAAATTGGATGAGATTTCCAAAATTTAAAGTCTTTTTTTCATTGATATTCACCCCACCTCTACATCTTTAGTGCCTTTAGAAATATCTCAAGCTCTCCTCCTTCGATTGCCCGATAGCTATTTGGTGAGAGCTTCCCGAGTTCAATATTCATTATGCGGATGCGCTTGAGCTCGCTCACTTCTTGAAAGAGATTTGAGCACATACGACGGATCTGATGTTTCTTGCCTTCGGTGAGTATTACATTAAACGTGTGCTCGTCGATAATATCGACTGTGCATTTTTTAGTCATGTATCCTTCGATATCAACTCCTTTCTCCATGTTTTTCTTGAAGCTCGTACGAAGTTTGTTTGAAGTGGTGACAATATATTCTTTTTCATGCTCAAATTTTGGATTTAGCATATGGTCAGTAATGCGCCCGTCGTTTGTGAGGATAATGAGGCCATGAGAATTTTTATCCAATCTACCGATAGGAAAAACATTCTTTAGCATTGCAGATTCTTTGATATCCAGTTCACCGCGCTTGGGTGAATGGGTAATAACGCCAATTGGCTTGTGGTAGGCGAGATAGACCATTTTTTGTGGATTACGAGAGTGAAGGATTTCTATCTTGTCGTCCTCGTTTACCTTGCTACCTAAAACCGCAGGTTTTCCGTTGATGTAGACCTTTTTTTTGCCAATCAGCTCGTCTGCCCCACGCCGTGTGGCGAGCTTTCGCATCGAAAGATATTTGTTGATTCGCATCGGGAATTGAGGTTTTTCTTCCATAAGGTGTGTATCATAGCATGTTTGACAAAAATAGTAAAATATAACGTATTGATGTTATTACTAACAACAATGAATACGAAAAGCTTCCAAAAAAGACAGAAATACGGTATGCTTGTCAATTCATATGTCTCAACGCGGAGAAGTAATTATTCGATTTGACGGTGTGTCATTCGAACACGGTCATAATAAGCCCATTTTAGATGAGGTTGATCTTACTGTGCGCAGAGGTTCAAAGATTACTATCATGGGGCAAAATGGAGCGGGCAAGAGTACTATCTTCGGCCTCATTACCGGAATTCACAAACCAGACTCTGGTGAAATCCACACTGGGCAGAATGTCTCAATCGCTATTGCGCGTCAAGTAATCCCAAGGCCAGATCTCGAACTCACAGTCAGAGCCTTTTTTGAAAAATGTTTTGATAAAAAAGTGTACGATATCGATCCAAAGATTGATAAGGTACTCGAAGTTGTGCATCTCAAAGCCGACCATGATAAGAAGATCAAAACTTTCTCTGGTGGCCAGCAAGCACGTCTTCTTCTTGCATCAGCACTAATCCAAGATGCAGATGTGCTCCTCCTCGATGAGCCAACAAACAATCTCGACCATCAGGGTATAGAACACCTTACGAAATTTTTGGTGAACTACAAGAAAACCTGTATGGTCATTTCTCACGATGCTGAATTCCTCAATGCTTTTACTGAAGGAGTGCTTTACCTCGATGTCTTCACCAGAAAAGTAGAGCAATATGTGGGCAACTACTTCGACCTCCTTGCAGAAATCACAGCACGGGTAGAAAAAGAAAACCGAAAAAACGCACTCCTTGCAAAAGAAATCCAAGCAAACAAAGAGAAAGCAAACTTCTTCGCCCAAAAGGGAGGTCAGATGCGTATGGTAGCAAAGCGTATGCGCGAAAAAGCTCAAGAGCTGGAAGAAGAAAAGGTGGATGTCAGAAGGGAAGACAAGACTATTCGCTCATTTATTATTCCCGCTCAACCTGACTTAATCGGAGATATTCTTTCCATCACTTCTTTTAGTGTGCTCAATCCTGCGACAGGAAAAGAAGTAAAGCGAAAAGCAAATGTCTCACTTCGTAAGAACCAGCACCTATTACTCTCTGGTCCAAACGGAATTGGTAAAAGCACACTTCTTGAGTCAATTGCAACGGGAACAGCAAAAGGAGTTACGATTCTCTCTGGGACGCGCATCGGGTACTATCGCCAAGATTTTTCAACACTGGACTTTGAAGATACTGTGTACGACGCGCTTGAAAAAGCGATGCAAAGACCTCATGAAGAAACACTTCGCTCTACTGCTGCAGGCTTTCTTATATCAGGCGAGCTTATGCGTTCAAAAATCGGTAATTTGTCAGAAGGGCAGAAAGGCCTCGTTGCGCTCGCTCAGCTCGTACTCCAAAAGCCAGGCCTCCTAATCCTCGATGAACCGACAAACCACATAAACTTCAGACATCTTCCGGTTATTGCAGAAGCGCTCAGCAAATATGAAGGTGCTATGATTGTGGTTTCCCACGTGCCTGACTTTGTAAAGCAAATCCGCATTGATGATATCCTTGATTTGTCGAAATAAGTGGCGATAATTCTCGTAATACCTATTTCACTTAGATTGAAAAAATGTTTTTTGATACTATAGTACTTTATGATGCATAGAACTTATCCATCTCTCGTTGCGTTTTTGATTGCGGTGCAGTCAATGCTCTTTTTCATCCATTACGTCGTATACAGTGCACTCGTATACGCATTTGATTTTGGGAACTCACTCCCGCTTCTTCAATTCTCTCTTTTCGCTTTATCGTGTTTGTTTTTCTTTGCGACATTTCTCACTCATCACTATCACAATTGGTTCTCGAGACTTATGTATCGTATGGCGAGCGTATGGCTCGGCTTTCTGTTCTATCTCTTTTTCTCATCGGTTCTTCTTGGAGTCATGGCGTTCACGGCAAACGGAGTATCTCTGGACATTCCTACGCAGTCTATCGGTAAAATCCTCTTTATTCTGAGCTTTTTAGTCTCTGCATATGGCTTTACTCATGCGCAGAAGATTCGTACAACGAGTATTACCGTCACTCTCCCAAATCTTCCTGAGTCATGGAAGAATAAAAAGGCCGTGTTCGTGAGTGACATTCACCTTGGGCAAGTGCGCGGAAAGAATTTTATGCGAAGGATTGTGAATCGCATTAATACCATAAACCCCGATATTGTATTTATTGGAGGAGACTTGTTTGATGGCGTGAAAGTCCATGAATCTGACGTCATCAGCCCTCTTGCAGGCCTAACAGCACAGCATGGCACCTATTTTATTACCGGAAATCACGAATATGTATCTGGTGCCGTAGCAAAATACATTGATCCAATTAAAGCACTTGGTATCACGGTGCTCCATGATGAAGTAGCAGAAGTGGAGGGTGTGCAAATTGTGGGGGTGGACTATCGTGATACTGCAGATCATGCAGAGTATCGAGATGTCCTTACATCACTGAATATACAGAAAGACATGCCGTCAATTCTGCTCAAACATACACCATTTCATATTGATATTGCGCAGGAACACGGGATTCATTTCCAAATTTCAGGACATACTCATCGCGCTCAGGTATTTCCTGCAAATCTCCTCACCTCGTTTGTATTCAAAGGATATGACTACGGACATAAGAAGTTTAAAAATATGGATGTCTATACTTCAAGTGGTGTAGGAACGTGGGGGCCTCCAGTACGTGTTGGATCTCCGTCTGAAATTGTGCTTATCCACTTTGCCTAGGCTTCTTAACTGACTTTGGAATACGAGTACTCTGTATCTTTAGTAGGTCTTTTTAATGTTCACTTTACACTATCTGGAGGTCCCATGGGCAATATAAGGGTGCGAGAAGAGTGTATTACTTCAACACATTTCACTGACGCCATCCGGAAAGAAATTCGGAGAAGTGTCCAAAAAATTAGGGTTGTAACTGACAATAAGTTCTACGCGGGTTATTTCACGTTTGCGACTGGAGATGGAGTCATTCTGTGTGGATCTGCCATGCAGACAGACAATCTCGATGTAATTGAAAGATGCCGTTTGGAATCTGAGAAATTTGTACTCAGCTTGGCAGCACACTCGGTGTCCAATATGTGGCAATACGTTCTGGGTGCTATCAAGTTTCCCTATCAGTCAGAAGTTGGCCTCATATTATCTTTTGCGGGAAACTCAACTCCAGAGACTGACCTCGCAATGGTGCTGGCGAGTGCAGTTGCTCTCGATTTTCTTGAGGTGAAAACCGCAAGAGAAACTTTGAGCGAACACAATGTACAAAAGTTGTTTGAGAGTGTGCTTACCCGAAAATAACAAGGTATGGAGAGCACAAGAGTCCGCCCAAAAAAGGCGGACTCATTTCATTTATTCGTAATTTATATTCATTCGTGATTCTTTTCAATTTATCTAGAAACACAGGCAAAAAAATATTAATAGGAATCCTTGATATTTTTTAACATTAATATACTTAAAGCTGCATTTTTACTGTGTCTGAGATATATCTCTATTTCTAAATAAATGCACAGACCACTCAACCGCAATTTTAAGACGTTTACTCCACGAGTGAAAGTTGAATAAGTAAACCAATCTCCATAAGAGCCACATAAGCTTTCCATGGAGTGTGTATCCTTCGATAATACCTGCAGCATTCCATTTTCCAAGCGACAGGAGAAGTCCTCTTTCGTGATAGAGAAATGGGTAGAGTTTCTTATTTTGTATATGTGCAGGAATATTGTGCGCGACGGTCTTGGCCTGCTGAGCTGCTACCTGAGCAAGCATTGCGAGAGGGTGAGTGTCAGTCGGACTTGTCTTAAAGCACGCAACATCACCAAGGCAAAAAATATTTTGGTGGCCCTCGGCTTGGAGGAGAGAGTTGGTCATCACCCGATTCCCCTTATCGAGGATGAAGTTTTCTTTTCCGATAGTGTTTGGGGTTACCCCAGCTGCCCAAATAATGTGTTTTGCAGAAAATGAAGATCCATCTTTGAGCGATACTTTACCTTCCGATACTGCTGTCACCATAGCGCTCGTTATAATGCGTATGCCTTTGCGCGCGAGCGTGCGATGCGCAATTCTGCCGATAGAGCCGGGAAATTGTCCGAGGATTTCTGCACTGCTTGAAATAAGGGTAATACTCATCTCTTTTTTCCTAATTGCGGTGTGTTTAAAATAGAGCTTGAGAGTATCGTGCATAAACTCTGAGAGTTCAGCAATGAGCTCGATGCTCGAAGGTCCACCACCAACTACGATTAGCGAGAGGAGGCTTTTGCGTGTATCTTCGTCATGCGTGTGTGAGGCTGTTTCAAATGCAGAAATGATGCGGTTGCGGATAGCCATTGCATCAGCAAGACTTTTCAGAGTGAGAGAGTGCTCTTTTGCTCCGGCTACACCATAGAAGTTGGTATCAGCTCCGGAGGAGAGGACAAGATAATCATAGTGTATAGTGCCAATCGATGTGGTGATGGTCTTGCTTTTGCTATCAACTCCGCTCACTTCAGTCTCAAGAAAACGAACACACTCATCACGGAATATTTCTCGAATGGGCTCAACTACGCTCGTTGGAGTGAGACTTCCGGCTGCTACTTCGTGAAGGAGTGGTGTAAAAAGGAAAAAGTTTGTGCGATTAATGAGCGTGACTTTGAGTAATCCAGATTTTACGTGCGGTGCAAGAAACCGTGCAGTATATACTCCTCCAAAACCTCCTCCGATAATAACAATGTGCGGTATGTTCATATAATTATGAATAAATTATATCACAAGAAAAAAAGACTCAAGCTGATTTACAAAAAAATTAGAAAAGATTATAGAAAATAGTTATCCAGGAATTTTAAGTCTTCTCATGATGCGAGCATTTCCCATTACCTGCATAATCTCGTAAAGATCTGGAGTCTGAGTTTTGCCGGTAAGTAGAACGCGAAATATTTTAGTAATTTCTGCAATTGATCCTCTGTATTTTTCTGGATTTGCTTTGAGTTCCTTTGTATTCGGTGCATATCCGAGCACTGTTGCGATGGTGCGCATTTTTTCAAGCCACACATCTTTTGTATCTTCCTCGGAATACGAAGCAAAAAAGAGCTCCAGCGCTTTTGTGGTGGTGTCACCATCTAGGGTACTGAGTTCTTTTGCAATTAGTTTGGCATCTGGAGCAAATAATTCATCAAAGAAATATCCGATCTCGCCCTGGAGGTCTTTCCATTTTCCAATATCCTTCCTCACTTTTTCGGCGCCTCCTCGCTCGATATCAAATATTTTGATAGCGTAGGTTTGGTCATTTTCTATCTGTTTTGCAAGATCTGAGTCAAAAGCAGTTGTCCAGTTGAGCGCTCGCTCGCACACCTCTTTGGTAGGAAAGCGCGCAATCACTTCTTTGCTGATACTTTGGAGCTTGGCGATGTCAAAGAGTGCACCACTTTGCGGAAGTTTTTCGAGTGCAATTTTGAAGTCGCGATTGTTATCAAATATGTGTCCAACACGCCAATCCTCGAAGTTTGAATTCGCAAGGTTGAGGAGGTATTCAATAACTGCTTCAACTGGATACCCTTCGGATTCATAAAATTCAATATTTGCCTCCGGGTCTTTGCGTTTGCTGAGTTTGCGACGTGATGTGCCATCCATTTTTTGAATTGGGGAAAGATGACCAAAACGGGGAAGTGGAAACTCGAGAGCAGTAAAAAGCTCAATGTGAAGGGGGAGAGAAGAAAACCACTCATCACCACGAATGACATCAGTAGTGCCCATGAGATGATCATCGACTGCGTGTGCAAAATGATACGTTGGGAGACCATCAGACTTTATGATGACAGCATCGTGATCGTTTTGAGACAGCTCGCGTTCTCCTTTGATCAAATCAATGATAGAAATCTTTATATCAAAATTTCCTTCTGATCTAAAACGAATGATATAAGACTTGCCGTCGTTAATGAGCTTTTGGGCTTCTTCGTGGGTCTTGAGTCTGCAAATGGCGTGTTCTTTATAATATCCTGGGCGCACTTTTTTAAGCTCTTGAGATTTGTGAACTGCGTCGAGCTCATCTGGTGTGCAAAAACAAGGATACGCTCTGCCTCTGCTCACGAGGAATTGCGCAAAAGTCCGGTAGATTTCCGCACGGTGACTTTGAACATATGGACCATACTCGCCAGCTTCAGTCCCATCAAGCTTCTTTCCTTCGTCAATATGTATGGCGTATTTTGTCAGCCCACTTATAAGTTTTTCTGTGGCACCCTCTACTTCTCGTTTTTTGTCAGTATCTTCAATACGAAGGAAAAAAATCCCATCGCTTTGATGTGCGATGCGCTCACTTATCATGGCGGCGTAGATTGTGCCAATGTGAGTAAACCCCGTTGGACTCGGCGCAATTCGCGTCACTTTTATTTCAAGCGGAAGGAGTCGGCTTGGATACCGGGTATTGATTGCTTCAATCTCTGTTTCTAGGTTACTATTTGAAAGTGGTATGTTCATTGAATATCTATTTTACCATTTCCGTTATACATATTCCATTGATATATTTGTTCGGTAAAAAGTTGTCTAATATTGTAGTATCGCTATACTATATACATTACAGATTATTTTTATTTTATGCTCCAAAAAATTCAGTCATATGTAAACGTTGATCTCGGCCTCCTTCTTATTCGCATTGCACTTGCGATTGTATTTATTGCGCATGGCTGGCAGAAACTCCAGAATTCTTCTGGTGTTGTAGGATTCTTTGGTTCACTTGGATTTGCACCAATCTTTGCGTACCTTGTTATTATTATTGAACTTCTCGGTGGTATATTTTTACTCCTTGGTTTCTTCGTCCGCCCTGTAGGCGTGCTCATTGCTCTTGTCATGGGTGTTGCTATTACAACAGTGCATGCAAAAAATGGACTTTTGGGACAGGGAGGATATGAATTAACTCTTACACTGCTCATCGTGGCGCTTTCTGTTGTTGCCACAGGTGCGGGAAAATACTCACTACAGCGATATTTTAAGCCTAATCTATAATATACTCATGGCGTTTAAAAACCGTTCACCATGGATTCACCAGCTCGATCTAGATCGTGTCGCAGTGACCCTCCACGGTGATATCGAAACCGATATTGCTATTATTGGCGCGGGAATTGCAGGAGTCTCTACTGCGTTTTTTTGTTTAGAGCAAACTGACAAGAAAGTTACATTATTTGATGGAGGGAGACTTGCTCATGGAGCAACGGGACATAATGCGGGACAGCTGACGAGCTATTTTGAACGTTCACTTTCTGAAATACGAGACGAATTTGGTGATGAGAAAACCAGACGTGCTCAAGGGGATATCGAGCGAACATGGGAGCTTCTTGACCATATGTATACATCTGCTGGACTCTCCATCCCACTGTCACGATTTCTTGGTCATGCAGGTCTCGTTGATTTCGATCGAGTGATGAGACAGCTTGGCGACGCGCACGTGCGGGCAGAGCTCGGACTCGTGCGAGAGGAAATCTTGATTGCCAAAGAGGCAAGCTTTGTGAAAAATATTCCCAAAGATTATTCAAAGTATTATTCTTTGGTAAAACAATCAGAAATCCTAAGTCGACTCGAAACAAAGGACACTCGATTTATTGCGTGTCTTTCTGCTCAAAAGGGATGTATGAATTCGGCGCTTTTTTGTCAGGAAATAGTGAAATTTTTACTTCTTAAATATCCAAAACGCTTTGCCCTTTACGAGCATACGCATATTCATAAAGTAATCGTTCGGGAGGACCACGCAATGCTCGACGCGTTGACCGCAGAGGTCAGCGCGCACAAGGTGGTGCTCTGTACAAATGGATTTGAAAATATCTCGCTCATTTCTTCTAATGGGCTCGACATTAATACCAAATTTCATCACACCGTCCGCGGTATTATAGGGTTCATGTCAGGATACGTAAAAAAATACGATAAGCCACCAATTGCAATTAGTTACATAATTGGAAAGCTTACTGAGCTTTCTGGAGAATATTTTTACGTTACTCGGCGTGAATTTGAGTATGATACCAATCATAATCACAATCTTATTTCTGTGGGAGGTCCAGAGTTGACCATTGAAGACACGACAGAGTATGTCCGTGAGCGTGACTACCCAAAAGAAGCAGAAAAAGAAATCGACACATTTGTCCACGAAGTATTCGAGGGAAAGAGTGACGTACTAAGTCAGTATGAATTTAAATGGCATGGCCTTATGGGCTACACTCCAAATGGTATTCGGGTAGTCGGAGAAGAGCCAAAGCACCCCGTGCTACTCTACAATCTCGGGTGCAACGGTATTGGAATCCTTCCTTCTATTTACGGAGGCAACCGTATAGCACATATTATTAGCGACAAGAAACTCCTGCCATCAATTTTCGATCCGAAGTAGACAGTAACATTGACGATAGCTAATAGAGTAGTACTATTGAGCTCGCTCTTTTTTTAATTCAACGGAGGCAAAAAATGTTACACACGTGGTTTGACGAGTTTTGCAATAGGCTTGCAGGGTTCTTTTTTGCTCAAACAAGCCGGCTTAAGTGGTGGTATGCGAGCCACTTCTGTCCCAATCGAATTCAAGTTGCAAAAGCAGTCCCTTCAGCTGATGAGTGCGAGGAGGATGTCTACTCAGCTCCCGAGAGCTACGTAGAGTATCTTCATCTCGGTGATTTGAGCTAGAAAATGCCCGATTGCGCGTAGCGCAACCGGGCATTATCATTTTCTATTGCCGGCATAGAGTGAAAGGATTAGGAAAGTGCCCTTTCATAATCCCGAACCGCTGTGAGAGATGAAAAGTTTTATCTCTCAAGACCTTTAACATTTAGTGATCCCGATGTGAATGAGGCATCGCTTCTCTAAGAAGAGCAAAAATAGGATTACACAAACCCGTGGCTCTGTCGCGTTTAAGGGCAAGCGAAGCGAGCTCCGTGGCCAGGGATCTGCCCTTGGGTTTTAATATCTCTTATTCTTCGATTGGATTTACTCGAAGTCCGTTGTAGGGAGTGTACTCTCGGATTGGTGCTTTGCGGAGAATTTCGATAATTTCATTCTCGCTGTCAACAATTGAGAAAATGTCTAAATCTACCTTATCAATGGTTTGTCCAGCGATTAATGTTTCTGTCAAAAAAATCTTCACATTGTTCCAGTAGTTTGATCCAACAAGAATAACAGGAACGATGGGAACTTTTTTTGTTTGCAGAAGGGTCACTACTTCAAAAAATTCATCGAGAGTGCCGTACCCACCCGGGAAAAAGAGAAACGCTTCTGCAGAATAGTTGAGACAGACTTTTCTACTAAAGAAATAATAAAAGTCTACATGGCTCGTCATGTACTTATTCATGACTTGCTCTTTTGGTAAGCGAATTGTCAAGCCTACAGAATTTCCCCCTGCTTCTTTTGCGCCTCGATTTGCTGCTTCCATAATGCCAGGGCCACCACCGGTTACTACTGAGTACTTTAGCTCTTTTACAATACGACTGGCGACACTGCGTGCTTTTATATAATCTGGATGATTTTCTGGAAAGCGGGCCGAACCAAAGAATGTTACTGAGCGAGGGTAGTTTTCAAGAAATTTAAACCCTTGGGTAAACTCGCGAGATATTTCATAAACTCGTTCTTGCGTTGCGTTGTGGAGTTCTGAACGGGTAAGGGGGTCTCTCTGATCTACTCCTACTTCGTCATTTGTTTGGTCATTCATAGCGGTAATAGTAAAAGGGAAAACAAAATCATGCAACGAACAACTTGTGCTTCATTCACTTTATACTATAATTTACCGTGTTAGTTTAATAAATTATATTTTATACAACGTTATGAACAGAAATGCTTGGATTGCAGTTGCAGTAAGTATTGGAGTCGTAGGCTTCTTGCTTTTTGGGGGTAATGCAATGAGTTTGTTTAATCAAGGCAAAACTATATCTGATTCATCACCAACAAAAACTATGGATTCAACACAGCCTACAGGAAATACTGAGCAAGCAACGGATACAGTCGTACCTGCAACCACGGCTGGAGCAGAAGTCACAACTGCACCAGTCATCACCCTTCAAATGAAGGATGTAGTGGTGGGAACAGGAGCTGAAGCAACCGTCGGTTCACTCATTACCGTGCACTATACAGGGACTCTAACAAATGGTCAGAAGTTCGATAGTTCAGTTGACCGAGGTCAGCCATTTCAATTTCGTCTTGGAGAAGGGCGTGTAATTGCCGGATGGGAACAGGGTTTTGCAGGAATGAAGGTTGGCGGAAAGCGTACACTCATTATCCCAGCAAGTTTAGGATACGGCGTTAATCAAGCAGGACCGATTCCACCAAACTCAACACTCATCTTCGATGTTGAACTCTTAAATGTAGAAAAGTAACCGATAGATTAGTTTTAAACAAAAAACGATTGCCCAAAGGGAAATCGTTTTTTTGTTTCGTATTTTTGAAAATATGATAGGTTGTACAAGTGAAAAAACCTATCACTTTTACCGTAGTAAAAAAACTCAGTGGCAAGCTCGGCCGAGCGGGTGTGCTTACGACCCCTCACGGCGCTATAGAAACTCCAGCGTTTGTAGCGGTGGGTACCAAAGCTACGGTAAAATCAGTATCAACACGGCAAGTAAAAGAGGCCGGCCTTCAAGTGGTCCTTGCGAATACCTACCACCTGTTCCTCCAGCCTGGAGATGAGCTCATCAAAAAGGCAGGTGGCCTCCACAAATTTATGAACTGGGACGGACCGACCATGACAGACTCAGGAGGTTTCCAAGTGTTTTCGCTTGGCTCAGCATATGGAAAAGAAATTTCAAAAGTAGTAGCGCAAACTGATCCATCACTTCTTATTCCAGAGCGCTCTAATGACAGTGATATCCCTCGTCTTGCGACCGTCGGAAGTGATGGTGTGTCATTTCGTTCACACTTAAATGGAGACCTGCATTACATCACTCCGCAAAAATCAATTGAGATTCAACACAATCTCGGCGCAGATATTATCTTTGCATTTGACGAATGCACATCACCAACAGAAACACATCGTTATCAGGAAGAAGCGCTAAACCGTACGCATCGCTGGGCACAGAAGAGCCTCGACTATCATCAGTCTCAGCCGAATGCAGAGCATCAAGCGCTCTTTGGAATTATTCAGGGTGGTCGAGATGAGTCACTCCGAAAGAGAAGCGCACACGAAATCAGTGAAATGAAATCCGCGAGTGGGGGAGAGTTTGACGGATTTGGCATTGGCGGATCTTTTGCCAAAGAAGACATGTCGACTGCAGTGAAATGGGTAAATGGAATACTGCCGGAAGAAAAGCCAAGACACTTACTCGGAATAGGAGAGCCAGAAGATTTATTTTCTGGAGTTGAAAACGGCGTTGATCTCTTTGACTGCGTGTCGCCAACACGAAACGGTAGGAACGGAACTCTTTTTACCTCGAGCGGAAAGATGCATATTGCCAATGCTCAATACATAGATGACTTCACTCCCATTGAAGATGGATGTCCATGCTACACCTGCACCAACTACTCTCGTGCGTATGTATCACACCTCTTTCGAGCAAAAGAAATGCTTGGGGGGACACTGGGAAGTATTCACAACCTCACATTTATTGCAGGCATCGTTGCCAATATGCGCACGGCTATTATAGAAGGGAATTTCGAGGAATATAAGGAGGAGTTTTTAAAGAGATACAAAAAACAGTTTTAAGAACACCCAGTTTTACGTTTTAAGTGGGGAAAATGTAGATAGGGAACTCAAAACCAGAGTCAAAACTCTGTAAATAGCGAGCTCATGGTATGTATTGACTTTTAATACTAAAGGTGCTATAATAGATGGTAGAAGTTCCCCGTAGTACAAACCCTTTGGATTGGAGATGCAACGTGTCAAACGGACTGCTGGAGCGCCTGCCAGTTTCAATTAGCCGCGACTGGCTCGTTGGTCAGATCGACGCAATTGAGGGCCTCACTTTGAGGGAGCGCATTATCGCAGGCAGGTGTCTTGGGCGCTTTCATAATGAGGCATGGTCATCAGAGGAGGTCGCATTCCTCAGTGATGGTGATCTCTCTCGCATTAAAGAGGTTGCCACCATGGCACTCAGTCGCTGCTGTGA
>CAZAZG010000012.1:1326-16012 GCA_964489565.1 uncultured Candidatus Saccharibacteria bacterium | reverse complement strand
GGTAGCGGAAGCTGCTCGTGGAGTAATTCAATTGAAAACCCTTTATTGTTCGCAAGAACAATAAATGAGTGCGTCGATATTGTGAGTCTCGATCGAGTTCGCAATGGATGATGATTATGAATCCAAAAACTAATCTGACATATGGAAAGACATGCGCAGGTAATACTCGAAAGGGTAATACTCAAGGGAACGGAGCAAAATAAAGTATAGTAGATCAAAACCACCCCGCTTATGCGGGGTGGTTTTGCGTATGTGAGGTGTGAATAGCCACTATTGACATAGTAGTATACTGTATGATAATATATATAAGTTGCACTCACGAATACTTGGAGGATGATATGAGGCGTTTTGCGCTTTCGTTCGCCAGAAAGTCTGTTCGTGTGATCAAGTTGATCTTTAACCCTGATGGTGAAGTAGAGTGCAGTTGGTCGAGCTCGACTGACAGCAGTCTTTATTGGGCAGCGCTGGCGCTCCTGACTGCACTCGTTTTATGGGGAAGTGTTTTCTTCCTTATGCAAAAAAATGATGAAATGCAGGGCCAACCTCGAGGTTGGGTAGTTGAAGGACAAGCGGTTGCTTCACGAGCGAAGCAGGTTGCTGGGCCAGAGCTGGGGTCGGACAGAACATGTCCGACCCCTTTCTATTTGAAATGTTTTTTGGTATATTCTCAGACTGATGAGACCGGGATGGAACCCGGTCGCATGGCCGGAATCCACGAAGGTGGATGAGGTGGGGTCGCGAGTTTTGCTAGCAAGCAAAAACTTGTGACTCTAGTTAGGCTCGAAATAATATTAGAACAACTTTCCCATGCTCTGTTAGTAAGTTTTAAAGAATCATGTGCGCGTGTAGCTGTTTTGGTAGGCACGAAGGTAAAAGTAAAATTAATGCGCGTGTAGCTCAGCTGGTAGAGCAATCGACTGATACTCGGTAGGTCTCAGGTTCGAACCCTGACACGCGCACAAAGACAGAACAACCTGCTAAACGCAGGTTTTCTGCTTTGTGCGAGCCGGAGCGTGACGACACGAGGCGGGGTCGCACAAAAATTCAGTAGAATTTTATGTGTGACCACAAAGACTTCTTCTTTGCGGGCCACAGCGTTTCGTGAGTACACGAAACCGCGAGGCAGGTGAGAAGCGAATACTTGGAGCTTCGCAAGACCTTTGATTGTTTTTACGAGTATCGGGAAGTAAAAACAGAAAAGGTGTACAGATTCTGTAAGAATCGCGAGCGTTTTCAGCTGAAAACGACTTGTGACCATAAAGACAGAAAAATCCAAACAGGGACTGATTCTGTGAAAATCGAAATCTCTGACCACATGAGCCCTAATATTCAGCTAAAGGCAGGTTATATGCTTTCCGCGAGACGGGGGGATTTTTTTTGCTATACTATTATCCACTATGAATAAAAAACAATTTTCAATAAAAGAGGCGGTACTGTTCGGATGGGAAAAAGTGAAAGCGAATTTTTGGCGTTTAGCGTTTATTCTTGCCAGTGTCATCGCTCTGGATTTATTGGTTGAAGTATTTAAGCCCGCAGAAGCTGATTTTTGGTCTATGCTTGGTAAACTTGATAAGTGGTTATTTTACGTGGCTATTTCCTTGGTATTTCAGATTATCACTTCAGCCGGTCTTACTTCAGTCAGCTTGCACATTGTTCGCGGATTCGATTTTGGTCTTACAGACTTTAAACTTTCATTTCAAAGATTTTGGAAATATTTAGTTACCCTGCTTATTCTCACCCTCGTTGCCTCCGTTGGGTTTGTTTTTCTTATTATTCCTGGTGTATATTTCCTACTCACTTACGGGTTTGCACTCTATTTTGTAGTTGATAAAAACACGTCCCCAAATGAAGCTTTCAGGTTAAGTAAAAAGCTTGCAGAAGGCAATCGCATTAAATTGCTCCAGCTGGGACTTGCGATGATTGGGTTAAACATTCTCGGCGCGATAGCTCTCGGTGTGGGGCTCTTTGTTTCAATACCCGTGTCTCTTATTGCGTGTGCATGGGTATACAACGAACTTTTGAAAAAAGGTACTGCTTCTGAAATTCATACCGAGCCAGTACCAGCTCCTTTAGAAGCTGCAGAAATTCCCACCACTCCTGCTCCGGAAGTGGCAACGACATAATCATTTTCCTATGTTTACCGCAATATCACTCATCTGAATTAAAGACCCGTATCGCATCTCTTAAAATAAACTTTTCATCGCAGAAACGGATTTTTCCAAAAGTAATACTTTCAGGTATACTACTCTTACATTCATTATGTCGAAAAACTCAACTATTCTTGCAATCGGTATTATACAGCTCATCATGCCACTCCTCGGATTTCCTTCTACTTGGAGAAGCTTTTTCAGTGTAGTCTTCGGAATTATTCTCATCGTACTTTCATTTTCTGTGGCGATTAAGCGTCGTTCATCAGTTCGAAAATCTGTACGGAGAAAGAAGGAAGCCTCTAGTCCGATATTTATCGATGGTTTAAATCGAAGAACAGGAGATACCAAAACCTTTGCGCAGGCAAGCCCGGCAGAAACTGAAGATTCATCAGTTGATGATTTTTTGAATGTGAAAGTGTAATATATCTCGGTTTCCTGATTTTTTGAGAAAGTTCTGTAAGTTTGTTGTATAATAAGCTGGAAAATTCTTTATGAATCCAGAAAAAGTAACATACTTTGCAGAGACTGATTCGCGCAATAAGCGAGTGGCGTTTGGCATTAAGGCAAAGGATCGAACGCGACACGTGTACGTCATTGGAAAAACGGGTATGGGAAAATCGACCATTCTCGAGAATATGGCTGTGCAAGATATTCAAAACGGCGAAGGAATGGCGTTTGTAGACCCGCACGGGAAGAGTGCGGACCTCCTCCTTGAATATGTGCCACAAAATCGCATTAAAGATGTAATCTATTTTGCTCCGTTTGATACTGAATATCCAATCTCATTTAATGTAATGGAAGATGTTGGTCCAGATAAAAGACATTTGGTGGCAAACGGGTTGATGTCTGCGTTTAAAAAGATCTGGGTTGATGCATGGAGTGCTCGTATGGAGTACATTTTAAATAATATTCTGCTAGCTCTTCTTGAGTATCCAGACTCAACGCTCGTAGGAGTAAACCGCATGCTCTCTGATAAAGCATATCGAAAATTGGTAGTTGCTAATATTTCTGATCCATCGGTAAAAGCATTTTGGGTTGATGAATTTGAAAAATACGGTGAACGATACATGCAAGAAGCGGGCGCTGCAATTCAGAACAAAATTGGACAGTTTGTATCAAACCCCCTCGTACGTAATATCATAGGTCAGCCTAAGTCAAACTTCGACCTCCGTAAGGTGATGGATGAACGGAAGATTGTTATTGTGAACCTTTCAAAAGGGCGCGTGGGGGAGCAAAATGCAAACCTCCTTGGAAGTATGCTTATTACGAAAATCTATCTTTCGGCTATGTCACGCGCTGACTCCTCTGAGCAGGCCATGAAAAATCTGCCGAACTTCTATCTTTATGTAGACGAATTCCAATCATTCGCCAATGAATCATTTGCGGATATTTTGTCTGAGGCGCGAAAGTATAAACTTAATTTGACCATTGCTCATCAATACATTGAACAAATGTCAGAAGAGGTGAGAGCTGCGGTATTTGGAAACGTCGGTACGATGATCACGTTTCGTGTAGGCGCTTACGACGCGGAAGTGCTTGAAAAAGAGTTCATGCCCATCTTTACTGCAGAAGATTTGGTAAATCTCGGCGCGTATCAGATTTATCTCAAACTTATGATTGATGGAGTATCCTCCTCTCCATTTTCTGCAGCTACCCAGACACCGATTCCAAAGCCCCCCATCTCATTCAAACAAGATGTTATTGAACTTTCTCGAGAGGCATACGCAACACCTCGCTCTGATGTAGAAGTGGCGATTCGTAAGTGGCACGAAGACGGAAATAAAAAGGAAGAAGTAAAACCCCGTGAAGTAAAGTTTGAGCAAAAACCATACACCCCAAGCCAGCCGAAAAGTTCCCCAACTTTAGTTGCTCCAGCAGAAGTAAAGCGTGAGCAAAGCTTTGAGAGAACCCCAATGCCTCCAAAGCCCTCCCATATTTTAGAGCGCCCATTTGAAAAACGAGCAGAAAAAAAAGAAGAAGAAAAACACAAACAAGAAGTCTTCCAGACTATCATGGAAGAGGAGCGTAAGAAGCAGGACGCTCCTACAATTCCAAAACCAATTTCACTCACCGAATTAAAACCAGAGAAAAAACCTTCAGACAAAAATGGCACGCCCCAGCACGTGACAGAGCTCCGAAAGGCACTCGAAGCCCTCAATACAGGAAAGAAAGAGCAGCCAAAAAATCCTGAGGTGAAACCAAGTATCCAAACTACTCTACCGCCAAATAGAAATTTAGAACCTCAAATGAAACCGCTAGAGAGTGTAGTGCGACACACCGAGCAACAGCGGACTTCAAATATTTCCAAGCAAGAGCAAGCGAGAGATCAATCACAATCTGTACTAAGCACTCAAAGGAAAGAAAATACAAGACCACAAACGGAACCAAGTGCACCGCAAGCGCAAGTTCCAAAAGAAATTCAGAAGCAAATCCCTAAAAAACCCCATGAAATTCCTGAAGAGGAGCTGATGAATTTCCTCAAGGTAGAAGTCTAGGAAGGGCTTTGTTTTGTGATATCATCTTTTGCATATGGAAACTGCGAAAAAAACAGCACTCGTTACAGGAGGAGCGGGATTTATTGGGACCCATCTCTGCGAACGTCTCGTAAAAGAAGGCTACAGAGTTATATCTCTCGATAACTACTTCACTGGCTCACGAGATAATCATGTTGCTGGGGTTGAATATCGAGAGGGGCACACAAAAGATATTGAAAATCATATTTCAGAAAAGCCTAACATTGTATTTCATTTGGGTGAGTATGCTCGTGTAGAAAAAATTTTTGAAGATATAAAAACAGTATTTGATTTAAAC
Organism: uncultured Candidatus Saccharibacteria bacterium; assembly: GCA_964489565.1. Taxonomy (GTDB): domain Bacteria; phylum Patescibacteriota; class Minisyncoccia; order Phycocordibacterales; family Zambryskibacteraceae; genus CAYLHJ01. Next base: position 11,051 of record CAZAZG010000012.1, on the reverse strand, counting down.
AAGGTTGGAACGTTTGGCGTGCTTGAGTTTGTAAGAAAAACTGGATCAAAACTTGTTTATGCAGGTTCATCATCTAAATTTGGAGATGGAGGCATGGGACGAAATCAAAGTCCCTATGCATGGACTAAAGCATCAAATACTGAATTAGTAAAAAACTATGGTCAGTGGTTCAGTATTTCGTACGCAATAACCTATTTTTATAACGTATATGGGCCTGGAGAACGGGCTGGTTCATTTGGAACACTGATTGAAATATTTAGGCAGAGTACTCTATCTGGAACACCACTTCCCGTTGTTTCCCCTGGGACTCAGACTCGTTACTTCACTCATGTTGACGATATTGTCGATGGCTTAATCATTGTAGGAGAAAAAGGAGAGGGTGATAATTACGGGCTCGGAGATAATCATTCCTACTCTATTTTAGAGGTGGCCAATCTTTTTGGTGGAGATGTTGTCATGCTTCCGGAGCGTCTTGGCAATAGGATGTCTTCCGAGGTCTTTGTTGATAAAAGTGAAGCTTTGGGCTGGAAGGTGCAAAGGCATCTCGGAGAGTATATTTCATCAGCAAGAAATAATTAATCTGATCGTATGAAAAAAATCCTTATTTTCTCAACTGCCTATATCCCGTTTATTGGTGGTGCAGAAATTGCTGTAAAAGAAATTACTGATAGACTCAGTTCGGACTTTGAGTTCTTCATGATTACACTCAATCTTGACGGAGTGCAGAAAAAAGAAGAACACGTTGGGGCAGTACATGTATATCGAATTGGCGGACCAAGGAAGATTGGAAAGCTCATATTTCCATTTACGGCTTACCAGAAGGCGATAGATCTTCATAGAGCTATACACTTCGATATGACGTGGAGTATCATGGCTTCGTTTGGAGGATTCGCTGCGAGATTTTTTAAAAAGAAATTTCCGGAAATCCCCTATATCCTAACACTGCAGGAAGGTGATCCAATCCCAGAAATTGAGCACAAGGTTCGCTTTGTAAAAAAATGGTTTACAGAAATATTTACTCTTGCCGATAGGGTACAAGTGATATCAAACTATTTGGGAGATTGGGCAAAAACTATAGGGGTACATAAACCAATCGTTGTTATTCCAAATGGTGTTTCAGTGCAAAAGTTTTCAGGCCAAAGTCTCGATGTTCGAAACACAATTCGAGAAAAAACATATACTCTTTCAGAGCAAGATATCTGTCTGATCACCACCTCACGACTTGAAAAGAAAAATGCCGTTGACGTTATCATTGATGCGTTAGCCCTATTGTCGGAGAAGTATTCACTGCTCATCCTCGGAACAGGGTCTTTGGAAGCAAGTTTGAAGCAACAAGTAGTAAAGCTAAATCTTGAGCGAAGGGTTATATTCCAAGGTTTGCAACAGGAAAAGTTCGTAATCTCAAGTCTTCATGCCTCCGACGTATTTATCAGGCCATCACGATCAGAGGGAATGGGGAATTCTTTTATTGAAGCGATGGCAGCGAATGTGCCGGTTGTCGCGACTCCAGTTGGGGGAATAGTGGATTTTCTTAAAGACGGCGCGACCGGTTTCTTTTGTACAGTGGATGACCCACAAAGTGTTGCAGACTGCGTGCTCCGCTATGAACATAACCCAGATCTTAAAAAAACTATTATCCAGAATGCTAAAAAAATGGTCGTGGATAAATATAATTGGGATGTAATAGCAAACGATATGAAAGAGAAGGTCTTTACTGCATAGTCAATCATGTTCAAAGAAAAAAAGGTATTACTCGTGGGACTTGGAATATTAGGAGGTGGCGTTGCTACCGCTCGCTTTTTACTTCGAAAGGGTGCAGTGCTCACCGTAACAGACAAGAGAGATGCAGAAATCCTCGCTCCTTCAATTGCAAAATTACCAAAGGGTGTTTCGTATACAATCGGTAAACACATAAAAAATGATTTTGAGAATGCTGATATGGTGGTAGCAAATCCCGCAGTATCTCGATTTGGAGAATGGATGATGTATGCAGAGTCGCTTTCAAAAAAAATCTACAATGACCTCACATTGTTTTTAACATTTTTTGTACTTAAGAAAAAAACGTACATTGCGGTGTCAGGCACCCGGGGCAAAACTACGAGTAGTGTTTGGGTCAATCATTTTCTCCCCGGCTCTGTGCTCGGAGGAAATATTCCAGAAAAAGGATTGCTGAAAATTCTTGGAATAAGGGGTGAGCCGTTTGTGCTCGAGACTTCTTCATTTCAGCTCGAATACATTACAGAAGGACTTCTTGCGCCAAAGATCGCGTTTATCACCAATCTGTACCAAGATCACTTGAATCGACATGGCACCATGGAGGAATACGCAAGAGTAAAGGGAGGTATATTTCTCAATCAATCCTCATCGGATTATCTGGTGCTAAATTATGAAAACGAATGGACCAAGTATTTCTTAAGCTTAAATCCAAAATCACGAGTGTATTATATTTCTACAATTAAACTTCCCAATAAACTCTCAGGTTTGTATGAGGAAGCAGGAAAAGTGTATTTCAAAGAACATGCGACTAGCACATTCATTGGAAATACTCCGTTTACTACAGATTTTGAAAACCATAATCTACTCGGCGCACTGCTTACGAGTTTCTTGTATCTACGAGATTCTGAATTACAAAAGAAAAAACCAAAAGCTGACAACATACTTTGGAAGTCGCTTCATAAAAATATCCGCAATCTCCCGCAAGCTCCAATGAGAAGGGAAGTCATCCTAAAAAAGAAAGGATTGCTGGTGATAAATGACAGTGCAGGCACAAGCCCTGATGCCACACTGGCACTCCTTGATTCATATCGCACTGTACCGAAGAAAGAATTATTTCTTATTACCGGAGGCACCGATAAACAACTTGACTACACGCTCTGGGCACCGGTCATCAAAAAAAATATCTCTCTTTCAAATCTGTATTTTTTAGAAGGGAGTGCTACGACAAAAATGCTCACAGCCCTCAAACTGCTCTTTCCTCAAAAAACTATGCCTACATTTGCAGTGTATCCAGCACTCCTTGATATCGTAAAAGAGATTCACGAAAGGCCGGGATTTAAAACAGTCCTGTTTTCACCAGGGAGTGCAAGCTTTGAAAAATTTGATAATGAATTTGATCGAGGAAAAATTTTTTCGAAGCTTTCAAACCGTATTTTTGGTCGGTAAGCCATCGCTCGATTTGAGACATATTTTGGGGTACTATAGGGCAAATGAGCAGAGAATCAGTAACTACCGATAAGCTTAAAATACTCATTGCCACAGGCATTTTTCCGCCCCAGGAAGGGGGTCCAGCTACTTATAGCGCACTCCTCCTTTCAAAGCTTCCAGAGCTCGGTTTTGAGCCTCAAATAGTCAATTTTGGGGATGTGCTAAGGTATCCTAAAATCGTTCGTCATTTCGTCTATACCGCTTTGCTTATTCGGGCTGGATGGAGCTCAGATATTGTGTATGCTCAGGACCCTGTATCTGTGGGTCTTCCTGCCGTGATTGCTTCGACGCTCTTACGGAAAAAACTTGTGGTAAAAATTGTAGGGGATTATGCATGGGAGCAGGGAACCCAACGATTTGGGGTAACTGATCTCCTCGATGAATTTTCTGTAAACTACAAAAAATATTCTTTGCTTACGAAGTTATTAAAGTCGGTGGAATTATTTGTAGCGAACCATGCAGTACGTATTATTGTCCCAAGTAATTATTTGAAAACTATTGTTTCAAATTGGGGAGTGAATCCGCTCAACATTACGGTGATTTACAATGCATTCGATACTCCAGAAATCAGCGAATCAAAAGCAGAACTTCGGGTGGGCTATGGATATCGAACACCAACAATCATTTCAGCAGGACGCCTCGTGCCTTGGAAAGGATTTCGAACACTGATTGGTATCATGCCGGAAATTATTGCTGAAGTGCCCGATGCGAAACTCCTTATCACAGGGAGTGGTCCTGATGAACATGTACTGCGTGCTGACATTGAAGCACTCTCACTTCAAAATTCGGTGAGCTTACTCGGGAAAATTCCGCACAAAGATTTACTTTCAATGATGAAAGCGTCTGATCTTTTCGCGCTGAATACCTCGTACGAAGGTTTTTCTCATCTTATCTTAGAAGCACTTGCAGTTGAGGTGCCCATTGTTACGACAAGAGTAGGAGGAAACGGGGAAATTATTGAAGACAAAAAAAATGGTCGCTTGGTACCATTTGATGACAAGAAAGAGCTCACACTCGCAATCGTACAATTGCTCAAACAAAAAGGTGATGCTTTTGCCTATAGCAAAGAGGGTGCTCGTACCGTATCTACGTTTACAACAACCCGCATGCTTGCTGAGTTATCTGAAACGTTCACAAAGCTTCTATGAGAATCATCATGATTTCAACCGATCGAAATATGTTCGCGGAAGGGTCTTCTGTTGCGAAGCGGATGATTTCGTATGGAGAAAGTTTTGGCGAACTCCACGTTGTGGTCTTTGCGCTTGAGTCACACAATTTGTCATCTGTGCAAATTTCCCCTAAAGTATTTTTGTACCCCACATCTTCGACAGGTCGCTTTAAATACATACTCGATGGAATTAATATAGGAAGAAAAATTGGCAGAATGCTGTATTTTGGTCAAACAGTGATTACATCGCAAGATCCATTTGAGACCGGAATCGTGGGTATTTTTTTGAAACGCGTTCTGAAGGTTCCGTTGCAAGTGCAACTCCATACTGATCTATTCGCAAAAGGATTTTACGATGGAGCCTTACTTAACTGGATTCGTTTTCAATTTGCGCCTTTTATTTTGAAGCGCGCAGATGGCGTTCGGGTTGTACGTGAAAAAATAAAAACAGACCTTATCAAGATTTGCCGTATTAATCCGGAGAGTATTACAGTCCTCCCAATTTTTGTCGACGTCGGAGCGCTCCAAAACGCACCTTCAAAAATAAATCTGAAAGAAAAATATCCCGAATTTACTCACAGAGTCCTCATGTCTTCACGTCTTACTGGTGAAAAGAACGTGGCGCTTGGTATCCGCGCCTTTGCGAAAGCTCTTCCACAAGTACCTAAAGCCGGACTTGTGATTGTGGGCTCAGGACCACTGCAAAAAAGGCTCGAAACGCTGGTGCGTGAACTCAAGATTGAAGCCCAAGTAAAGTTCGAAGGTTGGCAGGAAGATCTTGTTTCGTACTATCGCGGTGCGGACGTGTTCCTTAGCACCTCTGAGTTCGAAGGGTATGGCATGAGTCTCATTGAAGCAGCAGCCCTCGAATGTGCGATTATTTCATCGGAAGTGGGCGTGGCAGGAGAACTCCTAAAAGACAAAGAGAGTGTTCTTCTTTGTAAATCTCAAAGTGTAGAATGTTTTGCAAGCCACCTAGCTACACTTCTATTAGATCCCGAGGCTCGAAACACTCTTGCTGATGGTGCAAAAAGTGCTGTCAGCACTCTTATTCAATCTCATGCAGTCTACGTCGCTCTGTACCATACTTCACTCGAGTTACTCCTTTTCAAGAAACAATCTGTATGAAGCTCCTCATCCTTACCCAAAAAGTAGATAGAGATGATCCAGTGCTTGGGTTTTTCCACCGCTGGATTGAAGAATTTTCAAAGCACGTAGAAAAAGTAACGGTGATATGCCTTAATGAGGGGGTGCATGCATTGCCTGCAAATGTGAAAGTATATTCGCTCGGAAAAGAGAAGGGTAATTCAAAATTCCATTACCTGATTCGGTTCTATTCACTCATTTTCACGAAAAGGAATGAGTACGACAGTGTCTTTGTTCATATGAATCAGATCTATGTGATTCTCGGAGGACTGCTTTGGAAGGTGTGGAATAAAAAAGTTGTACTCTGGTATGTGCACAGACAAATGAGCTTCACACTTTGCGTAGCAGAAAAGCTTGCTGACACCATCTTTACCTCGTCAAAAGAGAGCTTCCAAGTGGAGAGTAACAAAGTGCATTATGTGGGACACGGGATAGATTCTCGGAACTTCGTATGCGGTTCTAATATGAGAGAGCGAGATATCACTACTATTTTGTATGTTGGCAGAATTACCCCAATTAAGAACTTAGAAACGCTCGTTCTTGCCGCCGCACTCTTACGCGAAAAAGTCTCATCACTTACCGTTACATGTGTTGGAAATGCAATCACAGAGAGCGACGAGGTATATAAACAAGCATTGAAAGTTTCGATACAAGAAAAAAATCTAGAAGGATTGGTGCGGTTTAAAAGTTCGGTGAGTAATGCGGAAATTTCAAAAGAGTATTGTAAGGCGACACTTTCGGTTAACCTCTCTCCGACAGGAGGGTGGGATAAATCTGTGCTCGAGTCACTAATGGCAGGTTGCCCAGTATTTGTCTCTAATACGGCGCTTACGCCGGTGTTTGGTGAGTACTCAGACATCTTTTTATTTGAACAGGGGAATGCAAAAGACTTAGCACAAAAAATAGAGGCATTTCTCCAAAACAAAGATAAGGATATAATCGTAAAAACACTTTCACAAAACGCAATTAAAAAATACGATCTCGGTTTTTTGATCAATACCATTAGCTCAGTGCTCTCATGATTACCTATAAAATTTATCCCATTCCTCACGAAGTGAGAGGGCTTGAATATTTAAACTTACTTCACAAGCACATCGAAGCGCTTTCTGGTGAAGGAAGTGTTTTTCAAATTACAAAATTTAGTTGGAAGTCCCTACTTTTTTCAAGATTTTCTGATACAGAGCGACACATCATTCATATCCACTGGGAAACGAATGTGTACGGAAGTAGATTTGTTCTGGTATCAGCATTCAGAATTACCACACGGTTTTTCTTCTTGTGGATTTTAAAACTTCGTGGTGTAAAGATTGTGTGGACAATGCACAATGTGTACGCCCACGATTATCCGCATCCACGCGTTGATGCGTTAGGGAAAGAAATTATGTGGAAATTGGCCAATACGGTCATTATTCAAGAAAAGCAGTTTGCACAAATCGAAATGAAGAAAAGGCCGCGTGCCCATATTGAGGTCATTCCGCAAGGAAACTACGTGGGTGTGTATGGGCCACTTTGGAAAGGGGATAGAAAACAAATACGGGAAAGCTTTGGGTTTACAGAGCAGGATGTCGTACTATTGTCCCTTGGAAGCGTTCGCCCATACAAAGCTATCCCAGATTTAATTGAGGTAATAAAAAAAGCGTCTGAAGAAAATAAACATATTAAGCTACTCATTACGGGAAAAATAAGTGAAGAGTATAAAAAAATAATTATCGATGCGGTGGCCGGAAATCCTGCCATAGTACTAAAGCTTGGGTTTGTGCCTGATGAAAAAATTCCTGAATTACTCACGGTGGCTGATTACTCGGTATTTTATTATAAAGATTCATCACTCTCGTCGGCAGCAATGATCTTGTCACTTTCCTATGGTACTCCGGTTATAACCCGCAATATTCCCGCCTCAAGTATGATTACAGAAGGAATTAATGGGTACGTATTTAAAACATCCCTTCAACTTAAAAATATACTAATGAAACTCGATTCGACTCTTAGGCAAGATAGATATACTATTATCAGTACTATTGAACAGCAGACTTGGAACGTTGTCGCCTTAGATTTGAGTAAGATTTACTCAAACTGGAATTAATATTGCTTCTTATAGATTTAAATTAGACAAACATCATTTAATGTATGAATATAAAAAAAAATTTAAAAAAAATAATTCCATACATTAAAGCTCGGTATGCTCCTCGTGGTGCCAGGCAAACATTTTCAACGTGCGGGGAAGATTTAATTATGAGTGATATGTTAGATGAATTCAGTATAGATAAGCCTCATTATATTGATATTGGGGCACATCATCCAGTATTCGGAAATAACACGTACCTGATGTATAAAAAAGGCGGCACTGGTGTATTGGTTGAGCCAAACCCAGTTTTAGGTAAATTAATTAACAAAAAACGTCCAAAGGATACTTGTTTAAACGTGGGTGCTGGAAAAGAAGATGGGGAAGCAGATTTTTTTGCATTCAAACGTGATACCCGTAGTACATTTTCTACACAGCAAGCTGGTGAATGGGAGAGTTATTCGGGTCAAAAACCAGAAATAATGAAACATACAATTATTTCACTCGATTCAATAATAAATAAGTATTTCTTTGATATCCCACTTGATATTATTTCAATTGATGCAGAAGGTTACGACGTAGAAATTTTAGCGGGCTTTAGTTGGCAGAAAAGACCAAAGCTAGTATGCGTTGAATCTGTGATTCGACGAAATGAAAATGGGGATTCACGTGATAAAAAAATATATGATTTATTTGAAAATAATAATTATAAACTTGAAGTACAAACAAGAAATAACAGCATTTTTGTCGACTGTCTAGCTGTAAGAAAATAAGTTTTAAATTTTCATGAAATTAGTTGCAATTCTTCGAATTAAAAACCAGATAGACACGATTGATGAGTGTATTGCAAAACTTGCAACGTTTGTTGATGAAATTATCGTACTTGATAATGGATCAACCGACGGTACACTCGAAGCATATACCCGCCACCATAAAATCACCACAGTACTTTATACAGTCGGTTTTGACGAAGGGAGAGATAAGATACTTCTTTTAGAAGAAGCGAAGCAAAAAAATCCTGACTGGATACTATGGTGCGACGCAGACGAAGTGTTCGAAAACTATTTTACAAGAGAAGTGGTGGAGAGGTATATGCATTCAAAATACAATCGCATTACATTTCGCATGTGTAATTTCTGGTTGAGTCGCGAGCGTTGTCGGTATGACAGTGAATACTTTCTGTACACTCTTCATCCGCAAAGAAGTATGTGGAGAAATATGGAAAGTGCCTATTTTAAAAACTTGGTGATTCACAATGGAGACATCATGGGGGTGAGCGGACAGAGCCACCTTTCGCCGTATAGGATAAAGCACTATGGGTATGTCGACAAAAAGAAGATTGAAGAAAAGCTCGCTATATATCGAGCGGCCGATAAAAGTGATGCGCGTGATTATGACAAAACGAGCCCTGACCTTCCATACAAAACTTTTCGATTTTACGAATTTAATAATTATTCGGTCAACTTTGCGTATATCCAGATTTACAAATATACTGCTAATTCAATTTGGATTATTTTCAGAATCTTTCAGAAGTTGAAAAAACTATTTTTATGAATATAAATCCTCCCTGTCATATCTGTGACACTCCCTCAATATTATTTATGTCAAAAGATGGTTTTGATGAGTACTTGTGTCCAAAGTGTCGTCTCTCTTTTGTATACCCACAGCCGAGCGCACAGTGGCTCGCGCAAGAGATATATTCACTTGAATCAGGATACCAAAAAAATAAAACTCACGATCTTTCTCAGGAACAAGAGAGCTTTAGATACGGAAGAGTTCTCGAGTATGTTGCAAACAGCAAGCCGGGAGGAACATTTCTTGATGTCGGCTGTTCAAGTGGGCAGGTGATGTACTGGGCTCGAAAACGAGGTCTTGTGCCGTCTGGAATAGAGATAAATAAACGTACAGCTGATATAGCTTCTGCAAATGGGTTTCCAGTGTTTAATGGATTTCTGGAACAAGCTTCATTTGAAAAAAAATCATTTGATATTGTATTTTTGGGTGATGTGATTGAACACGTCAATAACCCAAGGGAATTTGTTTCTGAAGTTGTAACTTTTTTGAAGCCTGGTGGTGTAATTGTTATTTCCACACCAAACGTAGATTGCATGTGGTCAGAGGTAACATTGTGGCTAAATAAGATGT
>CAZAZG010000012.1:0-1226 GCA_964489565.1 uncultured Candidatus Saccharibacteria bacterium | reverse complement strand
ACACCAAACGTAGATTGCATGTGGTCAGAGGTAACATTGTGGCTAAATAAGATGTTTGGAATACCATGGACTTCAGCCACACCCCCATATCATTTATTTCAATTTAGTTTCGATAATCTTTCCCTGCTCATAAAAGAGTTTGGAGCAACTCCTAAAAAAACTTTTTTTCTGCCGCCACCAAGCCTTCGGTATGAACTTGGATCGCTGCATCTTTTAAAGAGATACAAAAAGGAAAAAACTCTATATAACGCATTTTCTATGATTTTTGCTTTTTTTGTATATATTTTAGTATATGGGGTAAACTTTATATTACATCCTCTCCTAAAAAGAGATTTTCAAATGTCTGTGGTGTATAGCGGCATCAGTAAGGTATCATAACAGCTCATATGAACGAACATTCTAAACGATTTGAAACGGTAGAAAAGTCTCGCACATTCGCACATATCTGCGAATTGTTCAGTTTGAAATCAAAAAGCGTTGTCGATATTGGATGTGGGCATGGCCACTACCTCACACATTTTGGAGAGGGTAGTGTAGGGCTCACGACCGCAAGCGATGAGGTTGCTTTTGGGAAAGAGCACAATCTCAATATCATATTCGGAAACGCAGAGTACCTTGATGAATATTTGGGAGAGAAAAAATATAGTGCGTTTTGGGCAAATAATCTTTTTGAGCATCTGCTCTCACCCCATGCGTTCTTAATGAAGCTCAAAAAAAATGCGACGGATACTTCACTTCTTGTACTTGGTGTGCCAGTCATTCCAAAGATAGTTTCTCTGGTTCACCTCAAGTGGTTTCGAGGAATGCTCGCGAGCAATCACATTAATTTTTTTACCGCACAGTCACTTTTTCTTACGGTTTCAAGGGCGGGGTGGGTGGTAACCGACGTGCGACCGTTTATTTTTAAAAACTCATTACTTGATCGATGTGTTCGCCCATTTGCACCCCACGTATACGTAGTGGCAAGAAACGATGAGGCTTTTCAGTATCCTCCAAAAAAAATAGGGGAATGGAAAGACGATGATCGTTACAAAGACCTCCTTTTGATCACAAATCAGTATGAACGCTAAGCTCATTTACACTGCTGATATTAGACTTCCCACTGAAAAAGCTCACGGTATTCAAATTATGAAGATGTGTGAAGCGTTTGCGCGACGAGGCGAAGAGGTAATGCTCTGGGTCCCGAGGAGGCATACCCCGATTACTGAAGATCCGTTTTTGTATTA
>CAZAZG010000011.1:0-16800 GCA_964489565.1 uncultured Candidatus Saccharibacteria bacterium | reverse complement strand
ATGTTCAACGATTAGGATCTGATTCAACATCGGGGCGACAAAACATTCGTCGCCCCGCATTCTAAGAATGAAATTCTTACTGAAGAGTCCAAAAGGACGAAAATGCAAAACAACACCTAGTCGCTGCCACGTTAGAAACGGGAATGAAAAAACAAGTCACAAAGTGACTGGTTGTTCTTCATCTATTTTGGTTATCACCCGATTGTACACAGCTCCTAAGGCGGACATGCGGGAATACAAATATTCAACCTTGAATCCATGACGCGAGAGCTCACGCTCTTCCCACTGTTCACACGCAGTAAAAAGACGTGACTTGGAGCCGAACAGTGCAGAGCGATAGTCTGCCGTATCAATGTTACTGTCCCACCCTTCTGGCGGTGGGTCTCTGAGGTCTCGTGGATTTTTCGGATCGACAAGAGCTTCCAAGGTAAAGCCAAGCATGGAGCCTCCTCTAGTTAAGATGGACGGGGGGGGTACTGCCGACATTTTTCAATCTAAAAACAGACTAGTTTAAAGTGGTTATTTTTGCAACAAAAAACTGCTAGGTAGGCAGTTTTTTGTTTGTTAATTTTATGTTCAGAAGTTTTTAAGCGATAGGATTTTTCTTGGAGTTCAAGGCGCACGCGAGGCTTTCGAGTAAGCTGTACTTATTGTACAGCGCAAGAGAAAACGAGTGTGCAACGATGAAATCTAAAAAAAAGACAGAGCGACTACCAAGCGAAGTGAGCAAAGGCCTTATTAGCCTCAGCCATTTTGTGAGTATTTTCACGCTTTTTCACCGCTTCACCTTCGTTCTTTGATGCGAGGATGATTTCTTCTGCGAGCTTCTGATGCATTGGCATTCCCTTCTTCGCACGCGCTGCGTCGATGAGCCACTTCAGTGACAAGTAAAGGCGTCGCTCTGGGCGAACTTCTCGAGGAATCTGGTAGTTGGCACCTCCTACTCTTCGTGAGCGCACCTCCATCATAGGACCAGTGTTTTTGAGGGCTGTCTCAAACACTTCCACAGGATCAGTTTCGGTCTTTTCCTTAATCGTATCAAAAGCGCCGTACACGATAGAGCGTGCAACGTTTTTCTTTCCCGCGTCCATCACATAGTTGATGAGCTTCCCTACTTTGACAGAGTCGTAAGTGGAATCGGGGGTAACAATATTTCTGTTGGTAACTTTTCTTCGCATGGTTTAATTTTATGTTTTATGAGTTGTATAGGTTTCTAAGTTTTCTGCTTCGTGAACTTTTGGCCGTACCCAACTTCTTAACTTACTTATTTAGCCTTTGGCCTCTTCGTTCCGTACTGACTGCGCCCCTTTCGGCGACTTTCCACTCCCGTAGCATCAAGCACTCCTCGAACTACCGAGTAACGGAGTCCTACGTCTTTTACGCGACCACCCTTGAGGACCACCACTGAGTGCTCTTGAAGGTTGTGACCCATACCTGGAATATACGCTGTTACTTCAAGACCATTTGTGAGACGTACCCGGGCAATCTTTCGGATCGCTGAGTTTGGCTTTTTTGGTGTCTTTGTAGTCACCTTCGTACATACTCCACGCTTAAATGGTGAGTTGAAGTACACAGGACGGTTCTTAATAGTGTTGAAACTACGAGTAAGAGCCACCGACTTTGATTTTCGGTGGAGAACTTTTCGACGTCGCTTTACGAGTTGGTTTATCGTTGACATTCAAGATTTAAATTAAAAAATGCTTCAAGAAGCAATGTAGGCAATACTCTAATATAAGGGGGGTAAAAATGCAAGGAGGCAAAGATTGAGTAGTAACCTGTAACTCATGAGTAATCCACCGGGCGACTTAAAACTTAAAATTAATCACTTTAAATTCCGCCTAGCGAAGTCCGGTAATCAAGGTGAAAACAATATCCACAAGTGGCCTTATTTGTGGCCAGAGAAAGAAAATGGCAAAAATAACTAAGAATAATCCATTTTTTTCGAGGAAATTGCGTGCATTTGAGTAGGCTGGAAGAACTGCAAAAAGGATCTTTGAGCCATCAAGAGGTGGGACCGGCATGAGATTAAAGATGGCGAGGAGTATGTTGATATAGACTACCATCGAGGTAATAGTAATGAACGAGAGCGGGACCAATTCTCCGGCGAACCTAATGAAGAGCCCAAATATAAGCGCAATCACAATGTTAGAGAGAGGGCCCGCAACCGCCACAATAGCTTCTCCCCACTTTCTATTTCGTAAGTTATAGGGATTAAATGGGACTGGTTTTGCCCAGCCAATAATAAAGCCTCCAAGGAGATAGGAAACCGCAGGCACTATAAAAGAACCGATCGGATCAAGATGCTTTATGGGGTTTAGGGTTAATCTACCCTGGTATTCTGCTGTTTTGTCTCCCTGGAGATATGCTGCGAAGCCGTGAGATACCTCATGAACGACGACTGAACAGATTAAAACGGCAATACTAAAAATAAAATTAAGCGGGTCCATGGAAACTAGTATACCAGAAGCCTTTTTCTTGCATAATCTAATGCGTATGGTACTATCGTTCTCACAAATACCAAGTAACAAATCCCTATGAAAGTTTGCCCAATTACACAAAAAAGTTCGCTGATGGGTGGTGGCTATAGCAACCGAACCCGCGCTACCCAATTTAACCCAACCGGCAAGGTGCGGAAATATGCGAACCTTCAAAAGAAGCGCATTTACATTCCTGAGCTCAAAAAGACCTTGAGCCTCACTCTCTCAACTCGCGGAATCAAGACTATCCAAAAGAACGGAGCATATAAGACTTTGAAGAAAGCGGGAGTAATCTAAGCTACGAATAACAAAATACCAAACTCGTCAAAAAACCAAGGAATTCCTTGGTTTTTTGTTGTAAACTGCCTGAACAAATCCAAGCCAAGAGCACACGGATACTCGTGTGCGCTTTCTTTTTTTGCAAATAAAAACACCACCCGTACAATCTAGGTGGCGCATGAGACTTGAGCAGTCAAAAGTAAAGATAGGATAAGTGACCATGCTTTTATTAGTACCAAATGCGAGGATTTGACTACCAATTATCAGCGTAGCTGCTAATTCTTCTTTACCTCTGACCCGTCAATGAACACCCTCTTCGTGAGGTGTCCCTGACGTTGCCCAAGTCCCACGGGACGATATTACACCTAAGCACAATATTGTCAAACTATTTGACCGTAATTGTTTTTCCATCCGAGGTCATTTGGATAGTCCCTCTCTCTATAGTGCTCAACATTGTTACCCCAGCACTTTTAAGTCGCTCTAGTGTTTCTTTGTGCGGATGCCCATAGCTATTTCCTTTTCCGGCGGAAATGACTGCGTACTCTGGCTTCACGGTACTTAGATATATTTCTCCAGTTGAAGTGCGCGAACCATGATGTCCCGCCTTTAATACATTGCACTCAAGATTTTTTCCATAAATACTGACTAAATATTCTTCGATTTTCTGCGGAGAGTCCCCGGTAAAGAGAAAGCAGGTGTCGCCGTAAATGAGTTGCGCCACAATCGATGCGCTATTTGTCTCCATATCACTGACATCACGATCGGGGAACAGAATGCGAAGCTCTGCACCATCGCCCATGTCTATCACTTGACCCGCTCGCGCAAGCATTTGGGGAATGTTTTTATGTTTTATGATTTCGCGAATCGCATCATCCACATGATTTGGTGACTCTACTCCTGGCTCAAGAAATGTGCCGACGGCAAAACGCTCGAACACGCTCGGTATTCCCCCAATATGGTCACGGTCTGGGTGCGTTTCGATGACCACATCGATACTTCGATTAAAATATGGCAACACTTCAGAAATTTTTTTGAGGACAATTCCACTTGGTCCCCCATCAATTAAAATACGATTGCCATTTGTTGATTCAATGAGTGAAGCATCACCTTGGCCAATACTGAGAAAGGAGACAGTGATGTGGCCTTTTGGTTGGTGGGCAAAAACAGCTGACCAAATCAAAACATTGAAAAAGAGCAAAAATCCGAAGAGAAATTGCTTCCAGCGACTAGCGACATAATCCATACTTCTATTATATGCTAGCAGGGTGCTGTTTTTATATGAAAACGGTATACTAGATGTATGAAACCATTCATAGAAAAAACATTCACAATACCAGCACTTACAGGAATATCAGCAAAAAGCATCGAGGAGCATTTGAAGCTGTACGCCGGCTATGTAAAAAATGCGAACTTGATCTTGGAAAAAATTCCCGATTACAAAGCCTGGTCTGCAAATGATGCTTTTGTCCTCTACTGTGTGGCGGAGCTCCAAAGGAGATTTGCTTTTGAATTCAATGGCATGCGCAATCATGAATATTATTTTCACTCACTTGAAGGCGGAGCGACTCCAATCCGAGATGGGCAACTCAAAACCGCAATCACTGAACAGTTCGGCTCATACGAAGATTTCCTTGCTTCATTCAAAACCCTCGCAATGACGCGCGGAGTTGGATGGGCATGGCTCTACCTCGACACACTGACAGGCAAGCTCCTCACCCAGTGGGTAGACGAGCAACACATAGGTCACCTTCTTGGTCTATCACCAATCCTTGGGCTTGATGTATGGGAACACGCATATGTCTTCGACTACCAGCCAAGTGGTAAGAAGCAGTACATAGAAGACTTCTTCTCAAACCTCAACTGGTCTGCAATTGAAAAGAATTACGCAAAAGCATTACAGTAGCTAAGAAAAAACACCCAACCTATTTAGTAAGAATAGGTTGGGTGTTTTTTCTTAGGTGATGGAATTTATAATATAAAAATCCAAATGCTCCATAGGAAATCCAAAGAAATAGTGCAGGAAAATACGAAATAGTAATTGAAGCAAACGATAGGCTACTAAAAAATGTAGCCACTTTTATTACGTACGAAAGTAAGATGTATGCAAGAAATGCGATTGGGAATGCGACGATATGTAGTACAAATTGAAACAGACCGGCTATGAACCCGAGGAGCATGATTGGTGGTATAACTCCGAGCACTAGCACGTTTACTGGTAACGCAACGAGTGATACCTGCCCCATTTTATAAAGCAGAAGTGGAAGTACGAATATCTGCGTGGCGAGTGTGGCTGATACCACTTCACGAAGTTCTAACTTCTCCGGGATTTTGGTCAGAAATTGCTTTACGATTGGAGAAATCCAAATGATAGCGATAGTGGAAAGAAATGAAAGTTGAAATGAGGTATCAAATACCAGCACGCCCGGATTCCACATCACCATCGCGCACGCAGCGAGAAGGAGAGCCCTCCCCACTGCATAAGTCCTTCCGGTAAACCGCGCCAGGAGAACGAGAAGCGCCATGACAGATGCACGCAAGACTGATGGAGTGGCTCCTACCATAAGAGAAAATAGGAGAATACCGACGGCCCCAATCCCAAGTGCCACCTTTCGCCTAAGAAATGAAAAGATACCAATGAGCGATTCTGCCACTATGGTGATGTTATACCCAGAGAGAACCACAATATGGATAATTCCAACTCGCCGAAATATCTCTTCTAAATCTTTACCGAGCGAATCTTGAATTCCAAGAATGACCCCAGAAAGGAGTGACGACGCAGGTTCGGGAATCAGACTTTCAATATTGCGAACAAAAGATTGCTTCATGCGGAACAGCCGAGCCGTTACAGGATTTCCTTTACCACTTGAAACAAGCTCTCCGTGAGCAAAAGAAAGAATATACATGATATGGTCTTTTTCTAAATACGCGACATAATCGAATTCATTTCCGGTATTTGTTTCAAAGTTTTTTGGCCTTTGCAGTTTTCCGCTCCACCTCACCTCATCACCATATTCAAAGGTTGGATAGACACTGGCTTTCACTAGCACATACTCATCACTTTCTGGCACCTTCACGATGTACTGCTCATGTGTTTCTTTATTTTGAGATTCACGGAGGACTACCGATATAAATGTAAACTGTGTACCCACTCCCTCTGCAAAATCGACATTTCGAGATATATTCTTGTGCATGCCGACGCGAATGACTCCGAAAGCAAACACAATGAGTGAGAGTCCGATGATAACAATCGCACTTTTCCAAGCAAAAAAACGAAATGCATAGGCGTACCCGATACAAATGAGTCCCAGGAGGATTACAAAAAATCCCCCAGCAAGGGGGATAGAGGCAACGGAAGAGAAAAATACACCAACAAGAAAAGAAATGGCGACACATACAAACCGATATTCATTTATGAATGAAAAGGTTTTTTCCATACCGAAATGATTGAAGCTTCATCTTCTGCCGAAAGGGATTTTTTAAACAGCGCCTTACTCTTACCCTTCACCCTCGATTCGCACTCTGCCCATGAGCGATGTATCATGACCTTGCCGTCAACACAGCTAACATATGAAAAAGCAACCGCGCGCGGGCTTTTGGACTTTGGTTGTGAGCTTTTCAATCGAGACGCAGAAGCAGTCAAATCCACGGTGTAGTCCGCAAATTTTCCACTAAACAGCTTTGCTTTTTCTCCATCTGCAAAAGATGTTGCGATGACATCACAACGTTCATTTGCGGGGACCCCAGAATGCCCCTTGATGAGCTTCCATGACACTTTTCCTGAGCTTTCCAGGACTTCGTCCATCCGCTCCCACAAATCAATGTTTACCACCTCCCCTTTTGCTTTCGTCTTCCAATCATTTTTCTTCCAACCAGAAAGCCACTTCGTTGCGCCGTTTAGAACATAGCTTGAATCGGTATGTACGACGGTTTCTCCATCAGTGCCTTGCTTAGCAATATAGGCAAGCGCCTCAATAACCGCAGTCAGCTCCATTCTATTGTTCGTAGTATGCTTTTCACCGTCTCCAAGCTCGGTGACAGTTGCTCTATTTTGGACAATGGCACCCCACCCACCTCGGCCAGGATTTCCCCTCGACGATCCATCAGTAAAAATAGTATTTTTATGTGAAGACATATACATTTAGTGTATCAAAATCAACCGACAAAATAAATGTCAATCAAGCTAGCGATAGCAGAACTGATTGACATTATCTAAAGCCACGCAGTACACTAATGGCATGGAGATACTGAACGAAATTCTTGTACAATTACTCAAGAAAACTTTAACCTACAAAGGGGTGCGGGTAAATATTCTTGGTATACCCCAATTAAAAAACACTTCTCCGGGTGTACTGAGGACAACTTTGTATACACTGCACAAAAAAGGTTTCATCCGAAAACAAGCTGATAATTGGCAGATTACCTCTCTTGGTAAAAAATATGTAATCAAAAAACAAGAATCGCTAAAGCGATTTTCTTCTGAATTCAAGGACGTATCTCAAAAAAACCTCATTGTCATGTTCGACATACCAGAATCGCGGAAAGCGGAACGAGAGTGGCTGAGGTGGCACCTAAAGAAATTTAATTATGAAATGATCCAAAGAAGCGTGTGGGTTGGCCCCTCCCCCCTTCCTAAAGAATTTACGGAATATCTACAAAAAATTAAAATTCAAAAACATATTAAAACCTTAAAACTTCGGAATGACTACAAAAAATGACCGCCACTTAAAACCTGTCAATCAACTTGGCGATAGCAGAATTGATTGACAGGTTTTACTTACGCTGCTCTTTTCCTACTAGATAATATCAATGATGCGGAGGCGGAGCTCAGGACTACCACGACCGAAAATTGACTTTTCCAGTGTGCAGACCACGTCGACATCAGATCCTGAAACCAAGGGGATGTTGAAAGATTCTGGTGTTGCGAAAAATTTAATCGCCTTGATTACCCTTTCTTCGTCCACAAATGCAACCTCTAAATGGTTTTTTGTGCCACCAAATTGTTTAACTGCTTGTATCTCTGCCTGTCTTATGAGAAACAATGGCTTTGGATTACCCACACCAAAAGGAGCAAGCTTTTGGATCATGTCGTATGTTTTCCAGTGTATATCAGAGAGTGCGAGCTCGGCATCAAGGTGAATCACTGCACCTTCACTATCGGACTCTTTCACTGCTTCATACGCAGTGTTTAATGCTTCTTCGAGCCGGTGAATACTCTCACTGTATACCGCAAACCCCCCCGCCATTTTGTGGCCACCGAACTGAACGAACGAGCCCTTTGCATGCTCCATAATACTGATGAGGCTCGCGCTCCCATCTGATCTACATGATCCCTTAATCGTACCATCACCATTTCGTCCCCAAAGAAAGATTGGACGACGTACTTCATCGAGTAAGTTGTTTGCCACAAGACCAAGAAGAGCGGGCTTCCAATTTGGATTCCCGAGCACAATCACTTTCGGTAGTGGTCCTGCCGCTTCTTTTTCCCTGAGCGCTTTTTTGAGTTCTTTAACCGTCTGCGCGACGAGTGTCTTCCGTTCTGCATTGAGACCTTCGAGCACTTCCGCAGCAATTACTGCATCCTGCATTGACTTTGCAGACAAAAGCGCGAATGCATCCATGGGATGTCCCATGCGCGATGCGGCGTTAATCCGTGGTGAGAATGAGAAACCGATATCATCTTCAACAATATATCGCTGATTAATACGGAGCTTCTTCCACATTTCCTGCAAGCCATACCGCGGTGATTTTCGAAGTACTCGGAGACCAAAGTGCGCGAGTGCTCTGTTTTCACCAGTCAGTGGCACCATGTCAGAGAGTGTGGCGATGCCTACGAGATCAAGGAGCCACTTCTCATATCCTTCTTTGAGGCCAAATCGATTCTTCGCTAAAATTCCTTGAACTAATTTGTACGCAACGCCTGATCCGCAGAGGACTTGCTCAGGGTACGTGCACCCTGGCTGTTTGTGATCAATAATTGCATACGCATGAGGAAGCTCGTCACCTGACTCATGGTGATCGGTAATGATGAGGTCTACACCTTTCTCTTTTGCCACCAAACCCGCAACAACGTCTGCAATACCGCAATCAATCGTAATGATGAGATGAGCGCCTTTATCTGCAAGTGATGCTACTGCGCCCTCATGGAGACCAAACCCTTCATCATGTCGGTGGGGAATATAATTTTCGACATTTTCGTAGCCAATTGAATCGAAAAAAGACCGCAACATAGCGCCTCCCGGTATACCATCGGCGTCATAGTCACTGTAGATTACAATCTTTTCTTTTTGCTCAATTGCTTGAAGAATTCTTTCCACCGCTTTATTCATTCCAAGGAGGAGAAATGGGTCATGGAGATCTCTCTCATACTGTGGATCGAAAAATTTCTCTGCATTATGACTCGTCAGGATACCCCGTGAAGTGAGCAGGGTTTGTAAAAAATGTGGATACATCTGAAGGTCTGAGAGCTCTTTTGCAGAAGGAGTTTTTCGGAGTTCATAGGAAGGCATGGCCAACAGTTTATCATGTTGCGACAATTTATGGTTGAAATGCGATATACTTACTCTCTATGAATGAGGAAGAATGCATCTTTTGTAAAATAGTTCGTGGGGAACTACCTTCAGATAGTGTTTTTGAGACCGCGGAAATCCTCACGATTGTAAACCTCCACCCCAACACGTTTGGTCACTGCCTTGTCATACCAAAAGTTCATTACCCTGATATTTACTCCATGCCAGATGAGCTCGTCGCTGTTGTATTTCAGGAGGCAAAACGAGCGGCAGTGGCTACAAAGAGTGCAATGAAAGCTGATGGGGTGAATGTCTATATGAATAACGGAGAAGCTTCAGGGCAGGAAATATTCCATGCACATATCCATGTGATCCCCCGCTTCGCGAATGATGGGTTTAGAACATTTCCAACAAAAACGTATGAATATGACGGCCACAAAAAAGAAATTGCAGAGAGGATACGAGAAAAATTATAGCTGTTAACTTTTAGAAGGCACAATTAAAAAAACGACTTACGTCGTTTTTTTGTTTGGCGCTGCAACTTATTCACCTTTTAAACCTACACAACTTAGCGACTTTCTTAAAGCTCTTTACTTACACCTCGCACTTACAAACTCTTATTCAGCGCTTTGATACCCGGAAGAGTTTCATTCGCCAAAAAGTCGAGCATTGCACCGCCTCCGGTTGAAATAAAAGAGAACTTTTCTGAAAGATTAAGCTCGGCGATTGATGCTACGGTATCTCCGCCACCAACGAGTGACATTGAGTCACTTTCCGCAATACACTTCGCGAGTGAGAGTGTCGATTCTTTAAAGCCGAGCTCGTAATTTCCGAGCGGGCCGTTCCAAAGTACATACTTTGCAGATCCTATAACGGGGCAGACTGACTTCATTGTTTCTGGGCCAACATCTACGATGTAATCAGTTTCCGTTATTTCACTGACTTTTTTTACTATAGAACCCCCTCCACTTTTCACCCTTACATCAAATGGCATGATGAGCTTGTCAGTCAAAAACTTTTTGATATCAACACTAGTGTTTGAAAGAAGTGAGGTGCCAGTGCTGATTCCTGCTGCTTTGAGAAAATCGTTCGCGAGCGCGCCCCCAATGAACACCTTGTCAGCCAATGTGAAAAATTTTTCAATGAGCGGTATTTTTGTTTCAAACTTTGCACCGCCAAGGATAAATACAAATGGATGTTCAGGGTGGAGTGCTTGAGAAAGCTCCTTTACCTCTTCTTCAAATACAAATCCTGCAAAAGAAGGAATGTACTTTGGTATTCCGACAATGGAGCTATGTGCACGGTGTGATGAAGCAAACGCTTCATTGACATACATATCAGCAAATGAGGCGAGGTGTTTAGCAAACGCTTCGTCATTTCCTTTTTCTTCTGCGTAAATCCTGAGATTTTCCAGGAGCACTATCTCACCACTCTTGAGTGCTTCGTGGAGATCTGTGGGAGTATCGGGAAAATAATTTTGGATAAAAGCTATTGGATATTCGAGACTCAGGAGTTTCGCAACCGGAGCTAAGCTCCCTCCTTCACCCTCAAAATGGCTTGCCATGATGATGCGAGCACCTTTTTGCTTGAGGAAATTGATAACGTGCTTTGTTTTTTGAATTCGGAAATCATCAGTAATTACTCCATTCTTCACCGGCACATTAAAATCCGCTCGCAAAAAGACTGTCTTCCCCGCTATATCACCCATATCTTGAGTAAATTTCATCATAAAAAATTACACGCTATCAACTGCCGATAAAATCGCATTGAAATCTGCCACTGCAAGACTTGCACGTCCGACGAGAAATCCTGTGACGTTCCCGCGCGCAATAAGCTCTCCAACATTTTTTCCATCAACAGATCCTCCGTAAATAATGCGCACTTTTTTTGCCATCTCTCTTCCGTAGAGTGTAGTCAGCGTCTTCTGGATAAAAATAGTCATTTCATGGAGTCCATGAGCATCAATGACTCCCGTAGCGTTCTTACCGATAGCCCATAGTGGCTCGTAGGCAATAATTACTTGGCTTATATCTTTATTTGAAATATTCGCAAGAGAATCCGCAATCTGTTTTGAAACCATTCCTAAATATTCCCCATGAGAATCACGACTCTGCTCACCAACACAGAGAATTGGAGTCATGCCATCAGCAAGCACGGCTCCGAGTTTTCTAGCTACCATAGCGTCACTTTCCCCAAGGAATCTTCTTTCGGAGTGTCCGATAATGACATGGGAAACTCCAAGATGCTTTAACTGGAGAGTGCTGACCTCTCCCGTTGCTGCGCCAGTACCTCCCCAAAACGTATCTTGAGCGCCGAGTGCAACTTTTTTGGTTTTCCGGAAACCTTTTGGCATAAAAACAAATGGTGGAGCAATAACTACTTCAGTTTTTTTTAGGATTGTCGCTTTTTCTTTAACGCCTGCAAACAACCTACCTGCTTCCAATGAGGTTTCTGGGTTCATTTTCCAGTTCGCTATGACAATATATTTAGACATGGAACCATCATACCACGGAGAAATGCCCTACTTCATCTCTTCCCAAGAGAGTATTTCGTAGTTACTCGAAGTGAGCGGAAAGCTCGGAGGGGGACCGTAGAGCAGGTTTGCGTCATAGGTAAGAAAGCGGTTCTGATATCCCGTTGCTGGTGTACCAGTATATGCAAAACCATAGCGAAGATTTGTTGCAATCATTCCGTAGAGCGTCAACGAGCTTCGGATATAGCTTGCGGTACAATTACTATTAGAATAAAAATATCTGCCGGCACGACCGTTTTGTGCAATGAGCGCAGCGTCAATACGAAGTGTGTCAAGACTATAGAGACCTACATTAATATTATTCTGCGCAATGAGACCAACAGAGTCGGAACCATTGTAATTGGTATACAATAAATTGTTGTTTATTGTAATGCTTGTTCTCGTACTGACGTTATCCGGAAACCTTCCGGAAGCAATGGTGACGCGGGCCGTATTAATAGTACCCTCTACCCACACGTTATCTTCCACGAACACAAGTCCATTTGCCGGGATTACGTAGTTTGCGACAAAAGTTCTGTTATTGATACTCCATGTTCCCCATCCGGTTTGATTGCCTGGATTATTACAGTTATTTGGTACTGCCATCTGCGATGTTACTCGATATACATCAAAGGTATCATTTGTTCTCAAAATAATTTGATACCCTTGCGAGCCAGAAGGAGCGAGATATCTTCCTGATGACTGTGCAGATGACCTAATGACAGCCAAATCAGTCGTAAGTCCGGCAAAGTCCACAGCAGGTAAGGGAAATAGCCTCCCTACCTCAAATACATCAATGCGCGCTTGTACAAGGTTTGGCGGTGCCTCAAGTGCTCTGAAGGTATCTGAAACGTTACCACTCGGGAGGACAACATGGGTATGCACTCCAAACTCATTTCCGCCCGCATGGTCGGGATCATCATAGTTTGCCACACCGCTCGTGATAAGGTTGTGGGCTAAGCCGTCAAAACGAATTCCTCCATTTGAATGGATAGGGCCGAACACTTCTGTTCCCTGTCCAAAGCGTAAGTCCGCATTGGCCACAACTGCAAATTTCGCAAGAGAGGGAATTGCGAGTTCAACCGCGATACGTCTTGAAAGGGTGGGAGATGACGATGAGGTGCCAGTCGATTCGATCCGCACCTTGGTCGAACCAAGAGGTGGAGGGATGATATTGAGACTAAACTGTCCGGATACATTGCCATTTTTATCGAGCACTGAATGTACATAGGGTCCACTTGTAGTTTTTCCGTCCTTGTAGTCAGTTGGCGCATGGGCCAAATGCCAACGATAATAATCAATTCCGGATTCCGCAAGCTGGATTGACCGCTCTTTATCGAGCGACATCCGCGCAGCCTTAATATTGATTCCTGCCCAAGAAACGAGCGCTCCGATTACCACGATAGCGATGGTGCTAAAGACAATTACCTGCACGAGTACTTGCCCTTCATTTTTTTGGGGTACATTTCTCATAAGTTATCTTTTAGATTACGCAGTGTCGCTTGAGTAATCACGGTAATTGGTGTCGGCGAACGATTTGGGTCACGGTCCACAACCACCTTTATGTTCACCATACGAATACTGCTAATATTTACGGGTTGTGCGAGCGGAGAGGAGGTGCCGGTATAATTTTCATCATAATACGTAAAAATTGGTGTTGATGTGCCATTGATTACATCCCTGATGACGGTGTCAAACACTTCTGCATTAGTGTTATAAACTAGCGGACTTCCTGATGGGTGAATAATTCCGCGCATGAGCACATTGCCTTGCATAAAATACCGCAGTCGCTCGCGTTCAGTATCAACGTCTACGTTACTATAGAATATAAAAGTAGAGGTCCCCGCTTGGGAAACGGCGTACGATCCAAGGCTTGACTGGGTACTGCTGCGAAGCTCGGATGTAATTGTTTTCAAAACTTTTCGGGCATCTAGCTGAGCAGTGAGGTTACTTTGCACCGTTGAGTTATAGGAAAATATGTCACGGCCAAAATTTGCAATGAGAAGCCCTATGACAAGTGCCATCCCCACACTGACAAGTGTCTCAACTAATGTAAATCCTTTTTTATGGAAAAAATAATACATAATTATGGAATCATCGTAACACCTTGTTGAACATACGAGCTATTGGTTGGAATACTGACTTGCACTTGACTCTGCGAATACCCCGCCAAATTTACTGTCACAGTTGCCGTTCCGTTCGTCAATCCATAGAAAAGTGCTTGACCCGGAGGTGTGCATGACGAAGTAAGGGTGACTGCCACATCTGAAATATTTGGGGTACTCGTCGAGGACGCAGTCTGTAAATATGTTTTGTACTTAAAGTAGCGATCGCCTCCATGCACTGCACTTATATTAGTATTTGATGTTGAGTAGTAGGTTCCTGCAGTACCGTCCGGTCCAAGGAAATTCCACGTTGTAGTTGACGTATTTGCTGGCGCGGAAGCAAACTGAAAGCGCACGGTATTTGCACCTGATTGAGCAGGCTGACTTGAAGGGGCCCATGAAATCTGACTAAAATTACTTGCTGTTCCTGTGTCAAAGACTGAAGAGGTGAGGTCGCCACTTGGCGCATAGTTTGTGACAACTCGATTTAGTTTCATTTCACCAATAGGACTATTGGTGTCAATATTTCCGTCTGATACATCATACTGCGTCACATTGCTATATGTTGCTTGCCCTGGACCTCCTGACCAATCAGTTTGGCTAAAAAATCCTCTACCTGTCACTCGAGTTGTGGTAGAGTTGCTGATAGACACATCGACTGTTGCTCCAGAGAGTGGTAGTCCGACACTATCTTTTACGGTGACGAGAAGTTGCGCGGGAGAAAATGTATTGAGCACAAGTTGCACATTTTGCGTTGAGTTTGGCGCAACGGAAACTGGAAGTAGTGGATTCACTCCTGACAAACGGTACGTGAGAGAGGTAATGGTCATTGCGTACGTATCCCATTCTAGTGGGGAGATATCTTTTGTTCCACTTACGTCTGTAGTGAATGTCTGATTATATTTATATACAATAGGGTTTGAACCGATTAGCTTTGCACCTGTTAGGCTAAAAGGAACACTCGCAATCGGCCCACAAGTTGGGTCAACGGTTGAAACGTTCATTGTGCTCACCATGTCTATTGAAAAAGAAATTTGTGTAACTTGTTGCCTGACTACCGTTGCGCTGGGCTTTATGGGAGTTGGATTACCTGTTGACGTCCCATATGTCTGATCAGAACTATACCCCGGCTTTGAGACTGATATCTCATAAGCCAAATTACCTGGTGGTGCGTCGATAATCTGAAGCAATCCCTGGGCATCGGTCACATCATCGATGATGATTGTGGTTGTACCTTGTCTATTTTCAATGTGCACATCAGCATCTTTTATTGGCTGTCCGTTTGCATCAAAGACCTTGATAAAAAGTGCCCCATTGGTAGATGCTGTCTCGAGACCTTTGGGAGATACGCGCGTAACCGCAACCATAGGCTGAAAGTTTTTACAGGTAGGACATTCTATCGTAATATCAACAAGCTTATAATCTGCGGGAGAAAGATCTCGATTGGTTGAGCTGGCAATAGTTCCATCGAATGGATCGTCAATATTTCTCACAATACGAGTGACGGCATAGGTGTTCCCATCACGCAAAATATTCTCACTATTATCAAGCACGCCCGCTGGCAGACCACTAATAATCCCCACACTGCTGTAGGGAAGGTTTCGCACCAGCTCGAACTGTTCATTAATAAGATCAGTTGCGGTGATCTTCACTCTCGACGCAGACACGAGAGAAAGTAGTGTCCCATAACTTTGGTACACACTGACTGCAACGAGTGCAAATACCGCTGAGCCGACAATGATTTCCACAAGACTAAATCCTTTTTGGTGAGAACTATGTTTGGTAGGAAAAAAGAGAGAACGTCTCATAATATAAGTATACCTCAGGATATAAAGTAATAAGTAGAAAGTGATAAGTAATAAGGGGATATGGATGGTGAAAAGAATAAGAATGAATAAGAGGAATAGCGAATAAGAAGAATTGGGATGAACCCGCTTCGCCGGAGCTCAGCGAGGCGAGTAAGAGGAATTGGAAAGAATAGAGAATAGAGAAAAGTAATAAGTAATAAGTAAAAAGAGAAGAAGGAGACAGAAAAGTAAAAAGTAAAAAGAGAGGAGGAAGAGAAGAATATAGAATAGAGAAAAATAGAGAGCAATACACAAACAAAAAACCCTCGGTTTGCATCGTCTTAAGGACGAAGCAAACCGAGGGTCAAGGGTACACTTGTACAGAGCCGAAGAGTCCAAGGGCTCAAGTGTAAAAGTACGAGAGACTCAAGAACCCAAGGTACTACTTACCCGCCTTGCGGGTAGGCAGGCGTGAAACAACCCGATAGCCTACGTCCCACCAAACCGGATCCGTCACGGAGCTGGGATCGACGAACCAGCCATCGTCGCCTGCGAACCAGGACGCGAAGACTGCCCAAAGTTTTCCATCGAGACCTCGAAGGTAGCCGATGAAGATCTCAGAACTTTTGCGGTTCTGATGGAGGAGCTCTGCAAAGTGCAGGACTGAAGTCTCTGCCTTGATACCGAGCTCAGAAAGAATCGTGGCATCGAGGGAATTCTTCTGCAGTTTTGAGATGGAGAGAATGCCAGCTTCGACTGCTTCCACTTCAAGACCCACGAACTGAGCCTTGAAGTCTTTGCCCGTCAACTTCACACCGCAGTCTTCCCAGAGCTTCTGTGAAGTGGTGACGGCGGGATGTGCGGTGACTTTGAAATCGCGGATGTGGGTGAGAATGTTCCCCATGATGATTATCCTGTATGGGTAGGTAGGATAGGAAAGAACTGTATGTTTTTTACGCCCATTTGGTGTTTGTGTCAACTTACCGTAAGGGTGGTCCCTTTACTCGACTACTCACCTTGGGGTAAAACTTTTTGTGTGTTTACTCTAAAAGCTAAAACCTATAAGCTAATAGCTACTATGAGTGGACACAATAAATGGTCAAAAATAAAGCGTCAGAAAGAAAAAACTGATGG
>CAZAZG010000010.1:0-17121 GCA_964489565.1 uncultured Candidatus Saccharibacteria bacterium | reverse complement strand
GATCGATTCCAAGAATAGTGAGGTTTGAGAGGATTTGAAAACTCGGTATAAAAATTGATGGCAGAGACTGCAGGAGTCACTGATTGCTCGAACGTTTGCCCAAGCACTGATACGTATCCATCCTGAGAGCGAACGACAATTGGGCTTCCCGCTTGCATAGTGAGAGCAGAGAAAATCTCTTTGCTGTTAGTAATATTTTGAAACTCTCCAAGGGGGAGGGTCGCCCGCGAAATATTGAGTGCACCATCTTTTTTTGTCAGCTTTTTTGATAGTTCATAGAATTGAGTCCAATACATTGGAGGCTGAGCAATCTCGTTTGAGGTGAAGATGTCACGATTGTAATACATCACGAGTGGATCAATTGTGAATGGAAATCCAATCACTCCATTTTGATCGAGGAAAAGCTCTCCTTCGGGAATATAAGTATCCTTAAACGTTCTTTCGGAATAAGAAGAAAATGGGATGATGAATAGCTTGTTTTTGTGGGTTAAAATAGAATCCTGTCCTAATAGTACAATGTCGGGACCAGTACCTGATGCGAGCGCTTCGACAAAATCCATATCAAAGTCTGTTTCTCGCTTATATTCGTATTGCACAACCACGGTCTTATCTTTTGAAAGTGGGATATTCATAAACACGGCACTGAAATCTCCTTCAGAGAGCGAGCCCCAGATAACAACATCTGCTTGCACGTTGCTTCCCGGCCGAACAAATGCAAAGACAAAAACTCCAGTGAGGATGCAAATCCCGAAAATTGCAGTCAGCACGATTTGAAACTTACTCATATCTTTCATACCTTTCGAAGTATTATACCGTAATGATGGTTTCCTGCATCTATTTCTCGCTCAAACAGAAATCCTTGTTTTTCAAAGAGTGTCTGGGATTTTACTTTCTCAAACATTAGATCTTTCTTTGGTCCAATACTCGATATAGAATCTGCCCAATCAATAATGAGCACAGTTCCTCCAGTCTTGAGCACTCGCTTTGCTTCCTCTGCAATAGCCTCTTTTTTTGGAACTTGGAATAGGAGATTTGAGATAACTACACCATCGAGCACTCCTTCACGGAGCTTGGTACCTTTTGGTGTCTCGAGATCTCCCCAAACAATCTCTACATTTTTTTGTTTTGCATGAATTGAATCTTTTTTTATTCGAGTGAGCAAATCTTTTTGGACATCAACCGCGAACACTGTTCCCTTTTCACCTACAGCAACAGAAAGTGCTTTGACGTAGTGGCCAGATCCCGCACCAAAATCTGCAATAGCAGAGCCGAGCGCAAACCGTGCTTGAGCAATATTTTTTTGCGGATCAGAGAACATGAACTGGAGTATTACAAGTTCTATTCTATCGTATTTTCCTGATTGTATCTACGTTCGGAGTGCAAAACAAAAAAGAACGGGGATGAATTGAGAAGAATTCGGAAAGAGTGAAATTGAACGGAGAGAATATGTAGCCATTCACTTTTTTATCTCAATGCTATTTTAGCTTTATAAAGTGTAGGCGTTGGATTTTAGATGAGGCAAAAAACAAAACGGAGTAAGCCGTTTTGTTTTTTGCCTTCTTTTTTACTAAAGCCTGTGTGCCATAAGCCTTACAGCTTTCTTTTACAAACAGATGAGTGACGCCAATGAGTCTCCTTCGCGGAGTTTCATGATGCGCACACCTTGCGTTTGGCGGCCAAGCTCTGGGATTTCTTCGATTGAAGTGCGAATGACTTGTCCTTTTTTAGAAATAGCGACGATTTCTTGCTCTGTTGGGGTCACAATTGCAGATGCGATGACACTTCCGGTCTTACTGGTCACATTTCCGGTCTTAATACCTGATCCACCACGGTTTTGGATTTTGTATTCTTCAAGATCGGTTTTCTTTCCGTATCCGTTTTCATAGACAACAAGGAGCATTGGCTTTTCGGCATCTTTCTTTGAAACCTGCGCTCCGATGACTGCATCGCCCTTTCCGAGCTTGATGAGTCTCACCCCGCCTGCATTTCGGCCCATTTCCCGAGCATCGGACTCCTTAAAACGAATAGACTGTCCCTTGGTCGATACGATGGCTACGGTATCCCCGCGATCAACGAGTGATGCTGAAACGAGAAGATCGTCCGGTGTGAGCTTGATAGCGATAATGCCGCTTGAGCGGACATCGGAGAAGCTTTTTGCAGATACACGTTTTCCAACACCGTTTTTGGTCACCATGATGAGCGACAAACTCTCTTTTTCTTTAGTATCTTTCGGTACCGGAAGAATAGAAGTGATTTTTTCTTCACTGCCAAGTGAGATGAAGTTCATGATGGACTTCCCGCGTGTTGCGCGCTTTCCTTCTGGGATATCATACATTTTAATTTGGTACGCCTTTCCTTTGTCAGTAAAGAAGAGAAGGTCGCTATGAGTCTGGGCGGTCAGGAAATGGGTCACAAAGTCCTCTTCTTTTGTGTTGAGATCAACCACACCGACCCCCCCACGCTTCTGCGCTTTATATTCATCAGGATTTGTGCGCTTGATATATCCGCCGGCGGTCAAAACGAGTGCGTTTTCTTCGTCCGCTATCAAATCTTCTTGAGAGAAAATCTTTGCGCCGTGCTTCAATATTTTCGTACGGCGATCATCTCCGTATTTTTCTTTTAGATCTGACATTTCTTTTTTGATAATACCAATCATGCGCTTTGGACTCGCCAATATAGCCTTGAGCTCTGCTATAAGCTCCTGTATTTCCTTCAGCTCATCTTCGATTTTCTTTCGTTCGAGTCCTGCGAGTTTCTGGAGACGCATTTCGAGAATTGCAGTCGCTTGGCGGTCTGAAAATTTGAATTCTTTTTTGAGTGACGCATGTGCCTCTTCTACTGTCTTTGATGCGCGGATGAGTTTGATGATTTGGTCGATATGATCGAGCGCCTTTTTGAGACCGAGCAAGATGTGCTCACGATCTTCCGCTTTTGAAAGATCAAATTCGGTGCGACGTCGTACCACTTCGACACGGTGCGCGACGAATTCTGTGAGAATTCCTTTCAGTGACAGCGTTTGTGGAATACCGTTTACGAGTGCCACGAGGTTGTAGTGAAAGGTTTCTTCAAGCTGGGTGTGCTTGTAGAGTGTATTTAAAATTTTCTGTGGCTGGCTGGCTGACTTTAGGTCAATAACAATGCGAATATCTTTTGCCGACTCATCACGGAGACCTTTAATACCTTCAATCTTTTTATCACGCACGAGCTCAGCGACCTTTTCGATGAGTGTCGCTTTGTTTACGCGATAGGGAATTTCGGTGATGATAATCTGAAACACGCCGAGCTTTGACTCAGCAATTTCTGCAACACCACGGCACACCACACCTCCACGGCCTGTAGCATAGGCATGGGCAATGTCTTTTTGGTTGAAGGCAATACCTCCAGTTGGAAAATCAGGACCTTTTACGAATTGGAGAAGGTCTTCGGTAGTTGCATCCTTATTGTCAACGAGATACGAGACTGCGTCGCAGAGCTCTCGGAGGTTGTGGGGTGGAATGTTGGTCGCCATCCCGACCGCAATACCAAGGGTTCCGTTCAGAAGCAGGTTTGGGGCAGTCGCAGGGAGTACGATTGGCTCTTTTTTGGTGCCGTCGTAGTTTGGACGAAAATCAACGGTATTTTTTTCAATATCAAATAGAAGCTCGCTTGCAACCTTACTCATTTTTGCTTCGGTGTATCGGTACGCAGCAGCGTTGTCTCCGTCGATTGAACCGAAGTTTCCTTGTCCGAGCACAAGCGGATAACGGGTAGAAAAGTCCTGCGCCATTTTTACCATCGCGTCATACACAGACGCGTCTCCATGGGGGTGGAAGTTACCCAGCACCTCTCCTACCACAGTTGCAGATTTTCGGAACTTTGCTGACGAATAGAGTCCCATGTTGTTCATGGCAAAGAGGATGCGGCGATGCACCGGCTTTAGTCCGTCTCGCACATCAGGAAGTGCACGGTCCGTAATGACTGACATGGCGTAGTCGATGAACGACTCTTTCATTTCTGTCACTATATTCCGTGAAATGACGTTCACTCTTTCTACTGGAGCTTCATCGGACGCTTTTGCTATATCTTTTTTTGCCATATTTGCATTGAATAATCAGAAAATTTGTTTGGAATAATTATGGGTTAGTCGGGGATGGAATGAGTTTGATATCGCCGTCCTTTACTTGTGTTTTTATCTTACCGTATTCTTTGTCGATATTAATATTTTGAATTGAGTCATTTCCCTTGAGAAAAATGTTTTTAATACCCACGTAAGCAGATGCTGCGCTTTGTTTGATTGTGCCAAGAGGTGTTTCCACATTTGTCGGTGCCCGCCTTTCCGTCTCTGCTTTCGCTACAATCTCCGAATTGATATTCCGCGGCATAACGACAGTCACCCAAAGAATAAAGATGAGGGTGGTGGCTGTTGCCGAAACACCGAAGGTGATGTGTCTGCGGTGATGCTCAGGCTTTTTTTGGATTTTTCGGATAAATTCGTCCATGTATTGTGTATATTTCTATAGTACACCTATGCGCTCGCAGACAACACTACAATATCACCTTCTTTTCCTTCAAGGTCTTTCTTTTTAATAGTGAGCTTGTCTACCGCCTTCACATCGTCCGATCCTCCTTCCTTGAGAAATGTTTTTAGCGCGGTACTCGAGAGTCCTTCGCCGTAATGCATCGGAATAATGATTTTGGCTTCGAGCTTCACCCCGAGCTTGTATGCGTCAGATGGTGAGAGCACTCCATCACCCCCGATTGGCACGAACAAAATATCAATATCATCAAGCGCCTCTTTTACCTCCGCGTCTAGGTCATCGGATGAGCGGAGCGCTCCAAGGAAGCAGAGGTTCATCCCTTCGAGGTTCATGAGGTAGACCGTGTTGTTGAGATCCTTTCCGCCGTACGCGCTTTTGCCGAGAAATCCGCGCACAAATGTCCCACCGACTTCATATTCGCCAGGGCTGTTGATGAGAAATGGCTCTCGGTCGCCACGGCTCGCTTGGTCTGCGCCATCGAAATCTTTGTGGTTGCCAGAAATAAGTACGATGTCGGCACCGAACTTTGTCGACTTAAATGATGAATCTTTTGAAACGGGATTGTAACTGACGATAGTGTCGCCAAACTGCACCTTGAAGGATTCCACTCCTTGATACGAAATTATCATGGAAAGGATTATAGCACAAAAATAGTGGCTAGTTACTAGTGGCTAGGTGCCGGCAGAAAAATCATTATTCTAAGCCATATTTTGACTATATACAAAGAAATCATCATTAATCGCTTGACAATTACTGTGGGTATGATATATTTTAGCTTCACGGGTCGTCACTTGTCTTGTTTGTCAGGAATACGAGACGACTAAGTACATTCGGCCGCACAGGAGAAATCCGACAATGTGGAGACTTCGACATCAGTGACACCCTAACGCTTCGGCGCTTAGGGGTGCCCACGTGAAGTACATTTGTGTGTGATTCTACAAACGCCAGAGTTTCGGTTTCAAAAACAGATAGATGTGCGCACATCTCCTGATTCTGAAATCCGCGACGAATGGGGACGTATGAATGCCACACAAAAACAGCCACGGGCACGGCCTCATAAACACCTCCCCCCGAGACGTCAAGTCTTGATGGGGAGGTGTTTTTTAATAATATAATGATGTATTGAACTTAAACCGACCAAGGAGTCTCCTTGGTAGTCTGGCCTATTCCCGATTCTTTATTTTTATTGAAACTCTCGTCAACCTCGCAGGTCGACAAGTTTCTTTTCGATTTTGGTTATTCACCATTCGGCAATTTTTCTTGCATTTTGTAGAAAAATGATCTACTATCCACCGGTCTTTCTCCTATGAGGGAGCGAGAAATTATTCATTATTAGGTCGTTTGTAACCTCCCGCAAGAGTCACTCAGTCACAGCGATGCGGGAACCGAGCGATGTACATAATACAAATGTCAGAAGAAAAGAAGGTGGTCAGTGTGGACGAGGATGAAGAAGAGGTAGTTGAAGAAAAAACTTCGAAAAAGGATAGCAAGATGGCGAAAATGATGGTAGATACTGTCACTCCCCCATCCATTGAGGACCTGATCGAAGGAACGGTGATCGCTATTGATAAGGGTGCGGTTTACATAGACTTGCCTCCGTTTGGTACAGGTATCATTTATGGTCGTGAGTATCTAAACGCACGCGACATCATTCGTAAGGTAAACATCGGCGACACGGTTGCTGGTAAGGTTATTGCGCTTGATAACAAAGAAGGCTACATCGAGATTTCACTCAAGGAAGCTCGTCAGGCTATCATCTGGAGTGAAGCAGAAGACGCAATTCGTGATAAGAAAAACTTTGACCTCCTCGTCACTGACGCAAACAAGGGTGGACTTATCCTCGCATGGCAAGGCATCCAAGGATTCCTTCCGGCATCCCAGCTAAAGCCTGAGCACTACCCTCGCATTGCCGATGGTGATAAGGACAAGATCCTTGAAGAGCTAAAGAAGCTCGTCAACACTCGTATTACTGTTGCGATTATCGCAGCGATTCCAAAGGAAGGAAAGCTTATCTTCTCTGAAAAGAGTCAGGAGCAGAAAGACAAGGGTGAGATGGTAGACAAGTACACACTCGGTGATGAGCTTGCAGGAGAAGTGACTGGTATCGTAGACTTCGGAGTGTTCGTAAAAATCGAAGAAGGTCTCGAAGGTCTCGTGCACATCTCTGAGATTGATTGGGCACTCGTGGAAAACCCTCGCACACTTTACAAGGTGGGTGATAAGGTAAAAGTAAAGATTATCGACATCAAGGATGGCAAGGTCTCTCTTTCTATCAAGGCACTCAAGGAAAACCCATGGGTCAGCGCTTCGAAGAAGTACAAGAAAGATGACCTCGTTAATGGTGTCGTGATTAAGTTCAACAAGCACGGTGCACTCGCATCGATAGAAGAAGGTGTCGCAGGACTCGTGCACATTTCTGAATTCGGCTCAGAAGAAAAGCTCCGTGAAAAGCTCGAGCTTGGACGAACCTACGACTTCAAGATTACTCTGTTTGATGCAAAGGAACAGAAGATGGCTCTCTCATATGTAGATAAAGCGAAGAAGTAATCGAGACTCGAAAATCGGATAACGAAATACGAAACTCGACATTCAAAACCCGTGGCCGTCGGCCACGGGTTTTGTGTTTTAGAAATTAATTTAAATACAAAATCTCGGTTTCTTTGTCTAGCAAGTACGTTTTCATTGCGTAATCACTTTCAGTGAAGTATCCTAATTTGTTAAAAACAAGAGAATAATTCCCAAACTGTAAATTTGTTAACCAGACTGTAGCAATTACTTCTAATGTTTGCCCTTTCGAGATAAAGCAAGAAGTACTTCCATCGATAGGCTTATTTTCTTTTATTTGTGAGCAGGAAACCTTAGATTTTTGTAAGCCCTTAAACTCGCCACCCTTAATGTAGTATGAAAAACCAGTTCTTCCTTTAGTTGAATCAGTGGAGGTCAGTGGAATGTAAATATCATCATTATTTGCTTTAATCTTTAACCTAATTTCATAAGCACCATACCCAGAGAATTTCGATTGGGTTAAAAATGGCTCATTAATTGTTATGTCTGGTGTTATTACTTTTACTGCACCAATTGCGGGATCTGTAGCCTCTACGTCTTTCTTTTTAATTTCAATAACTTTTACTTTCGATTCGGATGTCTTTACACTGTCTCGTTGAAATTTTGGTTTTGCAGTTTCAGGCTTCAGAATTACTTTATTTGTTGAAGTCGCATTACTGCTTACATTTAGTTTTTCCTCCAACTCTTTAATTCTCATTTCTAATATCTCTGTTTTGTTTTCTGGTTTATTTAAATTTGACCACCGGCTAAGCCAACTAAGCGGGTTCCACCATGATGCATATGCAATAGATGGTGTGATAATTACAATTACAAGTAAAGCTTGAGAGATTTTTTTCATATAATTTTATAAATTATAATATACATAAGCATATCACTTAATTGTAATGTTTTTAAAAATTATCGATAGGTTTATATCAAAAAATAAAGGGTGGATGTAGTTGAATCAGAACCCCACACAAAACCTCTCATAAGTAGATACTTTACATGAGCGCAGGCAAATTGTTCGGATATTTCACGACAGGAACCCGCAGATATGTAGGCCGCAAACGAGATATCGTTTTATACCTTGTCACCTTGTACTGTACGAGAGAGAATATCCGCTTCAGATATAACAAACTTCAAAATATCTTTAACTCAAAACTAAAAGTCCTCGTGAATGAAGAACTCGAGCATGGCTTCTTCGAAGAAAGTGTTAGGAATTCGTATCCAAGGCTCGATGGTTCCATTTTTAATTTTGCATGTACGAGTAAGAAAGTTACCTCAAATTTTGAACAATAAAAAATTTCCTTCCAAACCTTTCTCCGCTCGCACCTCAAGATGTAGAGACACGGGA
The DNA here is from genome assembly GCA_964489565.1 of uncultured Candidatus Saccharibacteria bacterium. Classification (GTDB taxonomy): domain Bacteria; phylum Patescibacteriota; class Minisyncoccia; order Phycocordibacterales; family Zambryskibacteraceae; genus CAYLHJ01. Next base: position 8,706 of record CAZAZG010000010.1, on the reverse strand, counting down.
GGAATCAGCAACGGAATGTTGTTGAGCAAAGCATTTCGTAATAAACATGAAGGATGCCCAAAGTCCGCAATCGAAAATTGCTGTCATTTCGCATGTTAAAGCAAAACCACGGTTGACTCAGGTCAGCCGGGGTTTTATCTTCCAATTCTACATCTCATTATTTATTCCTGCTGCACCTTTTTCGATATCCGAGTTTCGAATTTCCGGTTTCGTGTTTTGTAATTAGTTACAATCAGTCATAGCTCGCTCGTAACCCAACTCTAAGATTGTAGAAAGTGCGGTCGCTACCGTCTTGCCCATTTTTTGTATCACTTCTTTTTCTTTCGGTTTGAACTCACCGATAATCCACGTTTCTACATCAGCCTCCCCTTTTGGTTTTTTTAGTTTCCCACTCGGAGTCTTCAGACTAATTCCAATGCGGATACGAATAAACTCTTGAGTTTTCAGTACTCGAATGATGGATTCTACTCCACGGTGGCCACCGGAGCTTCTATTATAAGAAATCTTTATGGTACCGAGTGGTAAGTCGAGGTCATCGTACACCACGACCAGATTATGTGCCTTCTTTGTACTCGTTATGTGTGAAATGAGACTCGCACCCGACTTATTCATATAGGTCTCGGGAAAAATAACCGTCACCTTGTCAGTGCCAACCTTCGCGACAGATTCAAGTGCCTTAGTTTTCTTGATCCAAGTTAATTCAGGAAAATTATTTTGCTTGAGAAAAGGTGCGAGCACGAGTCTGCCGGCATTGTGACGAGTGTTTTCATATTCCTCTCCCGGATTCCCGAGCCCGACGATATAGTACATATCCACAAGTGTACCAGAATTTCGTATATTCCAAATTTTAGTTTATATAAGTTAGAATTTGCATCTACATTGGCGAATGAAGATTGCTTTGAGGAGGCTACGAAACACGATGGCGCGAGCATGAGAAATTTTCGAGTGCAATAATATTCATATTCCTCAAAGCAACCCGAATGAGCTCTTGTTGTCAAACACTACTTTGTACTACAATCAATCTAACTTAAAAAAGATCTTTCTATGCCTCCTCAATCAGAAGAAAAAAAAGTTTCACAACCAGTCTCCCCTTCTGCGTATATTTATCATCCAAAAACAGAGGTTGTTCCTCCGACCCAAAAAAGTTTTTGGAGTGAGCTTTTGGAATTCGCTATTATTGCAGTAGTGATTGTCATTCCGTTTCGCATGTTCGTCGCACAGCCATTTGTGGTAAACGGAGGATCTATGGATCCGACCTTTGCAGACGGCCAGTACCTCATTGTGGACCAGATTTCATTCCGATTTGAAACTCCCACTCGAGGTTCTGTCATTATTTTTAAATATCCAAAGGATGAGTCAAAATATTTCATCAAACGTGTCATCGGACTTCCTGGAGAAACCGTATCTATTAAAGATGGAGTAGTTACCATCACAAACGCTGAACACAAAGAAGGTTTCTCCCTTACCGAGCCCTATATCGTATTCGCAAAGAAAGACACCTTCAGCATGACGCTCGATACTGGTGAATACTTTGTCATGGGAGACAATCGTGCAGGAAGTGCGGACTCACGATATTGGGGACCCATGCCAAAAAGAGACATTGTAGGTCGTCCGATTCTAAGACTCTTTCCGATTTCTACTGCTGGATTATTACCGGGAGATGAACGAGGACTTTTCACTAAATAATCTGTACCGATATGTTTAACCACGGAGCTCAAACAAAACAACCTGCGAAAGAAAGAAGTGAGAGAGACTTTGCATTAAAGGAGTTTGATACCCACCTCCTGACTGCTGCATATTTTGGCTTTACCCCAATCAAAAGCCCTGAGATCACCAAAGAAGATATCGCTAAACAAAAAACTATTAAGGATCCACTCGCTGATCACCCGCGCTCAAAGCTTGAGTGGCCATTTAACCATGATGTTATTGAAAAAGCAGCTATTCTTCGCACCTATGTCGACTGGAAATGGGAAAGTCTTCCTCCTCCCATACTCGTTGCATTTAAAAAACCGCTAAGCGGCAGTGACCACAAGAAAAATCCTCATGACACCATACTTGGTCTTGAAATTTTAGGTCTCACTAACAGCTCTGCAGAAGCAATACTCATTCGCACCGCATTGTCTATTCTTGAAGATGAAGGATGTAAGAATCTTTCTATTTACCTTAACAGCCTTGGAGACAAAGAGTCCATCAGCGACTTTGAGCGCATAATCGGGACCTATGTGCGAAAAAACGTTAACAACATGACTGCTGACCTGCGCAAAGCAATCAAAAAAGACATTTTTGAAATTGTCCGATCACCTGACATGAAAGGTGACAAAATCCCCGGAGAGACACCGAAATCTATGAGCTTCCTGTCTGAAGACTCTCGCCTTCATTTTAAAGAAGTAGTGGAGTACATAGAGTCATTTGATATTCCTTTTAGCATTACTCCAACACTCATTGGATCACCGACGTTCTGCTCACATACCCTTTTTGAAATCCGCGGTGGTGATGATGGAAAGACACTTCTTGCAAATGGATATCGTTACTCACGCCTTGCAAAAAAAATCGGTTTCAAGCGTGAAATACCTGCAATCGGTGCTACCATCGCATTCAAGAAAAAAGATAAGTGCGCCATGGTCAAAGGTACCCCTCGAATAAAGTTTTACCTCGTACAGCTCGGCTTCGGAGCAAAGATGAAGACCCTCAAAGCGCTTGAAATTCTGCGCCAAGCAAAGATCTTCGTCGCTCACTCACTTGCAAAAGACAAGCTCCAAAGCCAGCTTACCTCAGCCGAGAACATGAAGACTCCGTACATGCTCCTTATTGGCCAAAAGGAGGCCTCTGAGGAGTGTGTGGTCGTTCGAGATGCCGATACCCGCGTCCAGGAGAGCGTGCCTCTTTGTGACCTCGTGGAGTATTTGAAGAAGCTCAAGTAGGTCGGAAGATGGATAGCGAAATACGAAAATTGTCAATTTTAATAGAATGAAAAGAGTGCGCTCCGGATCCATAATCGTTCATCAAGGTTAAGTGCTTTTACTTTGAAGAAAATTTAAAGAAAAAAATACTATATGTTTTCGGTAGGAGGATAGGAGGTTGATGAAACCATCGAGGAAGCAGTTGTGAGAGAGGCGCTCGAAGAAACATCTCCTGCGGTGAAAATTGAGAAACCTCTTTATATTTTAACAATTGGAGATTCTGAGAATCATTTTTATCTTTGTAAATATCTGAGCGGTGAACCAAAACTGGGGAACGGACCGGAACAATATAAAGCCGACCAATTGAATCAGTACAAACCAATGTGGGTACACATTTCTGAAGTGTCCTCTTTAGAACTAAAACCTGCGGAAGTTAAGATGTGGTTTATTGAGGATACTAATATTGGATTTTCTTTTAACCAGCGAATTTTTACCAGAAATGAAGACTCATTAAGTTAACAGACATACTGGTATTGGCTGGGCGTTTTTAGATTGAAAAGGGTGGAATTTGATATTTTGTGAAGTTCGTATCTAAAACCGACAAGCTTTGCCCTGTTTCTGCCCCAATTCTTGATTCTTTTACTTGGCTATGGTAGCATTCTAGACCTATGATAAATGTTGAAGTACAGCGCGGAAATAACGAAAACGGCCTTTCAGTGCTCCGCCGATTTACCAAGCGCGTTCAGGGTGCGGGCATCCTTCCTCGCATACGTTCTATCCGATATGCACAGCGCACAATGTCTGAGAGCGTAAAGAAGAAAAAGACCCTCAAGCTCATCAATCGTCGTGAGGAAGTCCAGCTACTCCTCCGCCTCGGAAAAATTATTCCTGATGGAAAAAAGAGACGCCGATAATTCACGCTGCGATATTCGCAACACAACAAAAGGCAAGCTCCCAAGCTTGCCTTTTGTTCTTATCAAAAATGCCATCCTCGGTAAGAACTATGAGCTTTCCGTTGTATTCACCGGTGATACTCTTTCTCGAAATTTAAATAAAACCCATCGCGGAATAGACAAGCCGACAAACGTCCTTTCATTTCCTCTTTCAAAAACTGAAGGAGAAATTTTTCTCAACACAAAGAGAGCAAAAAGTGAAGCAAGAGCATTTGGCGACACCTATGTTCCATTTGTTGGTTTTCTCTTTATTCACGGGCTCCTCCACCTCAAAGGAATGGATCACGGCACAGCAATGGAACGAGTGGAGAAAAAATTTCGAAAACAATTCTCACTTTAGTCAGCATTCTTTGTGTCTTATACCCAGTTTTGACTTATATCCATAACGAGAGGAGGGAAAATGGTGTATCATACAAATTCAAGAGCATCATTTGCTTTTTTGTATGGCAAGAAACATCGCAGTTGGCATAGATATCGGAACCTACCAGATAAAAGTGGTGGTTGCGGAGCAATTTCGGGAAGATGATCGTCTGCATCCTCGTATTTTAGGTACTGGTTTTGTTGAATCAAAAGGACTTCGACATGGATACATCGTCAACATTGGTGAAGTGTCGCGTGGACTTAAAGTGGCTCTCGGACAAGCGCAAAAAACTGCGGGCATTGAGATAAAGCAAGCTTATGTATCTGTAGGAGGCATCGGACTTTCCGGCATTATCTCCACTGGGGCAGTCATGATCTCACGCGGTGATTCTGAAATTTCAGAGCTTGATACCGAAAAAGCACTTGAGATTGCGCGCCAGGATATTCCGACTGCCTTGTCACAAAATCGTCGTATCATTTATGAAATTCCGGTGAAGTATCGTGTTGACGGTAAAGACGTTCTTGGCAATCACCCAATCGGCATGAAAGGAGTGAAACTCGAAGTGCGCGCACTCTTTGTGACATGCCTTGAGCATCACCTCAAAGACCTCATTGAGACGGTAGAGGATGCAGGCATTGAAGTGATCGATATCATTGCAGCACCTATCGCCGCTAGCTTTGTGACACTTTCCAAAGCCCAGCGTATTGCAGGATGTGTGCTTGCAAACATAGGGGCAGAGACAGTATCTATCGTGGTCTTTGAAGACAATAAGCCAGTATCTCTTGAAGTCTTCCCGATTGGCTCAACGGATATAACGAACGACATTGCGCTCGGCCTTCGCATCCCGCTTGAAGAAGCTGAGAATGTAAAAATAGGAAGCGTAACTGCTGGTACCTATCCAAAAAAGAAACTCGACGAAATAGTCAGCGCTCGCCTTTCTGATATGTTTGAGCTCATTGAAGCGCACCTCAAAAAAATTAATAAAAACGGACTTCTCCCTGCGGGAATTATTATCACAGGTGGTGGGTCAAGCCTCATTACTCTCGAAGACTTTGCAAAAGCAAGCCTCAAGCTTCCCTCAAAAATCGCCCACATCAACTTTACTGAAAAAGAAAAAGGGAAAATAAAAGATTCACTTTTTGCTGTGGCACTTGGACTCTGTATGTGGGGATGGAGCGAAACCGAATCTGATCCTACAAGTATCGGCATTCGTTCACCCGGGTCTTTTGTATCAAAATTGATAAAAACCGTAAAAAAATGGCTTCGCCCCTTTTTGCCATAAGAAAAAAATTTAAATACAAAACGAAAGAAAAGCACCGTCAAGGTGCTTTTCTTTTTTGCACCCTCTGTTATTATGGCGGTACTCATTCATAATCCCAAAACCCACTATGCCTCAAGTAAAACCAGAAGTAGAAACATTTGCACGTATCAAGGTCATTGGAGTTGGGGGATCCGGCAAAAACGCAGTAAATCACATGGTCAACTCAAAGGTTCGCGGAGTTGATTTCATCTCAGTAAACACTGATGCGCAAGACCTTCACCACTCGCTCGCAAAAAAGAAAATTCACATTGGAAAAAACCTCACCCGTGGACTCGGTACTGGAATGAACCCTGAGCTCGGACGGCGTGCAGCGGAAGAAACAAAAGAGGAAATACAAGAAGCAATCAAAGGCGCTGACATGGTATTCATCGCTTGTGGTATGGGAGGAGGTACCGGTACAGGCGCAGCTCCAGCTGTTGCACGCACAGCAAAAGAGGCAGGATGTCTCACCGTTGCGGTGGTATCAAAGCCATTTTTCTTTGAAGGTCTCCAACGCATGCGAATCGCAGAGCAAGGAATAGAGGAGCTCCGCGAGTCAGTAGACGCTATCATCATTATTCCAAACGATCGCCTCCTTGCGACTATCGATAAAGACACTACGGCAAAGAACGCATTTGCGATGTGTGATGACATTCTCCGAAGAGCAGTCGAAGGCATTTCTGACCTTGTGACCACCCCAGGGCTTATCAATATCGACTTTGCGGATATTCGCGCAGTCATGGAGAACGCAGGGCCAGCCCTCATGGGTATTGGATATGCCTCAGGTGAAAAGCGTGCAGAAGAAGCAGCTCGCACAGCTATCAACTCTCCTCTTCTTGAGGTTTCTATCTCTGGCGCGCGCGGAGTGCTCTTTTCAATCGCAGGAGCAGAAGACCTTACGATGTTTGAAATTCAAGATGCCGCCAAGACCATTACTGAATCTGTCGATCCGAATGCAAAAATCATCTTCGGCACCGTTCGCGATGAGAAACTCAAAAAGGGTGAGATCAAAATCACCGTTATTGCATCAGGATTTCCTGAAACTCTCTCAAAGAAATCGCTTTTCCAGCAAGAAGGTATGCCAATCCAAGAAGAAAAGCGTGGCAAGATTTACAATAGTGTGCCAATATTCGGGACTCCAAAAGAAGCAAAAATGGAAGAGAGAAAAGCTGATATGGACGAGCCTTTCATCATTCCAAACACCCTCGCAGATGACACCGAGGACGATGACTGGGGCGCAGTACCCGCGTTTCTCCGCAGATCGAAGCTCAAGTAATACGAAAATCGAAAATTGGATTATGAAAAATCACAATCCCATGACGCCCGACGGGCGCCATGGGATTGTGATTTTACCCAATCTTCCTAAATGTATAAATTCTAGCTTTTCATTTATCAAACTTTATTACAAGGTGTTAGTTTTTAGTTGATGACTGCCAAAAAACCAGATGCACGGTATGGTGGTTATATATTTTTGTCACAAATGCACGACATCATCATTTCATACAACGATATTGCTTTTTATTTGTATTTGTAGTATAATGTTAAGAGGCAATTTGTTAGTTGAACTAATACTAAACAGGGGGGAATTATGAGGGGACCGAAAAATCCTCGTGAATTGGCAATACTTTTAGAAAGTGTTGGGCAGGCATTACTAGTTATAACAATGCTTGTTTTTGTACTTTTCTCCTTCCTAGGAGGAGTCGCAATGTCCTTTTTTTGGCAGACCACCCTAGCTGAGATCACCATTAAAGTCGTGGGGGTTTCCGGGGTTGTCGTCGCGCTCGTGGCGCTTCATCGGGTCACCTGTGAACGTGAAGCTGAGCCTCACAGGCTAGCTCGGCAAGCCCTCGGTTGCGGACTCATCACAGGAACCTTTGGCGCTGGAATAGGATTCTCAGTTGAGATCCTACTCCTTCGCTGAGCAGTCGTTTCATCGCGCAGACCACCAAGGTGACCTGCGCGATTTGTTTTGAGCAATAAGCATTTTCTGATAATCTTATTTCAGTTTGGAAAATTTGAATGTACTGTAAACTAAAAACTTTATTACTTAAAACTACCCCATGTACGACTTAGCAATCATCGGAGGAGGACCAGCAGGAGTATCAGCTGGCGTTTATGCATCACGAAAAAGACTGAAAACGGTCTTTATTACTGATGCCTGGGGCGGACAAAGCACGGTATCGGAAGGAATTGAAAACTGGATTGGCACCATCAATATCCCTGGCATGAAGCTTGCTGACGATCTCAAGGGGCACCTTGAAGCATATGCGGGTGACATTGTAGATATCAAAAGTGATGAGCGAGTAGAGAGTGTTGCAAAAAATGATGATGACACTTTTACCATTACCACAAATTCAAAGAAAACCTACACCACAAAAACCGTACTTATAACGACCGGGAGTACCCGCCGAAAGCTTGAAGTCACTGGAGCTGATCTATACGAACACAAAGGTATTACCTACTGTGCATCGTGTGATGGACCACTGTATTCCGACCAAGACGTGGCAGTGATTGGCGGAGGCAATGCCGCTTTTGAAACCGCAGCTCAGCTTCTCGCATACTGCAAAAGTGTGATCATGATAAACCGAGGGAGTGAGTATCGCGCAGACCCAGTGACTGTAGAAAAAGTGCTTGCACACCCTAAGATGAAGTCTGTTCAAAACGCAGAGCTTCTCGAGATTGTCGGTGAGAAATTTGTATCAGGTATCAAGTATCGCGATATGAATACCAAGAAAGAAACAACGCTTTCTGTTACCGGTATTTTTGTCGAAATCGGACTCATACCATCTACTGGTTATATGAAAGGCATCGTAGAGCTCAACAAAGTTGGGCAGGTAGTAATCGATCCCCGCACTCAAGCGACCAAAACTCCGGGAATTTGGGCTGCGGGAGACTGTACCGACACTCTGTACCACCAGAACAACATCGCAGCTGGTGATGGTGTAAGGGCTCTCGAAGATATCTATGTGCATCTACACACAAAGTAGGGAGAGTTTTGAGTCGTAAGTTTTCAGTCTCCGGCAGAACCAAAAAGACGTGCTTTTATAAAACATCTTGCCGTAGAGTAAGGTGTTTTATAATTACTAACAACTTAAAATTTAAAACTGAAAACTGGGACTAAAGCACTATTACTTGTCCGAAAAGCACATTTTGATAAACATAGAGTAGGGTGACAATGAGAAGAAGGAGTGC
>CAZAZG010000009.1:0-19928 GCA_964489565.1 uncultured Candidatus Saccharibacteria bacterium | reverse complement strand
GAGACGATGTTTCCTGATGCATCAGTAGAGAGAAGCATGGTTGATCCAACTCCAGAGAGTCGGAAGTTGTTTGCAGTGAGATTCGTTGCAAAGAGGTTGGTAGAAGTAGCGTTTGTGGTGGTGCCGGTAGTAACAGTGAGTGCAGAGATGGTAGATGATGCAGTTGAGAGGAAGCCTTGGAGAGTTGGGAGGGTTCCGAATACAAGGGATCCTGATCCTGTTTCATCAGTGATGAGAGATGCGAGCTTTGCTGAGGTGTCGAGTGAGGTAGATGAGATTTTGTTGTTGAAGATGGTCCAGTCAGATGCAGTGAGACATCCGAAGACAGCGCTTGTTGCTGTGTTGCAGGTAATAGCGTTGACTGAGCGAGTGAGACCAGTGCCGAAGGTCAGAGCGTTTTCAAAGTCAACTCCTGCTACAGCTGCTAAGACTGAGCCGTTGGTGTTTGTTTTGAGGAGTGATGAGGCGATACCGGAGATTGCGAAGTTCGTTGTTGTGGCGTTCACTGCAGTTAGATTTCCGATAGTAGCCACTCCGAGGTTTGCGTTCGTAGCACTGAGGTTTGTTGATGATGCAGTAGTTGAGAAGATGTTGGTGGTGGTTGCATTTGTTGTTGTAGAGTTCGTAAATCGTGCGGTACCAGGAGTAGTCGCTCCAATCGTGACATTTTCGATAGTCCCTCCTTCTACATTTTCCGAAACAAACGCCGCAGGAACAGCACCCAAGACCTTTCGAGGGCTCATTTCTCCATCCCACACAGGTAGCCCGCTCGATCCTCCGACTTCTACACCAAGGTAGAGTGTTTGGGCAAAATTTATAGCCGTAAACGGTGTTGAGCTACCGAGCATGAGGCTAAAGAGCCCATTTGAGAGTGTTGCTCGGTCACCGACTGCGGTACTGCGATCTTCTTGCCAAATTGGCGCTCCACCAGTAATGGTGGTGTAGAGCGCAAAACGCATATGGTAGACGCCATCAGCGGTTGTTACACCGATAGGAGTAGTGAGCTTTCCTTGATAATTGATTTGTTTATTAAAAGCTGCAAGGGCAGTCTTTGGAGTAAACGAGAAAATCTCAAGCGCTGGAAAAAGCCCAGGAATAGTAAGCACCACCACGATAAGGAGTGCTACTGCTATGATTTTTTTAATTTCTCGGTACATTTTTATATATGACTTGGAACGTTATTAGAATGCCCTTTTTTTATTGACCAGATTACGACGAGTAAAATGGCAAGAAGGAGGAGATAGAAAAAGTTTTCTGTGATGAACACGATGAGTGCGAGGAAGAATGAATTTTTTCCATCAAGGGCGATGTTTGCACTTGCAAGGAGGTTTCCAAAAATATTTTTCATTCCTCTGTTTTTGTAATCAACGATGGTGATATGTACTCCATAATTTCCTGAATCACCGAGCGCACCGAGGGTAGCTACATATGCGGTTTTCTCTTTGTTCACTCGGAGGAGAAATGAGAATGTTTTTGATGGGTCAGAAGGGTGTTTGAGTGTGACTGCAATACTCTTCAATACTTCAGGCACTTTTCGATAGTCGAGTGATACGGTCAAGTTTTGATTTCCATCAATCAGCACATTATATCCATTTGCTGTTTTATTAATTTTTTTTCCATTTTGGATGAAATCAAAATCAAGAAAACTCAGTGATTTGATGATTGGGTTTATGTCAGGTGACTGCGGAAGTGTGCCGAGTATATCGTCTCCACTTGACGTATCTCCCGGAAGAAGGATGCGGGCGCTCGCAAGAAGTCCTGAAGAGTAGCTACCATTGCGGTCTTTTGTAAAGAGTGCATAGTAGTATCGGACTCCTGCAGTTACATTTGTGTCAGGAAACACTTCATCAGATCCTTCGTAGATTACTTCACCATCTGTTTCATCTGTCGGATAGAAGCCGGTGTTTCTTACGATGCGAACCTCATCAAACTGATCGCTTTGAGGATTACGCCATTTGAGCAGAATCTGGTTTGTATCGGCAGTGGCGGTGAAATTTCGTGCGTTCTGCGCTCCCTCTAATGCCATGAGCGTAGTGAATGTTTGTGGGGCAATACTATTTTGTGCGCCACCACCACTTACTACTGTGAGACCAAATGAATACTGTGTTCCCGGGAGTAGCCCACTGATACTTACACTGTGTGAAGTTGCAAAAAGGAGCTCTCCAACGCTTCCAATCTCGTTGCTACTCGTCAGACCCCAAGAGATAGTGCCCTGTGTAGGAATATTCGTATTCCACGATATCGTTACTCCCGTTTGTGTTGGGGTAACCACAAGGTTTGAAATCTGAGGGATTCTTGTCTGACTAGACCCACCACCACTTCCTGAGCTTGGCGTTACGGGCGCTTTGAACGTTGTTGCAGAAGATGAAGCCGACTGTGCTGATTCGTTTAGTGCGCCGTCAATTGCACTCACTGCATACATGTAGAGTGTATTTGCAGTAAGTCCAATGTCTGAATACCCCGTTGAAACAGTGGTCGCAACCAAACTGTTATCTCGGTATACTCGGTACCCTGTTACCGCAACATTGTCAGTAGAAGCCGTCCAGCCAAGATCTATCTGTGAGGATGAAACAGCTGTTGCGGTGAGTGCTGTTGGCAAAGATGGAGCAATGGTATCAACCCCAGCAGTTACACTAAGATTAATGTTGAACTGATCTTGCGCTGCATATGAAGTTACAAAAGAGCAAAGAAATACGAACGCAAACCAAAGAATACTGAGAATTACATTTGTACGATATACCTTCATACTAGAGTGCGATTGCTGTTACGGAAGATGTTGCAGTGTATGTTCCTGCTGGTTGGATATTTGCAATTCCTGACTGCGCGCGGAACTTTAGGAGTGTTGCGGTACCTGAAGGAAAGTTTGGCACTGACTCTCTACTGATGAGCCTACTTACAGTAGTGAGCGCATCCCAGCAACTAGCTACCGTATCGAGCACTCCCACTCCGCAGACTGTCCCATTGTCACGATATCGGCTGACGACCGCACCTCCTTCTGGGGTAAACGCAAACTCAGCTGAATTTGGAGCAATCGCGAATGCAAAGTCAGGAACGATGCCTATGGGTGTATAGTCTGCGAAAGAATTAGACCCTGAGACAAGCGCTGGAGATGAGCTCGCAGAAACATAAAGTTCATACCCAGCCCTATTGTCTGTCAGTACTGTCACCACAGTTGATCCATTTGCTGTTCCACCTGAATTTCCATTGATTGCTGGAGTGAGTGTTACATCAGCCACCGTACTGATTGCGAGATACACTTCTTGCATTTGCTGGTACCCAGCCTTGATGGTGAAGTTTACACTTGCTGAATTTCCTGTTGCCACCTCACCAAACGTACTTTCGCTCACATAATTTGTTGAAGAAGAATTTCCTCCACCAAAATTTACTGAATCACTTTGAATCGAGTAGCTCGGACTTGTCATTGCTGCAGCAATCACTGACTGCGCTCCGATGCATACCATGAGGATGAGTAGTGCAATAAATGATTTCATACTATGCAAGCTTCTTATTGCCGCGAACCTTACTGACACACACCACGAAGATACAGAACGCGATGAATGATAGGACGACCTGCACCGCAGGAGGCACAAGCACAAATGAGACACTTTTTTTATCCACGATATTTTCGTATCCACGATTTACTTCTGCGGTTGCGGTATAGAACCCAAAATGATTTTTAAGATAGAACGCCACATCTCTCGTGCGTATTGAATTCGGAAGTGAAAACCATGGATCAAGCACCGTTTTTGTTACCTCACCACCAAACATATTTCTTACGGTAATAACTCCATAAGGATTGAGGCTGACGTTGCCTGTGTTTGTATACACAACCCTAAAGGGAACCTCTGATCCACCGAATACGAACGCACCATTTTTTGTTTTCAATGCAGTGAGTACTCCTTCATTTTTTACATCACCAGGAACGGTGACGAAGAGCAACGATGCAATGCGACCAATAACTATCGCTCCGGTATATGCTCTGTCGGTGTCTGTAATAATGTTTTGATCCGATACTGCACTGACTACTACTGCCGCAAACTTTCCTCCACTTTTTTCTCCGATGGGAATAGCTATTGTTACGGGGACAATTGCGCGATCACCGTGAGCGAGGGTGAATCGTGTTTTTTCTACACTGAGAAATTCCTTCAAACTTGTTTCACTTGCCGTTTCGCCAAGTAGTGATACGGTTTGATCTTCACGAGCACTTCCGACAAAATCTTCGAAGTTAATTGCAAATGTTTGGGTTCGACCAGTTTTATTATCAATGATAACACTGACCGCCTTTGCTTCTCCCCGAGCAATTGAAGCTTCGATTTTTGCAGGACCAACAACGAAATTATTCTGCACAGGAACTTGCTCATTTTTTTCAATCGTAAAAGCAACTAGCGTCGGAGCGACACTCAGAAATAGTGTGAGAGCTATTGATGTGATGATATTTTTTTTCATTGTTTTTTCTTTTCGACCTTTATTCACGGAGTTCCTCCCGTGCGACTTGTGCCAAAGTGTTGGCATCAGGCGGACGAGAGCAACTAGTTTTTAATCGGCACGAGCACATACAAGTAATCATCTCCTTTCGATCTCTTAAATACTGGCTGTATCACCCCATCTGAACCATCCGCACTTGGTCGCACTGACACCTCATCTGAAAACGAACTTTTGATTTTTGCTACTGTTGCTTCTCGATCTGTTTTTGCGGTTACCGGCACCACAACCATTCCTTGAGTTGGTTTCTCATCTGCAAAGATTGGCGGGTCATCGGTATATTCTTTTTGTTTTGCTCGAGACCGAATAAGTGCGAGTAGCACTCTCTCACCACCACCAGTCCAATCGTTCACGGCTAAATAGAAACGCTCTGAAACATCCGCAATAAATGTGCCTGCACCACTAAATGCACTTGCACCGAGATTTCCACCAAGACTTGCAACAGGAGCGATGACACTCGTGACGGCACCACTCGCAGATTCTGAAATCGTAGAATAGACAATTGCACCTTCTGGATTTGTATCAAGCACAAATCGGAATCCCATAAAAGATATAAGGATTGCAACGGCCATACCAACCACGGTAGGAAACTTTTTTCCAAAAATATCATGATGAGTTTTTGGAATTGCATGGATAACAGAGATTGTAGAAACAACAGGGGTGATTACCTCTGAAAGTATTTTTTCATCAAGCGCAGTTTCCTCTTCAACAATTTTTGATGAACTCACTTCAGTGATAATATGCTCATCACTTACTGTTGAAATTTTAATTCGGTGCTCAACATCAACAGCCTCTAGCACTTCTTCTAGAATTGGTGTCGACTCTTCAGAAACTTTCACCTCAAGTGGAGACTGCAGATCGAATGCAAATAATGGGAGTTCAACTCTTGGTGTGACGGGAGATGGGACTGAGATTGGAGAAACATAAAGTGACTCAAAAAGAATCGTCTCTACAGGAGCTCCTTTTGGTACATCAAGGTTAGCGAAATCGGGGCGTGAGACCAGAGTAGAAGAAGTTACAAACTGAGGCTCAAAATTGACCGGAGAGGTGTCTTTCGATTCTACTTCAACAAGTTGCTGGGTCTTTAACGTTTTTTGAACTTTGTTCTTTGAAGGAGATTGGTTCGAATTTTTGTGAGCAATAAGAGAATCAAAAGACACATACCATGACCTTCCGATCATACGACATTCAAGCTTGCCATCTCGGCAGAGTTGTCCAATATAGTCATTTACATAGCCACTAATTTTTGCAGCTCGGCTAGACGAGATATATTTTTTTCCATCGAAATAAAGATCGCTGTTCATCTCCTCTATTATAGGTTTGTCATAACATTATAGATATGGGTTTCTGGGGATAAAACAGAATATTTCTAATATCAAATCTAATCGTGTTCCCTGTCAAAAAAATTAGATTTTAAGTGACTGTAAAGTAAAAATTTGATAAAAGAGTAAAAAAAATTGTTTCGAAGATAATTAACTCTCAAGACAAAAGCTAGTAACTTATTATCCCAAAAATTCAACATTTATTACATTAATTTCAAAAACAACTATTACTAATCCATAATCCATTAATTGCTTGTTACTATCTATTCACATATAAACATTGATAACTAGTATCTAACAAGATATACTTTATGTATAAGTTTATTAAGGTTTATATAAGATTAAATGGCTAATACTATGGAGTACAAAAAATTCGTCACAATTAAAGAAGCTGCGTATGTGCTCGGAGTTTCCCCTCTTACCCTCCGAAATTGGGACAAGAATGGAAAGTTCCCTGCTCAGCGTCACCCTATGAACAACTATCGAGTTTATAAGGTGGTAAACCTCCTTACAATCATTGAAGATATCGAAAACGGAGGTATGGCACAAAGTAATGCTCGAAATAGAATGAAGAAGCTCGTAGTTAAACACCTTGAAGATGAGCAGTAGGTATCCGTCTCTTAGTATCCTTTTCTATATAACCTATATTCTTATATGCCATCTCGGATGAACGAGAAAAAATACTCTAAAATCCGTGAAACATTTTTTAGAATATTAGTAGCAAAATGAGCATCATTTGATGCTCATTTTGCTACTAATATTTGATATACTGTCACCATGAAAATTACTAAACTTGGACACTGCTGTCTCCTCATCGAAATACGAGGTATCCGTATCTTAACTGATCCTGGGAGCTATACAGCTCCAGAGCACGCAAAGCTTTCGAATATAGACTTCTGCCTCTTTACTCATGAGCATCAAGACCATTACCATCTTGAGTCGCTCAGAGAAATTCTTATGAATAATCCTGGGGTTACAATCATCTGCAATGACTCTGTCAGCAACCTCCTTACCGCTCAGAACATCAGACATGCAAAGATTTCCCACTTAGAAACTAAACAGCTCCGTGATGTTTCCCTTTTAGGATTTGGAGAAACTCATGCTCAAATGCATAGCACTATTCCCCTTTCTTCCAATATTGGTTTTTTTATTGATGAAAAACTTTGGTATCCAGGAGATGCATTTACTGATCCCCAAAGAACCATCGAGATTCTCGCTCTTCCCGTTTCAGGGCCATGGATGAGAATTGGAGATGCCATTGATTATGCACTCAAGCTCAAACCGAAAGTTGCATTCCCGGTCCATGATGGTACCCGCTTTGGCTCAGCGCACACCCTTCCCAAACTGATACTCGAAAAGAACGATATCGACTTTCGAGTAATGACCGAAGGATCAGTTGAAGAATTCTAAGCTCCCATACCTCACAAAAAAATACCGCCCTAGGGCGGTATTTTTTTGTGAGGTATTGATGTTACTATCCAAGAAGTTTCTCAAATAGACTCTTAAGTACTTCAGGATTGGCTGACCCTTTTGTCGCCTTCATTCCCTGCCCTACAAAAAACTGTATGACCGAAACCTTCCCTTGCTTGTATTCGGAAACAACCGCAGGGTTAGCCTGCAAAATTTCTTCAGCGATTTTTGTAAGCTCGCCTTCATCACTTTTTTGTAGCAACCCTTTTTCTGTTGCGATTGACTCAGTATTTTTTTCCCCATCAAAAAGGAATTTGAGAATGTCTTTTGCTCCGCGAGAAGAGAGCAGTCCTGATGTGACCATGTTCATGAGTACGAGGAAGTCCTCAGTTGAGATGAGGGAGAATAGGTCAACCTCTCCGAAATCTTTACCTCCCGCCTTGAGTAGACCTGCTAGATCAGAGGTAAGATAGTTTGCAATCGTCTGGATAAGCTTTTGGTCTTTTGAATGACCCACAACATGTTCGAAATATTGCTTCCAATTTGCAAGTCGGACAAAAAACTCTGTGTCTTCTTTTTTAAGTCCGAGCTCAGATACATAGCGAATACGCATATTCCATGGTAGCTCAGGCATTGTGTGGGAAAATGCGGCGATATTTAAATCAGAAGACTTCGATATCCAGATCTTAGGCAAATCTGGTTCAGGAAAATATCTATAATCATGAGAGTTTTCTTTTGCACGCTGGGAAAATGTGACTTCTTTTGTCTCATCCCATCCCCTAGTTTCTTGGATTACCTGTCCTCCCGCTTCGATAAGGTCTATGTGACGCTTCATTTCAAAGGCAATCGCATGTTCGACCGCACGAAATGAGTTAAGATTTTTCACTTCTACTTTCGTACCAAACTCTGCATTTTTAGAAACCGAAATATTCGCTTCTACGCGCATTTCCCCTTTTTCCATGTTGGCATCACCTGCTCCGAGAGTTTGGAGGAGTAGTTGAAGCTCTTTTGCAAACTGAGATGCCTGCTCCGCTGAACGAATGACCGGCTCAGTTACAAGCTCCATAAGCGGTATTCCCGCTCGGTTGTAGTCCACAAGACTAAAATCGCCACCCGCGTGACTTGAACGTGCCGTGTCCTCCTCGAGATGAATGCGAGTGACAGGAACACCTGCGAGCAGACCACCTGAAACGAGTGGATACTTGAGCTGAGTGATCTGGTAACCTTTTGGGATATCGGGATAGAAGTAGTTTTTTCGGTCAAATTCGGTGAAATCAGCGATGCTACCACCGATTGCAATACCGGTTCGGATAACATGGGCAACTGCAGACTTATTGATGGTCGGGAGCGTCCCGGGGAAGCCCATACATACAGGGCAAATGTTGACGTTTGGACGCTTCTCATCTGGATCGTTCTTTGAGTTGCAGAACATCTTTGTCCGTGTTTTGAGCTCTGCGTGGACCTCAAGTCCAACTGTCAGTGTGTAGTCTTCTATAGCCATAGACTTCCTATACTAACAGGAGATTGCTCATTTGTGAATTTCTCCCTTCCGGTAGGCGTATGTGAAAAATACAGAATACAGTGTATAGAAAAAAACCTATACTTCTGTAAGAGATGAAGAAAGCTCTTTTGAAAACACACCAATTGAAGCGTCATCGATTGTCGAGACACTGCACACAGCACTTCCATTTCCTTTGAGATCCGAAATTTTTTTTGCAATCTTCTCACTACTGAGCAAATCGGTTTTGGTGAGTATGATAATTTCTTTTTTTGAGAGTAAATCTTTTTGGAAAAGCTCGAGCTCTTTTCGTACTACTGCATATGCTGCGGCTACGTCTTCATTTTCTGCAGATACGCAATGTAGGAGCATCTTCGTTCGCTTGATATGACGTAAGAATTTATACCCAAGACCTTTGCCCTCTGATGCTCCTTCAATGAGCCCTGGAATGTCAGCGAGGACAAATCCATAAAATGCGCCGAGATTTGGCTCGAGTGTCGTAAACTGAAAACTTCCCACTTTTGCTTTTGCATTCGTGAGTACGTTGACTAAACTCGACTTGCCAGCATTTGGAAGGCCAATGAGCCCTGCATCTACCACGAGCTCGAGCTCGATATAAAACTCTGCCTCTTCTCCCATCTTTCCGTCTGTCGCCTGTTTCGGTGAGCGATTGGTCGATGATTTAAAATGCTCGTTTCCAAGACCACCTCGTCCTCCATTTAAAATAAGAATTTTCTCTCCTTCCGTTTCGAGCACAAAACGTTCTTTGGTAGTTTGATTGATAACAATACTCCCAATCGGAAGTGCAAGATCAAAATCTTCCCCGTCTTTTCCTTTCTTGCTTTTTTTCTGACCATCCTCACCAGGAGTGGCAGTGAACTCCTTTACCGTACGATACCGAGCCAAAAGACCTAAATCACGAACTGCCCTGATGTAGACACTTCCGCCCTTCCCGCCATCTCCCCCTGCAGGGCCTGCCATATCTTTACCTTTTTCATGACGCCATAAAACCACGCCGTTCCCGCCGTTTCCTGCCCTAGCTTTTATTGTTAGTTCATCTACAAACATTGTATCACCACTCTACCATAGAAGGGTGGAAAGTACCCCTCTGTTAGACGAGCGCTTTTTTCACGAGCGCTTGCACACCCTCAAGGCTTTTTGCTACAACTAAAAATCGCTTATTGTGACAAAACACCGCATCTGGTACACCTGTTATCTCTGCAAGATCTCCATCAACTTTTCCCGCCCAGCTCTCGGGAAAAGAAACTTTTGTCTCAAATGAACCGAGTGTCTTGCGAACTGCCTTTGCCCGAAATCGAGTCTGATCGTCTGAAGGATAGATGACAAATTGAGGCTCGGGTTTTGAAACTAAGATTTTTTCCCAAGCCATTGAACGAGGAAGTACTATGATGCGCTTGTCATCTGATTGCCCGTAGAATGCCAACACTTCTTTTTCTTCCTCAGCGATATGGCGAGCTTTTTCAACCATCCTTGAAAGCAAATTTTTAGCGAGCATTACTACCTCTTCAAACACCACAAGGGTATCACTTTCTTTTTGATGCTCATCAATCCAGTATGAACATAAATAATCAGAAATAGAAAAAGATCTTACTCCGGGGAAAGTTGGGGTACAAATTTCAACCCCATTATCAATGGCATCAATTGGCATTACAATTTTTTCTGCAATCGACTCTGCAATATCAGCGTTTCCACAAATTTGCTTACCATACGTTTTCCACACGAGACCAAATGATGCGTAAGGAATTGTATTTTCATATCCCCCGGATCCACCAGTTTGGTGATGGTCAAACCTCCCTTTCAAGGGGTCGTATACTCCACCCACATCAAGCACGAAATCGGCAGTTGCCATAAAATCAGAATCACGACTTCGAATAATTCGATATTCTGTTCCAGCCGGAAATGTAAGGAGAACGGTCGCTACTGCAAATACATCATCTGCATGAAAACCGCCATCATGAGTTACTATCGTTTTTATATCCATACAAGTATCTTCCCCTCCCCCACAGCCTAGATAGTATTAAAAAGGCATTAATAATCATTCTTCCAAACAAGCTTAGATAAGGTTTATCTAAGAAACCTAACTTCTACAACTGTACTCTTAGTTTTTTGACTTACAAGCTTTCTCTATATCAAAACACAAACTTAAACCTTGCTCAAATGTACCTAAAAAAACCCTCACAGAGGCCCGTAGCGCCTTTTTAATCCCACAGGAGGAGATCGCAAAGAAGTTTATTACGACCTGTAAACACTTGTATGAAGGTTTTGTAATGTTTTTTATAGCATTCTGCTATGCCAGAGCCGCTTTGATATACCCGAGCGCCTCCTTCCTTGTGTCAGCGAGCTCAAGGAGCGTAATGAGCTTCTTTGACTCAAATAATGTTTCAATCCATCTATAGAGCAATGCACGCTGGGGGAGCACCTTTGACTCAAAATCAGCATCGCTGACATTCTCTAAATAGGCCACGAGATCAAAAAGCGACGTAAACACCACGCCTTCACCGGAATGATAGTAATCGCATTCTTCGATGGGCCGAGAGAGTTCGGTACTATTTTTTTGATTGACCTTTGCCTGAGGTGCCGATCCTTGAAACGAATTGCGCAGTGGCACAAACAACGCATCTTCATCAAAAGGTATCGGCTCTGGAGTGCACTCTTCGGGAATCAACACCTCTATCACCGCATCAAAAACTTCTTCTTGGGCAAGACCTTCTTCCTCAAATAATTCGACAATTAACTTTTTTACTATCGGTTCTTCTTTTACTTCTTGGCTTATCTCTGTGAACGAAGGTGCAGGCACTACTTCTTCTATTGCTGGAATATTAAAACTTTGAGCTGAGAGATTTGTTGCCACATCTAATGGATTCGCTAAAGGGTAAGAAACAGTTATTATGGGTGAAATTGCTACGTGTACGGGCTCATGCGGTATTCCTTGAATATTCAAGATTTTTTTTCGAATTACTTTTTTTTGCACTTTTGGAGCTTTTTTACCAACGATAAGTCGTTCAAAAAATCCACGTTTTTTTTGAGATGCATGAGAATCCATAGAGAAATCATACCATGAGAGAGCGCTTCGTTGCCCATCTACTTAATATGCGTTTTCTCAATTATGCGCTTTTTTTCGAATGTAAAATATCACAACACTGCACAGCGCGACGAAAACCGCGCCAATCATCACCTTACCGATATTTGAGTCAATCGCAAGAAAAGTTGAACCGAAAAAATACCCAATAGATACCAGTACCGATGTTTTTACTGTGGTACCAATTACATTAAAAAAAAGAAAGTACCAAAATGGTAACCGCGTAGCCCCTGCAGCAATTTGGATGAGGAATCCTACCGAATACGTCACTTTAGAAAGGAAGAGGAGCTTTGCGGGATGCGTTCGCATCGCATCACGAACCTTGAGAAGCCGATGTTCTTCTGGCTTAAATCGTGCAAATAGAGTGTTACCGCTTCTGCCGACACTATAATAAAAGATGTCCCCACATATATCACTGACGACCACTACGACTCCAACAAGAAATGGATTTAGAAAACCATGAGAAGCAATAGCAGAGAACGCAAGCACAACAGCTGTCCCTTCAATAAAATTTAAGAAAAAGAGTGATGTGTATGTCCCTAGAGCACTCAGTGATGCGAAGAAATTCAGCATGCTATGCAAGGGTTTGAAGAAACTTTTGGTGCTCCTCTGTAGTCAGCATTCCACATTTTTTCCATTTTTTTCCTGATCCACACGGACAGATATCATTTCTTCCGACTGCACTTGTTGGACTCATATCACCTTGACTGGTCAGTATTTCTGCGCCATCTTTAATTTCTGTTAGACGGACTGTTTCTGCTTTTGCTGCCTGTGAGCCGATGTAGGGGAGCACTCGTAGCACCTCCTCTTCTACTGCCACCTCCATTTCTTTAAAGAGCTTGAGGCCCTCCCGTTTGTATTCTACAAGTGGCTCCCGCTGACCATATGCACGGAGGTTTACCGTACCCCTTAGGTAGTCCATCATTTCTAAGTGCTCAACCCAGAACATATCAATAGCTTGGAGTGACACCATGCGAGCATTTTGAATAAACGGCACAGTGCCAATTTCAGTTTCTTTTTGTGCTACAACTGCTTTTACTGAATCATCTGACTTCTCGAGGAGTTTTTTGAGATAGGTCCTGACCGCTGTTTCATCACCGAGCAGAAGATTTCTCCTTCTTTCATAAACCACCTTTCTCTGGAAATTCATCACATCGTCAAATTCGAGCACGTGCTTTCGTGCATCAAAGTTAAATCCTTCGATTCGCTCCTGGGCTTTTTCAAGTGAGCTGGTGATGAGCCTGTTTTCAATTGGCTGGTCTTCGGGAATACCAAATCGCCCCATCATTTTTTTAATAGTATCCGACGCAAACACGCGCATCAAATCATCTTCGAGTGAAACGAAAAATTGTGTCTCACCAGGATCACCTTGGCGTCCCGCTCTTCCCCGAAGCTGATTGTCTATCCGCCTCGCGTCATGACGCTCAGTACCGAGCACAAAAAGGCCGCCGATTTGCTTTACCTCTTCGAGCGCATCAACGCTCCCCGGATTACCGCCAAGCTTAATGTCTACCCCTCGCCCTGCCATGTTCGTCGCAATTGTCACGGAACCCTTTCTTCCAGCCTGCGCTACGATTTCCCCTTCTCGCTCATGGTTTTTTGCATTCAGCATTTCATGTCGCACCCCTTCATGAATCAGAAACTGCGAAAGCATTTCATTTTTCTCAATCGAAACCGTACCAATGAGGACTGGTTGACCTTTTTGATTGAGCTCCTTTACCTTTTTTGCAATGGCTTTAAACTTCCCTATCTCTGTTTGGAAAATGAGATCATCTTGGTCGAGGCGTGCAATCTGACGATTCGATGGAATGGTGATGGTGCCGAGACCATACACTTTATAAAACTCTTCTGCAGAGGTGGAGGCTGTCCCGGTCATTCCCGAAAGCTTTTTGTACAGTCTAAAGTAGTTTTGATAGGTAATCGAAGCGAAGGTTCGAGACTCTTTTTGTACCACAACCCCCTCTTTTGCTTCAATGGCTTGATGAAGCCCTTCTGACCACCGCCTGCCGGGCTGAAGCCTTCCCGTAAACTCATCGACAATGACGACTTCACCCTCACGAACGACATATGCCTTATCAAGCTGAAAGAGTGCTTTTGCCCTCACGGCAGTCTCTAGGTGGTGTACGTATTTGATTCCCCCGTCTGTGTAAATATTTTCTACCCCAAGAAGCTTTTCTGCCTTATCGATGCCTGCTTCAGTAAGGCTAATTGTCTTCAATTTTTCATCAACGGTGTAGTCATCCTCGCGTACCATCTTTTCCGATATATCAGCAAAGGTTTTATACAAGCTCTCAGAATCTGCGGTCGGTGCAGAAATAATAAGCGGAGTACGTGCCTCGTCAATCAAGATAGAGTCTATTTCGTCTACAATTGCATATGCATGCTCGCGCTGTCGTAAGCTTCCTTCTTGATATTCGATATTGTCTCGCAGATAATCAAATCCAAATTCACTATTTACTCCGTATGTAATATCAGCTGCATAGGCTTCCCTGCGAGATACAGGCCGTAAAAATTCTTTTACTACCTGAAAACCGCCGACTGCATCACGCTCTGCGTCTTCATCACCATGTTCTGGGTCATAGAGGAACGACGCGTCATGATTGACGATGCCAACTGACAAACCAAGGAATGCATAGATTTGCCCCATCCACACAGCATCACGCCGTGATAGATAGTCGTTTACAGTAATGACGTGCACTCCAGCTCCCGCAAGAGCATTGAGGTATGCAGGCAGTGTCGCAACCAAAGTCTTTCCTTCTCCGGTGCGCATTTCTGCTATTTTCCCTTGATGCATCACGACTCCGCCAATCAGCTGAACATCAAAGTGGCGCTGACCGAGGGTTCGCTGTGATGCTTCCCGTACAAGCGCGAAGGCCTCTGGCAAAAGCTCATCTAAGGTTTCTCCAGCTTGGTAGCGATCCCTCAGAGAGCCAGTTTTTGCCTTCATTTCGCTCTCTGAAAAGAGCTTCATTTCTGACTCCAATGCGTTAATGCGGGCCACAATTGGTTCTGTGTGAGCTAACTCTTGTTTTGCATGGTCTCCAAATACTTTGGTAAGGAAATTGAATTTCATAAGTAGAGACCCATTCTACCACAAAACAAAACCACCCCGTAAGGGGTGGTTTTTTATACTAGACGCGCTTTGAAGCTTTTCGCTTTGGAGCGGCTTTCTTTGCAACCTTCTTTTTTGGAGCTGCCTTCTTTACTACCTTTTTCTTTTTTGCTGCCATAATATTTTGTTTCCTTTTTTACACAACCTGTGTGTAAAAAAAGAATGATGGAAATTATTTTTAAATATTCTCAATAGTTTATTTTTTGCATCACGACACTGATCACAAAAATAATTATTCGACCTTGCAACAATTATCGTACATATATGTTATGCATACAATATTTTTTTACAAAAATATGTGGATAACTTTTATAAAAATATTTTTTAAAACACGAATTTTTTTTACTAAAAAATTTCTCGTGCTCGTTTCGAAAAATCACAAGTCTTTGGAAAACAATTCTCGCTCATATGCGATAGATGCAGACGCCATACAGATACCTGCATAGTCTCATGAATTTTTTTTACTAACACCTACCTAAATAAAATTTACTGAATCTGTCTCGGCACACTGTCTTTATTGATTTTATGAAACGCCTTATCTAATTAATTCTGAAAACAAAAAATGCGCGACCGTCTGGTCCCGCATTTTTTGTTGTTTTGTTGTCCGCCCATTCGCGGAGAGTGGGGCAAGCTCCAAAACAAATGTCTATGTGAGTGCGTCCACCCTCCACGAATGGAAAGAGAGCCCACGATCTATAGTAATAAAAAATAGCACAAATGCAAACCCCGCCTATTCCTTGCGGAGTTAGCGGGGTTGCACAGACATTTGTTTTTTAGAGCTGAATCTTTCGATTCGCACTCACACCCTTATATTAGCAAAATAATCAATAAATGTCAAATCCCCTTCTCAACACATCAGTGGGCTAACAAAAAAATCGCCTTAGCGATTTTTTTGATTGTCTAGCTTGAATTTCGCTATCCGTTTTTCGATTTTCGTATTTCACCCTTACCTACGGATTCCTTCCAGCAGTAATTTCCTTAATGTAATACTCAAGCTGGGCTTTCTGCTCGATATTTTTTTGTGTTTCATTTTTATCTAAGAAACGCTGGAGCACTTTAACTGAGTTTACTCGATCTCCATTTTGTAAGTACGAAACAGCAAGTGATGCACTGTTTTGGAATGTGTCATTCCCTTCTGCGATACGGCGAGTAAATATTTTGATGAGCTCCGGGTAGCGAGCAGTTTGCGCAAGCGCTTGGACAACTTTTTCGTCATTCACCAGTATCTCTGTAGGGATAGAGCCTAGGACTTCATTTGCGAGCTCGGTTTTGTTTGCATAAAGCGCCGCAACACCGTAATACACTTTTGCCTGCACATATGAGGGATCAGCGTCTGATGCTTTTTTAAGGTATTCAAGCGCTTTTGGAAAATTCTTTTGCTCGAGATATGTGAGACCGATCTGAATGGTAATGGTCTGCTTTTGCGGTGAGAGCGCCTGTGCTTTGCTGAAGTTTTCGATTGCTAAATCTGGAAGTCCCACTGATCGTAAGAACTCTGCGTAGAACAAATAGTAACGAGCGTCTTTTGGAGACTTCGCAAATTGTGCACTGTATCCTTCTCGCACGAGATTGGCAAACTGCCCTCGCACCTCCTCAGGAACTTTAGGGTTCAAAAATGCCCCTTGAGCATTTACTAATTGTTCAAGAATCTCAGGTGTCCCAAAAGAGTCGTATGCGAGCGCCTGCTTAAATAACTTCAGTGAAGTGGTGGCATCCTGTGCTTGCACAGCACGGAGCGCGCCAATGAGGGTCTGCCCTGCGCGGAGCGGTATCCATGTAAAGAAATATGTAGTTGTGACAAAAAACACTACGACCACTGCTGCGACCACTTGCTGGGAGCCTGGGGTTTCAATAAATGATGGCATCTTTATGTGATTGCCTCCGCGCATTGCATGAATGAATGCGATGAGTGAGAAAAACATGATGTAGCCAACCAAATTGTCGAAGACAAAAAAACCTTGGAAAATATATGCCATAAGAAGCCCGGTCAGAAGGCTTTTTTCCGCAGAAGAGAATACCGAACCCTCATCTTTCCAAAGATACCAAAACGCGAAAAAGAGGATAGAGAGGAAACCAAGGAGACCGAGAAGTCCGCCAGCGATAAGCCACTCGAGGAACATACTGTGAGCACGGTCAAACCACTGCTCTTGCGCGTACATTTTAGGATTGTAATGCTCATTAAATACATAGCTAAATCCTTCCTGTCCCCAACCGAGAATCGGCTTTTCCTTAAATCCTTCGATTGCCATTGGCCAGATAAAGAAACGTCCTTGTGTTTTAAGTTCAGAGAATGAGAGTGAGGAAAATCGAGACAGCACCGGACTACTCGTTACGAGCGGTGAATTTCGCATCGCAATAAATCCACCCACAAACATCACTAATGCAGTGACACCGACAAGCGCAAGCTTTCGCAACTTTGGATTTTTTCTTTCACACAATGACGTGAGAGTGACCGCGACAAACAAACCTCCGATAAGACCGAGGATGGAACCTCGAGTTGCAGTAAAGTAGAGAATGATGAGCTCATAGAGTGTGATTGGCGCAATAATCCAGGCAAGTTTTTTCTTTTGCTCAGAACGAAGGAAAAGGAATAGTCCAAAAAATATATTGAACATCAGGAACACTGCTAAGTAATTTGCATTACCGAAGGTGCCGTCCACGCGCACTCCTCCTTGGTTAATCGTAATTGTCCCTGCAAGTTGAAGTGTGCCGTATATACACATTAGGACGCTCGAGGCTATCCAAGTATAGAAGTAAGATACCCATTTTTTCATGGTGTGAAATACCGATGATGCCACAACAAAATAGAGGGCGAAATGCACCAGAGCAATAAACCCTTCCATGCGCTCAAAATTACTCCAGAGAGCTTTACTTGGGTTTACTGCGAACACATCCGCAATACCCATGATGAACGTAAAGATAAGGACCGACCCCAGAAGCCAAGAAAACTTTGGGCGATACTCACTATTTCGGACAATTAAGATGAGCCAGAGTGCAAATACAATTTGCACTACAATGCGAAAGAGAAAGTTCTTGCCGGTGATAAAAGGAAACAATATGCTTCCAGAGACGACAAACGGAATAATTGGTATGATAAACAGTCCTGCCAAAATCCCCCATTTTAGTTTTGTATTCATTCCGTTAGATGCGGGCCGTAAACACTCGGTCGCGTAATTATTGATAATATACCATCTCATTTTCGCCACTGGAGAACGCTCGAGAAAACTATACCATGCACCTAATTTGAGTACTAATAGATATTTCTTAAGATTTTCTTGAGACAAAAAAATTCCTCCATACGGTTTTTATCTTTCTCTTTACTCGAAATAAAAAAGAGGGAGGAGGAGTCAGTGCATAAAAATACTTTCGGGGATGTACAAGTGACAATGCTGTAGAATATCCGCACTCTACTTCCTTTTGCAGTTTTGGATACGAAGAAAGCGTAGCTTCTTTTACAAATACAATACAATTTTGTGCATACCAATATTCTACATTTGGATTCTGCCAAACTCTCCTTCGTACGCAGTCAACCGGTATATATCCTTTTTCTTTAAAAAGGTCTGCCCAATAGTCTGGCCACTGCTCGTTAAGGTGATTTGTTCCTCCCTGTTTTGGAATCGCCGCAGAAAATAGAATAACTGGCGCAATATTGGTTAGGCTTTTCACCAATATCGGTGCGGATTCTTTCGACAGATGCTCCCCCACTTCAAGACACAGAACCAAATCTGCTGTTTGCTCAATTGTGAACGCGCCATTCAAATCTTTTACAATAAAATTTTTTTCAGGGATATGAAGATCCGCTTTGTTGACATATTTACCATCAATACCAAGGATGTCTTTGACTCCAAGCTTTGCACACGCTTCGAGCCACACACCGACGCCACAACCGACATCTACTACTCTAGCTGGCGAAGTAAAGTCGAGCACGACCGGCAACACCACTTCGGCTGATTTTAATGACCCTATTTTCTGTTTTTGGAACCATGGAGGGCTATACGGCGTAAGATTATTCATACAATACTATTATTTGTTTATTAGAATGACTTATTCTATCATTGTGGGTACAAATGAAAACAGTAAGGCAAAAAGTGTACAAGATACTCAGATGGAGCGAACAATACGTCAAAACTGACATGGTTTACCTCACCAAAGGTGGGAGCTGGCTTACCCTAGGTCAAATCGCTTCTGCAATACTTTCCCTAGCATCAGCGTTGATTTTTGCCAATGTTATCTCCAAAGAAATCTATGGGAACTATAAATATATCATTTCGATCACCAGCATTCTGGGCGCCTTAGCACTAACAGGGATGGGTCCTGTGGTTGTTCAAGCAGTAGCCCAGGGTAAGGAGGGTGTGTTTCTGGACGCTATCAAGACTTCTCTACGGTGGGGCTGGATTATGGTTATCGGCGCCCTATTTATGTCTGTTTATTATTTTTTGAATGACAACATAACTTTATCTGTCTCAATGTTTGTGGGCGGGTCATCAATGTTGGTCGTGAGCGCATATAGTTTGTATGGAAACTATCTTTCAGGGAAAAAGAATTTTAAAGACTTAACTATATATAACGTCTTATCTCAAGTAATAATCTTCATCACTACAATCACAACAGTCATTATTACAAAAAATGTTTTGTACATGGTTATTGCTTACTTTATAACTAATGTAATTGTCACTTTATTTTTCTACAAAAGAGTGGTTGATGAGAACCATATTAATGAGACCAAAGACTCTTCGCTCATCACCTACAGCAAGCATTTAAGTATCATGGGATTTTTTGGAGCAGTGACCAGTCAATTAGATAAAGTTTTGATCTTCCACTATTTGGGAGCGACTAATCTTGCAGTTTTATCTTTCTCCATGGCTATACCCGAACAGCTTCGAGGCGTCTACAAAAATTTATTCGGCATTGTTGCCCCAAAATATGCTGAACTTTCAATGCCAGAACTTCGACACAGCATAAACAAAAAGTTTTTCCAACTCACAGGTATAACTATAATTTTCG
>CAZAZG010000008.1:0-21738 GCA_964489565.1 uncultured Candidatus Saccharibacteria bacterium | reverse complement strand
GCTTCGCAGTATTATGAAAGTCTCGTTTGTCCTACTTGAGGGGTAACTGGAGGAATGAACTCTGGTACTATTATACACCTATACACACTATATGTCAAGTACCTGCTCCCGATGACAAAACCCCGCCGTGAGGCGGGGTTTTGCGTGTTTTTTATATTTAGATGATATCAAGTCACAAATATTTGCTTGCTAGCAAATTTCGCGACCCCGCCTCGCGCCGTCGCGCTCCGGCCGGTCGACGTTTCCTTATGTCACGTCGACCCCCATACTCCGTGCAGTTCCCGCAATGATGTTCATCGCAGCTTCTACGTCAGTGGCATTGAGATCTACCATTTTTGCTTCTGCAATCTCTTTGAGCTGAGCCTTGGTGAGTTTTCCGATTTTACCAGTATTTGGCTTACCAGATCCTTTTTCAGCACCAATCATTTTGAGGATCATACTTGAAGCAGGAGGTGTCTTGAGGATGAAGGTAAAGCTTCGGTCTTCGTACACAGTGATCTCAGCAGGGACCATCTGACCCATCATTTCACGAGTAGCATCGTTGTACTGCTTGATGAATTCACCAATGTTCACACCTGCCTGTCCGAGAATCGGACCAGCTGGAGGAGCAGGAGTAGCTTTACCTGCTGGGAATACTATTTTGAGTTTTTTGGTTATTTTCTTGGCCATGGTTGATTTTGAGGAATGAAATGACGATAAAAATCGTTTCTTTTCCCTCACTGTCTATTGAATCGCTATACTATAGTATTTCTCGTATTTGTTCAAGCTTTTATCGCTTTCTCAAAACAAAGCTTTTTAGACCGTTGTTTAATAAAATTAATCCGTAAAAGATCCATATTCTCCTAAATCTTTTTGATCTGCAAGAAATCTAATTCAACAGGTGTTTCTCGGCCGAACATCGAAACAAGTACCTTGACCTTTCCGCGATCTCCATCGACTTCTTTTACTTTACCTTCAAGGTCTTTAAATGGACCGTCGACAATCATGACAGCATCATCTACTACAAGGTCAATAGCATGCATTGTCTTGCCTGCATTCATGCGAGCAAAAAGAGTGTCTACTTCCTTTTTATCGATAGGCACAGGGTACACTCCAGAACCCACAAAGCCTGTTACGCGAGGAGTATTTCGTACTACGTACCATGAGTCGTCCGTTACAGCCATATCTACCAGAATGTATCCAGGGTAAATCTTTTCATCTTCCTCAACACGCTTTCCTCCTTTGATCTTAATCTTCTTTTCGGTCGGTACTATGACATTGAAAATCTTATCTTCCATACCGAGAGATTCAATGCGCTGTTTGAGGTTTCGCATCACCGCATTTTCATATCCGGCATAAGTATGGATAACGTACCAATTTCTCCCCTCTTGAAGTTTTTGCTTTGACATTACAGTTGAAAGTTAATGAAAAATTATTTTGAACCAACGATAAACTTAATACCCTGCGCGAAGAGTGCGTCAAAAAGTCCAAGGTAGATTGATACGCCGAAAGAAAGAACGACAACTAAAAGTGTGTAGGCGATAGCTTGCTTCCGAGTCGGCCAGCTCACGTGCTTGAGCTCGGCTCTGGTATCGCGAATGTATTCTATGAGTTTCATACGTTTGAAATAAAGAAATAATAACTACCCTGTACCAGAATCCTACCTCACACTTTCCTAAAGAAAAAACACCCCTCGGGCGTTACGTCGTCCATTATACCTTTTTTAGGATTGATGTCAAAGAATTGCACTGAAGCTGCGGAAATCTAGGAGCTATCAGATTGCGATTGAATATGTAAGCTGAGAGATTTGGAATCACAGAGCTTTATAACACAAAGCCCCGCCATACGGCGGGGCTTTGTGTTATCTATTTTACCTTGCATCTTTTCTGCTTAAGACTCTTTTGTATTAACTTAAAACTAAAGGCTAACGAATGATCCTCCCTCACTACTTTATCTCATATGTGATTGTCACATTTGAAGTAATCTTGTTTTCTCCAGTTGGGAGTGTGGGGACAGATTCTGCTTTTCCTGACATAACCATATCTGTACGAGCGAACATTGGTACTCCATTTCCGACAGAGTTTTCAGAGAAGTTTACAATGCGCACCAGCTTTACATCGAGATCTTCGGCAAGTGCTTCAGCTTTTTCTTTTGCCTTTTCGATCGCTTCAGCGCGCGCCTTACCTTGGAGTGCGTCAGTGTCATCAATAGTGAATGAAACACCTGATACCTGGTTTACCCCACTTCCGGTGACTGCACCAATCACTTTTGCGGAGTCCGCAACGATGCGCACCTTTACTGAGATTGTCTGAGTCATTTCATAGCCAACGAGCACCTGTTTAGTGACTGGGCATGGGACGGTAATACAGACAGTCTGATTGTATTCATATTTTGGATACGAGCTAAAATCCACAGTCTTGTAATCTTTTTCAGCAACGCCATTTTTCTTCAAAGCTTCGATCGCAGGATTAATCTTTGCATTTACTTTGGTTTGTGAGTCCTGAGCATCTTTTCCTGTTTCACTCACAGTAAAAGTGAATGTTGCAATATCAGGTGCAGCAAAAATCTCTCCATCACCTGATACTGAGATGAGACTTGGATTTAAACTGTCTCCAATGTGTCCGTACTGTTTGATGCCATTTACGGTTTGTACCAGCAAAAATAACGAGAGTAAGATGACTCCCGCTGGTAAATATTTTTTATAATTATTTGATGTGTCCATAGTGATTCTTTAATGGGTAATACGCTTTCTTACTATTATACAACCTTCCTGTGTAGAGACGCCCCAACCCTCACTTTCTTACAGGCCCTTTTGCATATCGTATGCATCGCACACATTTTCAAAGAGCGAAAGCACAGTCATGGGCCCTACTCCACCAGGGACCGGTGATAGAGCCCCTGCGACTTTGGAAACACTTTCTGCATCAGCGTCACCGACAATGTACGCTTTTCCCCCTTCTTCGATTCGCGTAATACCGACATCAATAATGACACTTCCCGGCAAAATCATCGTGCCGGTAATAAGCCCTGGCTTCCCCACCGCTACTACTACAATATCGGAAACATTGATTACCGATTCTAGGTCGGTGGTTTTTGAGTGGGCAATAGTCACCGTGGCGTCACGTTTAAGGAGGAGCTGCGCCAGTGGCTTCCCGACAAGGAGTGACCTGCCGACAATAGCAACACGCTTGCCTGATACAGGGATAGTATAGAAATCGAGGAGTGACATAATCCCCTTTGATGTAGCAGGGACAAAACGAGGTGCCCCCCGCACGAGGAGCCCGATATTTTCTGGATGGAGACCGTCAACATCTTTGAGAGGGTCGACGAGTGCGCACAGCGTGTCTACTGACAACTGTGGCGGCACTGGAAGTTGGATAATAATGCCATGTACGCCCTTGTCAGCATTCAGCTGTACTATAACATCTTCTGCAGCAGCCTCTGTGCATTTGGCGGGAAGTTTTTTGTGAATTACCGTGACCCCGATTTTCTCACCAAAAGCTTTTTTCTGACCAATATACGCTGACTGACGTTCATCCTCACCAAAAGAAATGATTGCGAGAGCTGGAACGTCTTTCACTTTTAAGATACGAGAAATGAGCTCGGGGATACGAGCATCCCGCGCAACCTTACCGTTTAGTATGTTTGGCACCATGGTGATATTCGATCAGGTACAGAGTAATGAAGGCTAGTGTAATCCAAAACATCCCTAATGCAAATCCTGCCACCACGTCAGATGCCCAGTGAACGCCCAAATACAACCGACTTGCGCCAGTCAAAATGACCAGCCCGAGCACTACAAGACAAAGGAGAAAATGGAGCGTCTTGTCAGAAACCTTTTTTTCAATAAGAAAAAAGATAGTGAGAAGAAAAATGGTTGCTCCTGTGGCATGGCCACTCGGAAAACTGTGTCCAATCACTGGCACTCCCCCAAGAGGCCTCGCGATACCAAATGCAAGTTTGAGAAGCACCGAGGAAAGCAAACCTCCTGTCATCGCCCCGAGGAGGAGAAATGCGTACCGCTTTTTATGAAAAAAGAGTAAAACCAAAAAAATAATTACTGTTTCTACAAGAAGGACAAAGGGGTGAAGCACCAGAGATATTGCTCCCATAATTCGAAGGAGCGCATCGCTCGAAAAGACACTTCGTGCGGCGAATACCCACACATCAAACATTGGCTGAGTACCGCGTGTTACCAAAAATGCAAACCACAAAAAAACCGCAAGTGAGGTTACATTTAAAATAAATAGTCTACGGTGCACAATGAGAAAATCCATTCTTCTATTGTAGCAATATTTTCCTTGAGAGTAACGATTCAGTAGGATGAAATTACTGATTGATGCTCTTTTTTAGGCTCTCAACACTTGGTATTGATATGATTTTTTCTTCTTTTGGTCTTTCTGATTGCTTCTCTTTATCTTCATGTGGTTTGACTTGCTGTACAGACCCCTTTATTGACTCCTCGGTATTTTTTTTTAAAAATACTTCTACGTCTGAAAATACCTCCTTCACATCATTTACTCCTTTTTGCTTTACCACATCTGGCGTTGAAGTAGCGTTTATCGTAAGTAGGGTTTTTTGAGCACGAAGTAGCTTCGTTTCAAAACGAACCGTATCGTTGCCCGCCCCTCTCGCCTCTGTTTCAGAATTCAAAGCCTTTTTTAGTTCGCCCAGTTTTACTCGAAGCGCAGCGATATCCCCAGAGGTTACAGGAAGTATTAGCGTCTGTGATGGTGTAGTGAGGTTTGCTATCTCAACTGCCCCAGACGATATCGGATTACCATTAAAAGCTGCTTTCGCCATTAGTGCAGTAGGATTCTCTGCCTCCATAATGGTTTTTACAGTCACACCATCATTTGGAGTTTCTGTGATGGCTGCTTCATCAAGAGCGGGAGCCGTCACTGCTACAGTGCTTACCTGAGGAAATTCTGTTTCTGTGCTCAGTGGTTGTAGCTCTTCTGCTGAAACTTCGAGCACCTTGATCTGTGCATCGACTTTTTTTGCATGATTTTCTTTTATAGCAAGTGGAACACTGGGATCCTGTGCAATCATCTCAGCTTCAATGAGCCTGCGCTCTGCAAGGGTAACTTGGAATTGTTTTTTGCTCTGTGGTGAGACCGCAAACCATGAAAGCACTTTTTCATTTACGCCAAGCTTTACTGGGTAGAGAATTCCGCCCGGAAGCGCTTTGTTAGCAACTGCGGATAGTCCTCCAGTAAAAAAAAGTACTGAAATGAAGGCAAAGCTGGCAGTGTGGCGATAGGGGTGTGATGCAAAGAACTGCATAAAAGGTGACATTCGAGGGACGGATTTACTTTTCTCCATGTGAGAAAGTAGTGCCCAGCGCATCTGAGCTTTTTCTGCAGAAGTCATGACGACTTTCCGTGCGATATCGGCAATGTGGTGTTCTAGGTCGTTCATGGTTGTATAATTTCTTTGAGTTTTGCAGTAGCTCTGTGCAGTCGCACGGAGATGATGTTAGCAGACTCACTCAGGCTATTTGCAATCTCCGCAATTGAAAGTCCGTCAACGTATCGCATGACCACAATCTCACGATCTGAAGTTTCGAGTTTGTGAAGAGAGCGAATGAGAAGCGAAACTTCTGCTGACTGTTCGATATTTACGGTGGTGTCACCCGGATCAAATCCATCATCAAGAAGTACGTCGAGTGAACTACTCTTTGATTTTCGATAGTAATCAATGATGAGGTTGTTCATAACATGATAGAGAAATGCTTTGTAGTTTTCGATTATTTTCCCCCCTACAATATGATTCCATGTTTTCATAAAGGCATCTTGTACCATATCGAGCGCCACTTCTTTATTTGATACCCTGAAAAATGAATGGCGAAAAAGTGCATCTGAAAGCTCGTCGTATGCTTTCAAAAAATCTTTTTGATGTATGGAATGTTCTCTATTCATAGGAGACGAAGGGCATGCACACTTATTACATACTCCATCGTGCAAAGATACCTGCAGGGAGAAGTCTGCCGTTTGCCTCTTCGAGCGTAAGCTCGCCCGCTTCAATACTACCGCCATGAGTCGCGACCATTCTCTGCAGTAAATTGTTATAACTAATAGCCGAATACCCTGCAGCATAGCCATTAATAATGAAAAAAAGTGGGTTTGGGGAAAGGAGTTTTTGGCAGGTTTCGATGAGTTCCGGCAGACTCTTTTCAATCTTCCACGGCTCTCCTTTCGGTCCATGGCCAAACGCCGGGGGGTCCATGATGATGGCATCGTAGGTTTTTCCCCGCCTGAGTTCCCGCCTTGCGAATGCGAGGGCATCATCGAGCATAAATCGTACTTTTTTGTCGGATAGGCCGGATAGTTCTGCATTTTTCTTTGCAATATTGATGGAGACTTTTGACCCGTCGACATGGCAAACTTCAGCGCCAGCTGACAATGCGGCCAGTGTCGCGCCACCAGTGTAGCCAAAGAGATTCAGCACAGAGATTGGCCTTTCTACTCCGATAATCTTTTCGGCAATCCATTGCCAGTTTGGTTCTTGCTCGGGGAATATTCCCACGTGCTTAAACGATGCTAGATGGAGACCAAAGGTGAGACCTTGGAGAGTCACCTTCCACACAGGAGGGATAGTTTTCCTCCCGAGCCATTGTTTATCAAATTTTGCATCAGCTTTCTGCCAAAGGGGTCCGTTTGTCTTGTTCCAAAGCGCCTGCGGATCTGGACGTGAAACCACCACAGAGCCAAAGCGTTCGAGTTTATAGCCATCTCCGCTATCGAGAAGTTCGTAATCTTTTGAGGGAAAAGTTTTTAAAATTTTTGGTTCATTCATAGAAAGTCTATTTTATCATATATAAGTAGAAGGGACCCGCATCAATGTGATGCGGGTCCCTGTGTTCAGCGTCGGAGTTAGCTAGAGAGTTCGACTGTCGGCTCGAGAATCTCCCTTGCTTGGAGGATGCCGCCATTGACGATCTTGTAGATCGCCAAGAACCTATCGACCGCGACATCGGTGCCAATGCTCGGATGGCGCATAATGAGCATCCGAGCAGCAGCCACATACTGCGCCCTCTTCTCATTGTCGATTGGCCAATGACATTTTATTAAGGTAGCTCTACCGGTCAAGCGACATGCGAGGAGCAGAATCCTGCTCGTTTCGCTTGTCTGAAGCTCTTCTTTGGTGAAGAGTTCCAGATCTTCTGCTGCTCGTGCTTTGGCCCGGACAGTTCCCCGATTGGAAACCGTCTCCATGCGCGCAGCTGATGTCATGCTGGCATACCGAAAAAAAGTTGGAAGGAACTGCATGTGAGCCGGATAGCATCACAAGGTTTTAGAGGACTGCGAAGCAGTGTACTCGTCAAGTTTTTTAGAGGACAACAAGAAAAGTCCCGGCCACGATAATAAACGATGCGATGATTTTTCGTTTCAAATTGTGCTCATGAAATATCTCTCCACCAATCACCGTAGTGAAAAATGATGAGACCCGCTTTACCGCTGAGACAAGTCCGACGTTTGCGACTTGTATTGCCTGCATTTCAAACATCCGAGACCCGACAGAAAGCAGTGCGACTAAAAATAGGTCGCTTCCCCCCTTTTGGAAGCCTTCGCGAATACCTCGAAGCCCAACGCCAAATATTCCAGAAATTGAAATGAACAAAATCGCCATAAAAAAATAGAGAAAGAACATATACAAAGGGATTGCAGTTGAAAATGAGTAGAGTATTGTCCGATCAAATATCGCTCCAATTGAATAAAACATAAGAGAGAGGAGCACCAAGTGAATGTAACGCGACTGTAAAAATACTTTGAGCGGATCGAGGATTTTTTTACCTGGCTCGATGGTTAGCATATAGGATCCGATAACCATGAATATAATACCGAGCGACTGCACTCGAGAGAGCGTCTCTCCAAGCACGAGGAATGCAAGGAGTGCTGTCGAGCCAGGACTGAGTGCAAGGAGTGGATAGACGGTACTGACCTCTAGGTGACGCGTCCCTTTAATAACGAGAAAAAAAGCGATGGCAGAAAACAATGCACTGATGAAAATATACAGGAGTAGCAGTCCGCTCAATTCAGAAAAGTTAAAGAAAAATAGAAATGGGACAGAACAGATAAGCTGGACAATAGACAGTGACGCAGCAAAATCCATGGCGTGCACACGGCGAAGTGCCCGTTTCTCAAGTACCGAGCTTGCAGAGAGGAAAAGCGCGCAGAGAAATGCGTAGATAAACCAGTTCATAGTTATGGTAATCGTATCTTAAGAAGCGTTTGGTCGCACAGCTCTGGGAGGGATGTGGCGATAAGAAGGTCGGGCATTTTTGCCATGAGTGTCTCATGAATGTATGACTTGTGAGAAAACCCGTCTTCAAACCCCACAACGAGCGATGCTTTATTGAGAAGCGATGCAGAGACTACTTCTCCAAGTTCAAAAAAGGACTGCCGTCCGTAGTGTTCACCTAAAAATCCAACTTGTGGTTTTGGAAACCAAAAGAGCACAAGCCCCTCTCGCATGACGCGGTGAAGATATTTTTGCTCCCAGCAAATCTGGGCATGCTCATCCTTGCCGCTAAGCGGAATAGAGAGGTCACGCGCTTGGCGCGGTGAGATGACATTGACCGAGTCATTGATACCGAGGAGTCCCACTGCATCACTTTGCCAATCAGGCGCACCGAAAATCGGTCCGGCAAGATAAATCAGATTTTCTTGGACGTCGTCTTCATTCGGGCTGATAATGATTTTTCCCATATTATGGTTTTTTTACAAACTGTCCGATACTATCAAAATATCCATCGCCATCACTATCTTTTTTATTTGGATTCGTTTCAGTGCAAGAAAATGCAATAAAGTTGTCTGCAAAGATACACTTCTCTACTTCGTCAGGCACTCCATCATTATCACTATCTTTCACCATTGCCTCAAGACGTGCATCGAGCTCTGCAGTGGTCGATGCTGGGTTTCTCTTTACTTTCCATGTCTCATCGGGCTTGATTGCAACGAGCTTTGGATTCCCTTCTCCATCTTTGATAAACAGAATTATTGATCGCACATATCCAAAATCTTTATCGGAGCTTATTTTTTTTAGATTTGTTGCGAGTATTCCTTGCTTGCTGTCTTCAATACTGCGAACGAATTCACTTTCAGAAAATGCTGAGGTAGCGCTGACCACTGCATCCATTTTATCAAAGCACGCTTTCTGCTCTTTAGAGTCTTTGCATGTATCAGAGATTTGGTATGCCACAGCGCTAAGCGCGGTCAGGTCATGACGTCTTGCCGCATCAACATATTTTGCAAAAGCACCCCAGAGTGTACCCGGCTTTGCTTCTTTAGGGTTGCTCGCGTCTATTTGCGCCGGCACATTCCCTCCACTTGAAGTAGGTGCGGTCGTGTCGGTGTAGACATTGAGCACAGGCGTAGATGCTACTTTTGTTTTATGTGTGAATACTTTCACCCCAACCCCAGAAAGCAGGACCGCGCAGACAATGCAGAGAAAAATTTTTGTGGAATTGTTCATCATAATATTTTTTGTTTCTTTAATTGGCTGATGTCTTCTTGGAGCTTACCTAGTGTGTTTTCAATATCTTCGAGGGTTTTGAGCTCAAGGAGTACATGTTGGTCTTCTTTGACAATCTCTACCACATCCTCCTGAATTTCATCTACGTCTTCTTGGATTTCATCGATGTCTTCCTGAATCTCCTCGATGTCTTCTTCCACTTCCTCGAGACTCTTGGTGTTTTTATTCACAGACATTTGGATAAAAATGGAGAGGTAGATTGCTTCGAGGGACACTATGGTGGTAAGGACGAGGAGCAATGTCCCCCACTCGTATCCGAGAATTCCCGCAGTAAAAAATCCGAGAAAAACTATCGTGTGCACAAATAGAGACTGCGAAGACCCAATCCATGCAGAGCCTGCCTGCGAAATTTTGTCGATAGTGGTTTGGGTATTTTTTGTATTCATAGATTACTGTCGCTATTCTTTCATGTACGTACGTGGCATACGCACCGTGAATTCGCCTGCGGAAAATGGTGCCACTTGGTACGGAGCGAAGTAGAAGGTGATTATACCATCTCTTGAGAGCGTAAACTGCTCAAAATTTTGGATTTTTGGAGTAGTACCTTCACGAATCATATCCATCACCGCCTCCGTACCCATCTGATTTTTCAAATCGCTTGCCACAAATCCTGAAATGCGCCCTAGGTACCCTGTATCGTCACCAAATATCGTGGGGAGGGTGACCTCAGATTTCTTTTTCATGTCATAGGTGAATGTTTGCACTCCCCCTAAACCATGAGCTCCTCCTGTATAGGTATATTCTCGTAGTGCAATACTAATCCAGTCAGTATTTATTTGATCAGAAACCCATGTCATTTGGAAGATATATTTCCCGTCCCGTAAAACGAGCTTTTCTTTTAGAGTGGTATTTCCGAATTCCCCAATCGTTTTTTTAAACTCCGATATGTCACCGATGACAGTAGCGGAAATACTTGCATTAAACTTTTTTGAAACGCCACCAAATTGAGGGTACTCGGCTTGGATGGTGTAGAGTTCTGAATCCTCACTGATTGATCGAACGTTGACCCTTACTCCTTGGTTTCCAAGCCCTGAGTAAATATATACGCTCACAGAAAACACCGAGCAGAGAGCGAGTGCGATGAAAATTTTTTTATTCAAAGAAAAAACCACATCTCGCAAGGAACTGAACATTTCTTTCATGATGTTATTTTAGCACCAATTCACCCCCTGCAACTTCAAATACCAGCGCTCGCGCAGTATCAGGCACACCGACATATGAGGCGTCTTCACCAGGAACTCGGATGTCAATCATCACAATATTTTTAAGGATAGTGATCTCTTGAATACGAATACGGTCACCAATAAGTCGCGCTTTCGATACCGTTGGTTTTCCGTTGTTTGAGAGTACTACTGCGGTGTAGTAAAACACACTTGGACCCCCTGCATCGTTACGAAGGAGTACCACAGCGTCAGGTATACCATCTGCATCAATATCAGAGTATGCAGTACCGTCAATCAGTTTTGTAGACAGAAATGCTTTCGTATTTGCAATCGGCAGTTTTGACTCTCCATTTTTAAGTTCAATAGTTTTTCCAGGAATAGCGTACGATAGGTTTTCGATGTTCAACTTCGATGGAGCTGGGGCTTCACTTGCTGACGCTATCTCAATATTTTCAAGTGGTGTTTCTTTTACCGAACTTTTTTGGGGTGTAGTTTTGCCCCACCAAAAGAGAAGGCCAGCGAGTACCATAAGTGAGATGCCGATAAGAATTTTGTTTTGTTTTGATAGTGTGTCCATATCGTTCTGAAATAATTACCGTATTAATTAACTCCTTGCAGTATAGCAAAGAAATATTCAACCTTTAAGCACTTTTACACAAAAATCACCTAGAAATCATATTTTTTGTTGTAATTTTGCCGTATTCCCGTGTTTTAGCATCCAAAAATACCTTAGATCCCCCTTTTTTTCTTCCACACCCATTCGTTATAAGTGTTCTATAGTAACTTTGTAATGTGTGGGTATTTCAATTTTAGTTGTGGAAATTGGAGGTGAGGCAAAAAAGCACGCACTTGGCGGTTTAACCGCCAAGTGGGATTAAGCAAACGTAAAAACGGCTTGCCTATGGCAAGCCGTTTTTACAATGCTTTGTCAATTAACTCTGCGATCGCCAAGTTGATTGACTTTTTTCTTCTTCTCAAATTCTTTTTATTCTACTCATTCCGCCCAATTTTTTTGTTCTACCACTCTTCCCTTTTCTGTGCTTACTTAAATACTTAAAAATTTATCTCTTAAACTTCCCTACACCCTCTCCCCAATCTGCTGTCTCCACATCGCATAGTAGAGTCCTTTTTGTGCAAGTAATTC
Source organism: uncultured Candidatus Saccharibacteria bacterium (assembly GCA_964489565.1). Lineage (GTDB taxonomy): Bacteria > Patescibacteriota > Minisyncoccia > Phycocordibacterales > Zambryskibacteraceae > CAYLHJ01. Next base: position 9,915 of record CAZAZG010000008.1, on the reverse strand, counting down.
TCCGTGATTTCCCGACTCAGCAATCATTCCCTTTTCGAGTACATAAATAGTATCTGCGTGCATGATAGTGCCAAGCCTGTGTGCTACGAGGACCACGATATGATCTTTGCCTTTCGTCACATCTTTTACGGTTTTCGTAATCTCCTCTTCGGTCAGCGAGTCGAGCGATGAGGTTGCTTCATCAAAGACGAGCATTGTTGGCTTACGCAGGAGCGCACGCGCAATCGAAAGTCTCTGCTTTTCTCCGCCCGATATTTTTACGCCCCCTTCCCCGATGACCGTGTCGAGCCCCTTATCAGCCCTTGCTAGTAACGCTTGGCATGCACTTTTATTAAGTGCATCAAGACACTCTGCGTCCGTAGCATCCGGATTTACGAACAACAGATTTTCTCGAATTGTTCCGGAGAAAAGTTGAGTGTCCTGCGTCACGAATCCAATCTGACTGCGCAGGCTTGCACGGTCGATATCCGCGCCATTTATATCATTGTAAAGCACAGTCCCCGCGCTTGGCTCATAGAGTCCTACCAAAAGTTTTATGAGGCTCGTTTTCCCAGAGCCCGATGGTCCCACGAATGCAATGGTTTGTCCCTTCTCGACATCAAACGATACGTGCTCGAGTGCATTTGTTTTTGCATGCTGATACTGAAAGGAAACATCCTGGAATGAGAGTCGTTCGAGCTTGCCAACAGCGATAGCATTATCTGGCACACGCTCTACTGGTGTATCGAGAATATCTTGAAGTCTTTTGAGTGACACCTGCGTCTCACGATATGAGTTGATGACCGTACCGATTTCTTGCAGTGGTCCAAATACAAAAAATGAATAGACAAAGAGTGAAAAGAATTCACCGAAGGTAATAACCCTGAGGAAAATAAGGACCATCATAAAGAGCAAAATGGTGGTGCGCAAGAGATTGATAGCAGTCCCTTGGATAAAGCTGATACTGCGAACATAGCGGAGCTTTTTGAGTTCAAGAGCCAAAATCTTTTCAGTCGTACTATTAAGTCTGCCGATTTCCTGGTCGGCAAGACCGAGGCTTTTTACCAATTCGATATTTCGAAGTGACTCAGTGGTAGAGCCCGCAAGTGCAGTTGTTTCCTCAACAATGCTTTGCTGAATTACTTTTATTTTTTTACTGAGTATATAGCTGAGCCCTCCAATAATCGGAATGGTAAGGCCGAACGCAAGTGCAATCCCCCAATACACATTGATTGCATAGATCGTGACGAAGATGAAACCAATAAGAGATACGAAGGTGATATTGATTCCTGATGCGATGAGCTTTTCGACATCAGCGCGCGCTTTTTGGAGAACGGACAGTGTCTCTCCGCTTCGCTGATCTTCAAAGACGTGGTATGGAAGTGCGAGTGAATGCTTGACCCCCTCCGCATATAAGTCTGCTCCGATGCGCTGGGTAACGGTATTGAGGTAATAATCCTGAAAATTTTTTGCAATACGCGATACAAACGCGGCACCTACTGCAAGCAAGAGGAGCTTGCCAACACCTCGAAAAAATTCTATCAGAGTGTACTGATCAAACTTTGTTGCATAGTCATCGATTACATAACGAAAAATAAGTGGATCAAGCAGTGAGAATACCTGATTTGCAGTCGCGAGCAGAAGCACTGCAAGGCAGAGCTTCCAGTACCGCTTAAGGTATGAGATGAGAATCTCCATAGTATTAGAGGACTTCTGTATCGAATCCGCCCCAGAGGTTGCTGGTCCCTAGCGCGGTGTTTCCTGATGCTTTGATGTAAAGGAAGAGTTGCATCTTGTATGCCGAGAGCCACTTGAGGATTGTCTCAACGAGATACACTCCTTTTGGCATATCCCCCATGCGAAAGACATTGATCGTGGTATGCAAATCCTCATCAGAAATCTTATCGAGTGACTCGAGAGCGAGTATGAGATGCTTATCAAAAAGCTCAAGGAAGTTTTCTGCGGTAACAGTCTTACTGATTTCAACAAATGGTATGAATGCTTTTGTGTCTGCCGTACGGATAGCTTCGATGGTAGCGGGAGTTACCATGGCGAGGTACTGCAAGAGCTCGAGCGTTGTGCGCTGTTTTTCTGTTGGTTTGTAGTCAAACTTATCTTCTGGAATCTTAGCGAATAAATGCTTAATAACATTGTGTTCGTGCTTGATGGATTCTATTAAATTTTGTCGTGAGTACATAAATATATAAAGGAAATAGGAAACACGAGTAAGGTAACCAATCTAAAGTATACCAGATAGTTGACTAATCAAGTAACAGCGAAAGAGAAAGCGCGCCACAGAATTGTGGCGCGCTTGGTGAGAGAGGTCTCCATGTTCTTAACTTAGCGAGCTCCGTACAGGATCCCGGAAAGGTTTTTGTGACTCCGGAGAGCTAAGAGGTTCATTTTGGTTTTGTACGCGTATTTGCGTACATTGTCGTTTTTTACGGAAATAAAAAAATCGTACTTCATTTCCGTACCGAGCCACCGGTGCGTTGCACTGCGTGCATGTGCCGGACCATTATGGGCGGCAGCAATGAACTGGATCAGGTCGTCATGATTCTTTGACCCGAGCTTTGCAAGCACCGTGAGCTCTTTGCTACTGAGCGTCCGCAGTGTTGATGCGATATTATGTATCGCAAACAAGTACGCGGCACGGAACTGCAACTCCCCTTGCACATCTTGAACGCTACTGGGGAGTGGATTGCGCATCAGGGCTTTGCTTGCCCGTGATGCGCCGACAGACGTTCGCCCGTCGAGCGCAAGAGATGTGAACTGGAAAAACCCGAACGACGCATACCGGTCGTTTACCGCAGGGATGCGATAAACGAATTCCGGTCCGTAGTTCCGAGTGAGGAATTCGAGCACTTGGAGGTTGAGTAGTCCATCAGCGCTTGGCATGATTTCTGTCATACCGTACGCCACAAAGTCCCTGCCATTGAGGCGAGACGCGAGCATTTTCAAAACGCTCATCTGACGCCCATCAAGTCTGTACAACCGAGAAAACTTTTCCCAATCCATGTCGTTTTTTACGACACCGATTGCATTGTCCGCGACCGCCACGAACTGTGCGAGCGTCTTTGCAGTCTTCTCTTTTTTATAGGAAGCAAGGAGCTCTGCATGGAGCGACCGCACGATGGCAGCCTCTTTGTAGCAGGATTCTTTCACACGCCAGAGACTATCGAGTTGCCGAGCAGGGTCGGCAGTTACCTGTTTCGGGATGTGCCTTACACCGATGTAGCCGGCATACAGATCCCCGATCGTGCGTCCGGCGAGCTCTCCAGTACTATACGTGCCGGTACGATACGCCAGCGGGCGAACAATGCCACACTTCCGCCCCTGAGCAAACAAGGGGTTTACCATCACGAAGAGAAAAACAAAAATGAAGACTTTCATCTGAACCTCTTTGTGAAAGGACAAAAAACTTATATACCTGATACTATTATATCACACATTACAATAATTTGCAAGCACTTTTAACCCACAATTTTTACTACATATAATGAGACGATTCCAGAAACTCTACAGATTTTTTAAAGTTTTACAGGTAATTTACTAAACTTCTGTACCACTCTCCTACAGTCATATATTCCGCAGTTACAGTCCGTAGTCCAGTTATCGTCCTGCGCAGTGATGGTGGAATAGTCGAATACAAGTTCTATATCCTTTGCGATATTTGAAATTGCCACCAAATACAATTTCTTTTTTTTCATAATTTTTGTATTCGGCTCGCATGAGTGGTTGAGGTAATTTGCCACCTCCCCCTCTGGACTCAGATAATATTGCATGCTAAAGCGAATTGCATTTACACAAATTATTTCATCAATTACCTCATCTTCATAACGCGTCACGCGATTTCCTTTAATTTCAAATACTCTCTCGTTGACGGGAAAAGTCTTCCGGGTAAATATTCCTTTACCATTTCGAGCAATCTTGACTAAAAAATCTCGCATAATCATTTGAGAGTATAGCGAAAAATCAGCTTTCGCTGATTTTTTGCTCATGAACGACAGAGGTCATACCCACCACACCTAATCTACTTGCTGAAGGTAGTCGCCGTATCCGAGCTTCTGCATCTCGGCTTTCGGGATAAACCTGAGAGCAGCTGAGTTCATGCAGTACCGTTTTCCTCCCCTGTCTTTCGGGCCATCGTCAAATACGTGTCCTACGTGCGAGTCTGCAATCTTTGAACGAATCTCGGTACGAGTTGAAAAGAACGATTTATCGATTTTCTCTATAACCGCACCTTCGGTAATTGGCTTTACAAAAGATGGCCATCCCGTACCTGAATCAAATTTATCTTTTGATGAGTACAGTGGCTCTCCAGAGACAATATCGACATAGATTCCCGCTTCATAATTTTTGTCATATTCGTTCGCAAATGGCTTTTCTGTGCCATCTTTTTGAGTAACAGAATATTGCATGGGGGTCAGGAGCTTACGGAGCTCTGCGTCACTCGGTTTTACAAATTGATCCCACGGACGATTCGTGATGGTATTCATATTTTTTGTGTTTGTTAGGGTTGTTTTTGAAGAAACTGAAACTACAGACACTTTTGGTGTTGGGGTTGGTACAGTATTTGTCCCCCAATGTTTTTTAATAAAATCATCCCTCCCAGAAGCGTTCCGATAATATGAGTATCGAATCGGATTTTTGATTGCATAATCCTGATGATACTCTTCTGCTGGCCAGAAGGCGACAGCCGGCAAAATATAAAGCGCGAGAGATTTTTCGTATACTTTTTTTCCTTCTATTGCATTCACCACAGATTCTGCACTGGACTTTTCTGCAGGTGAGCTAAAGTAGGCAGCTGATGTGTACTCTATTCCACGGTCACCGAAGGACCCACCTGTGTCAGTAGCGTCACTATGACGAATGACGTATTCAACAAGGTTGCCGTAACTCACTTTTGAAGCATCATATGTTACTTCTACCACCTCTCTAAAACCGCGCACTGCGTAGTCTTTGTAGGTTGGATTCTCGCCACTTCCGCCCGCATATCCTGAGACCACACTGATCACCCCTGTATATTTTTGAAGATCTGACTCAACACACCAGAAACATCCCCCTGCAAGAACCGCTTTTTTAATTTGAGTTGAAGTGCCTCGCGCAGATGTCGGCGACGCACGCTCGGTCGGAGTCGCAGTAGCGGTTACCTCGCTCGAAAATGGTGCGATGGTTCCCGTAGGCGATACCTTCGCTAGATTTAGACTCTCGCTCGCCTTCTGAGTGGAAATGCGTGATAGACCCAAGAATCCGCCGATTATGATAAGGATTGCGACCAAAAGAGTAGTATATATTTTCATATGTTAAGTATACTTTACATATTGAAATCCGCAAGAACTTTGCGGGATTATGCAAAGAGGGAGTACAGGATTTTGAGGATACGGGAAGCTCTTCTGGTAAGCTTTTGCGTTTGATACTTCCCCGCTACGGCGCGGACGATACGTGATGCAGTAGGATACGGGGAAACCCTATTAAATAAATCGACCATTGTGAGTCCTTTGCTTTGAGCAAGCATGAGCTCCCCCACAATTTCACCTGCGTGAGGCGCAACTAATGTGCCACCAAGGAGTTTTCCCTTATTCCCCACAAAAACCTTGAGAAATCCCCGGCTACCGCCTACTATCCCTCGATCGTCTTCTGACACAGAAGCTGAGACTTCCTGAAATGAGAAACCTCGTTTTTTGAGATCCGCAGAAGAAAGTCCGAATGTCGCAACCTCGGGGCTCGTGTAGGTCACCCAACCAAAATGATCAGTGTTCAGCTTCTTTTTTATTGGAATAAAGAAATTTTGAATTACCACTTTTGCATGGAGCTCTGCAGCGTGGGTAAACTGGAGACCCCCAGCAACATCACCGACCGTCAAAACGTGCTTGTTTGTCGTTCGAAGAAACTCATCGACAATAATTTTATTTTTATCTGGGCTCAGCTTAATCCCCGCTTTTTCGAGCTGGAGACCTTCGATATTGAGTACTCGTCCTATACCCGCGAAGAGTGCATCGGCAGGTACACGCACCTCACCGGATGGCACAATGACCACAAGCTCAGATGATTCAAACTTTTTTGTTTTTGCAGAAAGTAAGACTTTTATTCCAAGACTTTTCAGCTCTGCCTCCATGAAACTACTGACCTGTGGATCTTCTTTTTCAAGTAAGCGCTCTCCTGTATGGACAATCGTTACTGCGCACCCAAGCATGGAAAACGCCTGACCGAGCTCGATTGAGATTGGTCCCCCGCCGATAAAAACAAATCGCTTCGGTAAAACCTTCATATCAAACACCGTTTCGTTTGTATAGACTGGTACTTGCTGTATTCCATCAAGCACAAGCGTTCGAGGTCTTGAGCCGGTTGCAATAACAATGTTTTTTGCAGAGTAGTCTACTCCCCCTGCTCGCACAGTCTTTCGGTCAGCAAACTCTGCGGTCCCGAGGACTACCGTCATACCAAGATTTCTAAAATGATCAGCATTTTCGTGTTCTCGAATGATGTCCTGCTTTTCTTTTACATAGCCCATTACTTTTTGAATATCAACAGTGCCGCCTACACTAAGTCCAAATTGCTCGGCTTTTTTTCCTGCGAAAACTTCTCGAGCGACATGAATCAGCGCCTTTGATGGGACACAGCCATGGTTGAGGCAATCTCCGCCGATACTTTTGTCACTTTTATCGATAAGGAGAACCTTAAGCCCAACACGGTTTGCAAATCCGGCAATATTGAGCCCTCCGGAACCCGCTCCAATCACGATAATGTCAAAACGGTTAGATTCTTTTTTCATAATATTTTCCAATGAGTGTGAGTAATATGATTCCCAAAATGCCAAATGTGATATTGAGAGAACTGAGATTTCGCAGTGACCCACCGAGATACACAAATAACAGCGTTCCCGGGATCATTCCAAAATAGGAACCTACAATGTATGTCCGGAGCGGGAGCGGTGTTACACCGAGTAAAAAATTAATTGCGTTAAATGGAAAGAGTGGCACAAGGCGCAAAAACAACACCGTGCTGAGTCCGCGCGTCTTGAGTCTTTCGCTGTACGCGTTGATACGAGGATACTTCGCTATCAGTTTCTTCGTATAATCCTCAAAAAGATACCGGGCGAGAAGAAATGCGAGGGTTGCCCCAATGATGTTGCCGATGCTTGCGATAATTGTACCACCCCATACACCGTAGAGAGAGCCCGTGAGGAGTGTGAGCGGGGTGCCGGGAAATCCAAGGGGCGCAGCAATTGACTGAAGAAGTACGAGCACTCCCGCAACAAGCACCGGGTGTTGAGTCTTTTGATATTCTAGGGATTCGAGGAGGTGGAGAAGCTCTGATTTGTACACAAAAGCGAGAATAGCAGCCAAGACTACAACGCAAAATATAATTCCTTTTTTAAGTCTCGGTCTCATGGATCTATTGTAGCACTCCTTTTTATGTTGCTGGAAAGATAGAGTCGAAAGTAAAACCAAGAAAACTTGTCTCTTTTGAAATATAACTTGTACTAGAATTGATTTCACACAACGCTCTGCTATAAAAAAAGAAAGATGTAACACGTTTCAAATTCAGAAATGCTCTTAAAAATTTTTACTGAATCAGCTATACTTACAGCGCTATGAACAAATCTATAGAGTGGATAAATGACTACGCCTACCTATTTCAAAAAGGTGCGTTTATGTATTTTCGTCATACTCCTCCAAAACATTACTTGGGGCACGTAGTAGAGGGAAAAGTGCCCGTGATAATTTTGCCTGGTATATTTAGCAGATGGGCACTCCTAAAGCCCCTGGCTGATCACATCTCACTCCTCGGCCACCCAGTCTACATTGTGCCAAAACTTGGAAATAATACAGGCGATATCCCTTCATCATCAAAGAAAGTGCTCGAAGTAATAGAAGAAAATAAACTAAAAAACGTTATTATTGTGGCTCACAGTAAGGGTGGACTTATTACAAAATATTTACTGACTCACGACAATACAAATCATGCCGTAAAAGGCCTGATTGCAGTAGCAACCCCTTTCCATGGTTCATCAATGGGAAGTTTTATCCCTCACCATTCTACAAAGGAATTGGGTGCGGAGAGTGGTATCATCCGATACTTGGAATCTCACAATGAGTCAAACAATAAAATTGTCTCTATTATTCCCGAGTACGATAATCATGTCTGGAACGAGAAAGGAAGCTATCTTGAAGGTGCCCTTCAAAATGTTTCAGTGAAAGTTATGGGGCATCACCGAGTTCTCGGATCAAAAGAAGTACAGAACGTTGTTATGGATTGGATTGAGAAAATAATCAAAATGTAAAAAACCGCCGAAGGCGGTTTTTTACATTTATATGAGGTGACGTAGTAGAGGGTGTGAGAACTATGTTTGAGAAGAGGGATGACGTGACGACTCATATTCCCTCATTTGAAACTGTATAGGAAAATATATTATGTGGAATTCCTTTTTTTATTGCCTTATTAATCGTATCTTGTGTTCCTTCACTTTTATTTATCTGAAAAGCTACAAGTTCATCTGAGGCATCGATGATTTTTGTGATTCGTTCAAAATAACTTGTTTTATCAATAATTACAGTATGTTCGTTTTCAACAATTACTGTCGGGTTTATTTGGTGAATCTCGGTAAGCTGACTGATGAGCATCTCTGCCTGCTCCGATGTAATTACACCTTCCTCTGCTCGCTTCTTGTAGTGTGCTCTGTATCTCTCAAGTGTTGAGGGAAGAAAAATTTTTAACCTCGTTATGAGCGGATTACTTTTTCGGTATTCATCAGTGGCAATATAATCAACGCCGAGTGCTCCGCCTGTCACCAATCCATCTCCTCTTTCCACCATCTGTCGAACTGTCGTGCGGACATCTGTTTCGATGTTCGGCACTGAATCTTTCCAGCTGCCTGCAATAGCAATCCATTTCATACCAAAACTCTATCAGGTTAGAATGGGAAAGTCATTTCGATGTATGATTTATTCTCTAGAAAACTAATCTGGGTGACTAGAGAGAATTTCTTCTTACAGAAGCAGTACCCTGTTTGGATTTTTCTGTCGCTTCTACAAGGCTCAGAAAAATTTCTTACTGGAACTGTCCACTCATTGGATCTTTTGATTACAAAAGCTCTCAATGAGTCTTGCGAAGCTCCTAGCGTTCTCTTCTCACTCAAACAGGCTTCAAGTCCTCTCTCATGAGCAATCCCGTTGCTCATTTCGCCACCAAAATAAAAAAATGGGTTCCAAGCGAAGTGTACCCGCGAGGCGTTCTATAAAAGTTTCAAGACTAAGATGTAAATCTAGTTATCGATTCTTTCTAAACTTAGAATCGATTAATTTGTAAATTGTTATAACAAAATACGGAATTATTAATATGAACAAATATTCTTCTAACGGCATCAATCCTATTTTAATACCAAGTGTTTTTCCCATGGGAAAAAGCCAGTGTCCTCTCCAAATTGCAAAAGTATCCCACACTACCCCAACTAAAAAGAATAAACCCATAATTTCAAATCTTTCCTTTCTAGTATGGTAGAGATGTATATGGTTACTCTTTTCAAGAATTACAGTGATGAAAAGTAATATTATTAAAATTGTTAAATATTCAAAAGACATAAAATATATGATTAAAAGATTTTCTTCCCCCAAAATTAAAATATGGTTCGAGCGATGTTTTTTTCCGGGTTCTTTTGCGGTTTTGAGCGGTGCGACTCCGCCGCCTTACCGAATTTTCGCGGGGAGATTTTTTCAGAAAAATGCGTTCGAACTAATTCAAGAATACAGACACCAGGAAACCAACCTAAGTCGATTTTCTGGTGTCTGTATTGTACCAAGCTCGCACTTATTTTCAAAACTGGCTAAAAGACGCTCAATCATTGGACAAAATTGCTTCTGATTCAGACCTTTTTGCTAAAAAGGTCTGTGCCAAAGAAATCTTTGGCTCGCACCTGTTTCTTGGCGAAAAAAC
>CAZAZG010000007.1:0-22722 GCA_964489565.1 uncultured Candidatus Saccharibacteria bacterium | reverse complement strand
CGTGCTGAGCGACTTAAAAATCTTACGGGCGCTTTTGTCGTTCAAGATAGTGAGAAAGTAAAAGGAAGGAGAGTAATACTTATTGATGATGTAGTAACAACTGGGAGCACACTCAAGGAGATGCGAGATTTACTAAAGGATGCAGGGGCAAAATCTGTTGAATCGTTTGTAATTGCACATTAGATAGAGGTGAAGAAATATGCTAATCTTCGAATGAACTGGAGACGTGTCAGAGTGTTGAATTGCGAATACCTGGAGCAATTCAAAGACGGACTGAGCGGAGGCGAAAGAGTCAGGGTCGGGGAATTTTCTAGCAAGAAAATATCTCTGACCTAACGTACCTCTTTGCCAATTAGGGTTTCAAATGTAAAGTAACAACTATATGGAGACGTGTCAGAGTGGTCTAACGTACCTCTTTGCTAAAGAGGCAGGGGCTTTAAACCCCCTCGACGGTTCGAATCCGTCCGTCTCCGCCACAAAATTGCTACGCAATTTTGCGTACGGAGACGAGCAAAACATAGCTTTGCGTGTCGGATTCAAACGACGGAGCGATTCTTGTTTTAGTAAAAACAGGACACGAGTCGGTGTCTTGACTGAAATTTTTTAACGAGAGCATTTTAAGTCGAAGGAGAAGCTTCGTCCGTCTTCGCGAAAACTGCATAGCAGTTTATTCGAATCCGTCATGTACAGACTAGGGAGACTGCTCACGGAGGATTCGAAGCCCGATTAAGTAAATTTTACGCTTTTTTATAAACAAAAAATCTCAAATCGTGATACTGGTCGAAGAAAGGTCGAAACTCTTTCCTTAATTTTAACTGCGAAGCACTTACTAATCTCGATAGTATTTACCGATGGTCTAGCTCCCACACCTCGCAAGGTGCTCACTGTGGATAGTTTGTTTAAAAGTAATTTTTAAGTTGCAATATACCCGTGGAACATCATCAATCTAATCCTTTTATACCAGAACATACAGTTGAAAAATTTCTTGCCAAAGATGGGATTGATTTTGTTTTTGATTAACACCCAGAGCTAGCCTCAGTCGGTTCTAAGGAGCAGTATGCTGATTTCATCGAAACAATATTTCCTAAAAGTAAGTTTAAGGGAATCGTGTATCACAACTCTGACGCAGAGTTTACTGATGAGGGATTTAAGCCAACGAAGCCTAATTTTGGTACACTGAATAGCATTGAAGAAATCTACAACTTTAGCGACAACAATAACTTTACTCGAAGATATGGTAAAAATTCGTACGCAGTCGTGTTAAATGTTCAAAATCCAATAGAAGTCACATCTTCAGGCGAATTCATGGATGATATAGACAGACCTCTATCTCAGGCGTTATTTAAAATTGGAAAACAAGCTGAGTATAATACTTTCGCTCCAGACTACGATGAAAATCTGAAAAGTGTGGATTCTGTAATCAACCGTATTTCAGGAGAACATTACATTGCAAATCATCCCCGAACAGGGGAAGAATGGGGCATTCCTTCACAGACTGTTGTGAGCGTATTTCATCAAAGTCGTATACACATTCTCGGCTCAGCTTCCGATACGCAAAAATTTCAAGAATTTATTACCGAAGTAAAGTGATCAAAGCAAGAAAGTGCTCTTTCATGCTTCAGAACCGAGTAGGGCAAAAAAAGGATTAAATACCTCGCAGATCTTTCACTGTTGCATGCGAGCGAATCGAACTTTGTATGACCATGACTCAATACTTTGGGTTTAATATCTTTTTATGAAAAGAAAAAACAACCCTTATCTAAATACCTTATTTCCTTTCCAAACTCTCCCATTTGAGCTACTATCAAACTACTCTTACATGAGAAAATTATGAAGCAAACGACTCTATGCTTTTGTGTTACGGACGATCAAGTTCTTTTGGCAATGAAGAAGAGAGGGTTTGGCTCTGGCAAATGGAATGCCTATGGCGGAAAAGTTGAGGATGGTGAGTCTTCTAAAGCTTCTGCTGTTCGCGAACTTAAAGAGGGGTCCGGTTTGGTTGCAGACCAGAAAGATTTAAAGCAGGTTGCTCTTATTTACTTCTCTTTTGATGAGGTGCCGGTATTTGAGTGCTCTGTTTACACCACACGCATCTGGCAGGGTGAACCTGCAGAAACCGAAGAGATGCGACCGCAGTGGTATCCCATCGCCGACCTTCCATTTACTGAGATGTGGGTAGCTGATGTAAAATGGATCCCACTTGTCCTTGGTGGCGAAAAAATCGAAGCGCAGGTCAATTTTAATGCTGATGGTTCTGTGATGAAAGAGTTTGGCTACAAGTCATCTTCATTCAATTAAAAGAGCTTGCGCGGGCAAGCTCTTTTGTTATGGTGGGCAGTATTACCTGTGGTAATTTCAGGTATGGTAGAGTATAGAGGGACAGTTAATTCTCTCTATTTTTTATGAAAGATTATTTTCGCGGGAGAACCGCAGTACTCGCAACTGCACATGGGAAAGAACAAGTCATTGCACCTATGTTTAAACATAAGCTTGGCGTTGTTGTCGTAGTCCCCACAGATTTTGATACTGACCAGTTTGGAACATTCACTGGGGATGTTGCTCGGACGGGAAACCAGCTTGAAACTGCTCGCGCAAAAGTACTCGCTGGAATGAGGGCAACAGGGGTCGATCTTGGTATCGCAAGCGAAGGGAGCTTTGACACAGACCCTGGTATGCCATTTGTTCAGTCAAATCTCGAACTCGTGATACTCATTGATTTGAAACATAATTTAGAAATCCATGGCTACTATCGCTCTCTTAAAACTCAGATGCATGGCGAGTATGTTTCAAGCACTAAAGATGCTCTCGTTATTGCAAAAAAAATTGGATTTCCTGGGCATGGTGTTATCGTGCGGACCCACAAGCATAGAGGTAAAAAAATATACAAAGACCTCAATACATTGGAAGCATTTGGCCAGCAGATTGCAACGCTATTTCGTAATATTTTTAGGCGGAAGCTCTATCTTGAAAGCGATATGAGAGCCCATCGCAATCCAACACGTATGGAAAATATTAGAAAAGCCACGGAGGATTTAGTAAAAAACATCCAGAGTCTCTGCCCACAATGTGGTATCCCAGGGTTTGTTGTTGTGGATGCGACAAAAGGAGCGCCCTGCTCTCTCTGTGGTGCACAAACGCAAGAGCCTATCTCTTTCGTGTATGCGTGCGGCTCATGTAGCGCGAGGGTGACCATTCCGGTAGCCCCAGAGAATGCAACAGTAGATCCAGGTCAATGCACAAAGTGCAATCCGTAACATGTAGATTTAATCGGTAGGGAAGTAGCCATATTTCCCCGTTTCATTTCCCATAGTATGATGGAGCCATGGAAAGCATCATCGTTTTTTTTCAAGAATACAAATACATCTCTGTGATGGCTCATGTGTTCTTCGTGGTTATCGGTATGGGTGGAGCGCTGATTGCAGATATTCTGTTTAATTTCTATGTCAAAGATAAAAATATTAATCCCACGGAAAATACTACCTTACAATTTCTTTCTAAAATTATTTGGGTGAGCCTCGCGATGATTGTGCTCAGTGGCCTCTCTATTTTTCTCTCCGATCCACTTCAGTACGCGTATTCTGCAAAATTTGTCATAAAAATGATTATCGTAACGGTGCTCATCCTCAATGGGTTGTTGTTTTGGCAGGTCACTCACGCATCACTCACGAAGATTAGTTTTACGGACACGAATGCAGACAATCCATATGTCCGTATTCGTAAATTTTCATTTGCCTGCGGGGCGGTGTCTATTGTCTCGTGGCTCTCTGCCTTTGTACTTGGCTCTATCCCATCAATCTCCCTGACGCTTCGCGAAGCGGGGATGGCGTACGCAGGTCTCCTTGTTGTGGCAATCCTCGGTAGTCAAATCGCCGAATATGTAATGGTCAGAAAAGGATAGTTGTTTTACTTGGCGGTTTAACCGCCAAGTAAAAACTGCGTGCCTCAGTGTCATTTTTGATGCATCTACATGGAATTGGGTGCTCTTAAAAATAAAAACCATTCTAGTGTGCAATCGCAAACCCCACTACCTCCTTCGCTCCCGCACCCCTCAGTGCTCTCCGTGCTTCAATCAGCGTACTTCCGGTAGTAATAACATCATCAATAAGTATGATATTTTTTCCTTCAATTTTTGCGCCTAGTGTCACACAGTACGCACCTTCTAGATTTTTTAGTCTCTGACTTTTGTTGCGTAACTCCACTTGTGGTTTTGTCTGCTTTATTTTTTGGAGCACGTGTGGATTATAAGAAACAAAATTTTTTGTATCGTACTTCATCGTTGCGCGGCATAAGAGCTCGGTTTGATTGAACCCTTTTTCTTTTTTGTGGAGCGCTGTTGCGGGAATTGGGATAAGCAGCCAATCTTTGCTTGCAAATGAGCTGTGCTCTTCAAAATACGCCACTATTTCTTCTGACAGGCAACTTCCTATTGAGCGGACAAGAATTGGATTGCCCTTAAACTTAATTTGCCACACGAGTAGTCGCACGCCAGAGTGTTTATAGTGAAAGAGCGCATGCATCCATGCTCTTGGACATTCAGGCGCTAAGGGGAGCATTTCAACCTTTCCTGATGTGAAAAGTTCCTCAATTTCCGCTATAGACCTTTCTTTCGGAAAGAACGTGTCGAGGAGTGTCTTCCAGAGCAAGGAAAGAATGTTTCCCATATACATTCCATTGTAGAACACAGATTGAGCTCTGTCACACCTACATTTCCAAAATTGTGACTAAAAATGCTATAATCATATGGTATTTATGGAAAATTTTTTCAAAAATCTATTCAAAAAAAAGGGGGGGAGTGTGCTCGGTATCGATATCGGTTCATCCTCTATAAAAGTGGTTCAGCTCCAAAAGAAAGCGGGCAAGGCCGTACTTGAAACGTATGGGGAGCTTGCGCTTGGTCCCTATGCGAAAATGGAAATTGGTCAGGCAACAAGCCTTCCTACTGAAAAAATCATCGAGGCGCTGGGAGATCTCATGAAAGAGAAGGAGGTCAACATTACGACAAAGGTCTGCGGTGTCGCCATTCCGTTTGCATCGTCGCTCATGTCTATTATCGAGATGCCTGCACTTCCATACAAACAGCTGGCTTCAATGATTCCACTTGAGGCTCGAAAATATATCCCCGTGCCAATTTCAGAGGTGGTGATTGATTGGTCTATTATTCCCAAAGATGACACAAAAGATGATGAGCCTGTCGATGAAACCGCAAAGCCACTTGCCCATACGGACGTACTCCTGGTAGCAATCCACAATGAAACAATCAGTCGGTATACAGAAATCGTAGCAAAAACAGGACTCGAATCCTTTTTCTTTGAAATTGAAATATTTAGTACCATGCGCTCAGTACTTGAGCAGAGTAACAACCCGGTAATGATTGTCGATATGGGCGCAGCTACGACGAAGCTGTATGTGGTCGAGCGAGGGACAGTTCGCAACTCGCACACCATTAATCGTGGATCGCAAGACATTACGAGCACGTTGTCAAAATCTCTCGGCATTCCACTCCATGACGCAGAGCTTATGAAGCGAGGTATGGGTCTTACTCCAGAAGCAGGTCCTCACTTTGAGGAGATAGTAAATCTCGTACTTTCCTATGTATTTTCTGAAATCAACCAGGTTATTTTAAATTATCAACGAAAATACAAAAAAACACTTTCAAAGGTCATACTTGTCGGAGGCGGATCATCCTTGAAGGGCATTGAAGCTCTCGCACAGAAAAATTTACAAATTGAAGTGGTTGCTGGGAATCCTTTTGTAAAAACCGAAGCGCCAGCCTTCCTCGAACAAATTCTCCGCGAGACAGGGCCAGAATTTGCAGTTGCTGTTGGGGTAGCGCTCCGAAAGCTTCAAGCGATCGAGTCCTAGCGAGGACTGTGGATTAAACACACAACCTCTGTTCGTTTTCTGGTACAACTGTAGTATAATTTCTCAAGTAAACACGGAGAGAAAATTTTCTCACGGTAGCAATGCATATTTATGGATACACCAAAGTTCCAAAGTTCATTTATTCCAAACAAAGATACTCAGGGCCCACCCCAAAGCCCTCTCTCTGGTGGTATTATGTATACAATTGGAATCATGTTGTTTGTGATTGCTGTCGTAGCATCGATTGGGGTGTATGCGTATCAAAAATATCTAGAGCAATCAATCTCAGGAATGGAACAAAAGCTGACCGAAGCACGCGCTTCTCTTGACCCCGAATTCGTTACAAAAATCACCCAGACAAATTCACGGTTTATTTCTGCTAGCTCGCTCATTAGTAAACACCAAGTTCCAACAGCATTCTTCGCCCTTCTTCAAAGCCTCACCTTAGGTTCTGTGCGATTCTCCTCGCTTGCTTATACAATGGAAAAAGACGGAAATGTAAAAATAGACATGAAGGGAACAGCAAAGAGTTATGCGACAGTCGCAGCCCAAGCAAAAGTATTTGGGGATAATGCAATGGTTATCGACCCGCAATTTTCTGATCTCGATTTAAACAAAGAAGGCGATGTAGTATTTGCGTTCCAAGCAAAGATTGATAAAAAAGTCCTTTCCTATGAAAAATTGATTACCGGAACGGAGGGAGGTGCTCAAGTAGAAAATAATAAAGCACTGAATACTGTTGTGGAAAAGACTGCCCCACTCACTTTGATTGCCACTTCGACTCCTGCGAGCTCCACACCTGTATCTCCAGGGGGGAAAGGGACGAGTACGCAACCAAAAAAACCATGAAAAATTTCATCCCCTACATTCTTATAGCAGTGTCAATTGGGCTATTTTATATGCATATCGATCCTCGCTACACGGAGGTGCAAGCACTTCAAAAAGAGAAAAATGAGTATGTGGCTGCACTTTCTAAAATAGAGCAACTCCAAGAGCAAAAAAACCAGATTCTAGCTGTTTTTAATGCGATTCCAAAAACTGATATGGATCGACTGAGTCGCCTGCTCCCAGAAAAATTAAATACCGTAAAACTCATCGCCGACATGGATGGTATTGCAGGCAATTATGGCGTCACGATAGGGAGTATTAAGGTAGCAGAAGAGGCTGTTGATAGAGCTCAGCAGGTTTCTTCAGAGGCTCAAAGCAAGCCCTATCGCACCACGGCTGTATCATTTAAGTTTACTGCAAGCTATGACACCATGGTCCTTTTTCTTCGTGATATGGAAAGGAGCTTGCAACTTATTGACGTTTCATCAATTACCTTCACTGTGGCTGAAGACAAAAAAGAAACGGATGGTTTTGGATTAAATAATTACAACATAGTGTTCCAAACCTATTCGTTAAAATAACGATCATGCAAACAGACAGCTCAAATTCAAAAAAAATATTGATTGCCGCAGCAGCCTTTATCCTTCTGGGGTTTGCTGCGTACTACTTCTTTTTTCGTACGGTGACGCCAGAAACGACTCTTGATGAATTTGGAAATCCAGTCGAAGCGTCGGTTGTCGGTCAAGACCTCATTGATCTTTCAAGGCAGCTCGAATCTATCAAGCTCGATACGGGATCACTCAAGAAAAAAACGTTTACAAGTCTAGTTGACTTTGGTATTAGCCTCCCACTTCAATCAATTGGAAGAAATAATCCGTTTGCAGACTTTGGTTTTAGTGTTGATGAGCCAGTCGATGGGGTAAGATAACAGCATATTCCCCGTGGTGCTTGGTTCGTAACTTTCCATTTTTTATGAGCATACTCGAGATTCTTGCAGAAAAAAATACTATTACTCAGGAGCAAATTCCCGAGATTCTCGAAGAAGCAGAAAATAGTTCTGTGTCCGTTGAGCAGATACTGCTTAAGCGTGGCATTGAAGCAGAAGAAATTTTAGAGGCGAAAGGGGAATTTCTCGATATTCCCACTCGCAGTCTCCATAACAAAGAAATCCCAGGAAAAATTCTCGAATATATCCCAGAAGAGTCTGTGCTTCATTATAAATTTGTACCAATAGGTGTTCGCGACGGCGTACTTGAGGTGGGAGTTGTTGATCCTGATAATATTGAGGCTCGTGATGCGCTCAATTTCATCTCCACAAAAGTGAAGATGCCCTTTAAAATTTTTCTTATCTCCGAGTCAGATTTTGAGGCGGTTGTTGCGATGTACAAAGGTCTCTCGGGCGAAGTCACACAAGCCCTTTCTGAGCTTGAAAGTGAACTTACCCCAAAACCAAAAGGAGCAGATAAAAATAATGACGAAGGAAGGGAAGAGGAAAATGATGAAGGGAGCGCCGAAGCAAACGATCTTGACGGGGCATCACTTTCTGACATCAAAGATGGAAAAGGTGAGGCAAAAATCATTGAAGATGCTCCTGTGACGAAAATCGTAGCGACGATTTTACGGTATGCGACCGATGGTAATGCCTCCGACATCCATATTGAGCGTATGAGGGAAAATGTCCGTGTCCGTTTTCGTGTCGACGGTATTATGAATACGAGCCTTGTGCTTCCTACGAAGATCCATTCTGCCGTCGTGGCGCGTATTAAGATTCTTTCGAATATGCGCCTTGATGAAAAGAGAAAACCTCAAGACGGTCGCTTTAGCGCAAAGCTCGGTGAGAGAAAAATTGATTTCCGTGTTTCCACATTCCCAACCTATTACGGCGAGAAGGTGGTAATGCGTATCTTGGACCAAGAAAAAGGGGTAAAAGGCCTCGACAAACTCGGTCTTTCTGATAGAAATCTCAAGCTCATTCGTGCGGCAATTGAAAAGCCGTACGGTCTTATTCTTATCTCAGGCCCTACAGGATCGGGAAAATCTACCACGCTGTACTCAATGCTAAACGAAGTGGATCGCGAACATAAAAATGTATTGTCACTCGAAGATCCGATTGAGTACAACATGGAAGGCATGAGTCAGTCACAAGTCCGCCCAGAAATCGGCTACACCTTTGCAACGGGACTTCGCACCACCCTCCGTCAGGACCCAGACATTATTATGGTGGGGGAGATTCGTGATAAAGAGACTGCTCAGCTCGCGATCCAAGCGGCACTTACGGGACACCTCGTGTTTTCCACCATTCACACCAATGATGCGATTGGCGTTATTCCGCGCCTTATTGATATGGGTGTAGATCCGTATCTTATTGCGCCGACACTCGTCATCACCATTGCTCAACGTCTCGTTAGATCATTTTGCCCTGGTGCAGGTAAGCCGATTCCTGTTGAAGGAAGTATCAAGGCGATGATCGACAGTCAATTTGCCGATCTTCCTCCTCAATATTTAAGTCAGATTGAAATGGGCAAAGAAGTGTATGAAATCTCTCCCACACCAGAGTGTCCAAATGGTACGAGGGGAAGATATGCGGTCATGGAAGTGCTCGAAATGGACAAAGAGATAGAAGCCGTTATCCTCCGTGGTGGCACAGAAATAGAGCTCGCAAAACTCGCTCGCCAAAAAGGAATGCTATCCATGAAAGAAGACGCAATTCTCAAAGCGTTCAAGCGCATGATTCCATTTGAGGAAATCAGTACACTCTAACTCTGGCGCGTGATATACTACAAACGAATTTAATATATTGTTATGGCAGAAGAAAAAAAATACAAACTCCTCATTATCGATGATGACAAATTTTTGCTCGACATGTATGCCATGAAGTTTAAAAATCTTGGTCATGACGCTACGGTCGCAGTCGGTGCTAACAGCGCACTTGATTTACTCCGTGGTGGAATGGATCCAGAGATTATTCTTCTCGATATTATTATGCCTGCCATGGACGGCCTCGAGCTCCTTGAGATTATCCGCAAAGAAAACCTCGCGCCCCGTGCAACGGTCGTCATGCTCACCAACGAAATAGAGCAAGTAAAGATTGATAAGGCGAAAGCCCTCGGCGTTGGTGGATACATTGTCAAAGCGACTACCATTCCATCTGAAGTAGTCAGTGAAGTAGTCTCTATTGTCGCTCGCAATCAACCATAATATGGAACATCAAAATTACTTAAATCAGCTCATCGAGATTGTGGTAAAAGAGGGAGGCTCAGACCTCCACCTTTCCGAAGGCCGCACCCCTTTTATTCGCGTATCGGGATTCCTCATACCGCTCGTCAAAGAGAAAACGCTTACAAGGGAAAATATGGAGGGTTTTCTCTCAGAACTTCTTCCCGCAGAAGACAAGACGCACTTCCTCGCCAATCATGAACTGGACTTTGCTTTCGCGCACGCGAAAGGGCGCTTTCGAGGAAATGCATTCTTCCATTTAGGGAAAATTTCTATTGCATTGCGTCTTATCCCCAATCGTATTCGGAGCCTCGAAGAGCTCAACTTACCCCAAGTGCTTGAATCATTTACCAAAAAACAGCAAGGATTCTTTCTGTGTGTAGGGCCGACGGGACAGGGGAAGTCAACTACACTTGCGACCATGGTAGACATGATCAATACCGAGCGACTCGAGCACATCGTGACAATCGAAGACCCCGTAGAGTATATTTTTGAACCAAAAAAAGCGATTATCGACCAGCGAGAAATTAGTATTGACACGTCAGATTTCCACAGTGCACTGCGCAGCGTCTTTAGACAGGACGTCGACGTGGTGATGATTGGGGAAATGCGTGATCCAGAGACTATCTCTATTGCCGTGACAGCTGCAGAAACAGGGCACCTCGTGCTCTCTACACTCCACACGAATACTGCTGCGCAAACCATCGATCGTATTATTGATTCATTCCCTGCAGACCAGCAAAGTCAGATACGTCTTCAGCTGGCAGCGTCTCTCGCGGGCATCTTCTCTCAGCGACTCGTGCCACGAATTTCTGGAGGTCTCATTCCTGTCTATGAGCTCCTCATCAACAATAATGCAATTGCAAACCTCATCAGAGACAAAAGGACTCACGAGATAAATACCGTGATTGAGACAGGGTCAGGTGAAGGCATGATTGATCTCAACCGCTCTCTTGCGTCACTCGTCCAGTCAGGAGAGGTTTCGGTAGAGAATGCGTATCTGTACTCGACAAACCCTAAAACACTCGAGAAATTGCTATAATATACTCTCATGCTTTTTACCTACAAAGCACTCGACAGTGCAGGATTACCAAAAGAAGGAACAGTGGATGCGATCAATATGGAAGTCGCGATTTCTTCCGTGCAAAAGCGAGGCCTCATCCTCTCTGCTATTGATCCAGTGAAAGAAGAAGGATGGAGCTTTCACTTTGGGAGCGGTGTTTCAAATAAAGAGGTGGTCATCCTTTCACGTCAACTGGCGACGCTCTTTGAAGCACAGGTCTCAGCGCTCCGTGTGTTTACCCTTATCTCTGCAGAAATTGAAAATAAAGTTATGGGCAAGAGTCTGGCTGAAGTAGCGGCAGACCTTCAAGGCGGAAGCTCTATTTCAACCGCTCTTTCAAAACATCCAAAAATCTTCTCAAACTTTTATGTCAACATGGTCCGCTCAGGTGAAGAGACAGGAAAGCTCAACGAAACCTTTAGTTACCTCGCGGACTACCTCGACCGCACCTATGCGGTGGTATCAAAAGCAAAAAATGCGCTCATTTACCCGGCTTTTATTATTACGGTATTCCTTGGAGTGATGGTGCTGATGTTTACGACTATTGTGCCTAAGATTGCTGCAATTCTGGTCGACTCTGGTCAGGAGCTTCCGATTTATACTCGTATAGTCATTGGAATTAGTGGGTTCTTGATCAGTTACGGAGTGTTCCTGCTGGCAGGAATCATTGTGGGGGGATTCTTTTTCCTCAGATATATCAAAACTGACGAAGGAGGAATGGTGTTTGATAAATTTAAGCTCTCTATCCCTGTCTTGGGTGATCTTTATCGCAAACTTTTCTTGTCGATGCTTGCGGACAATATGCATACCATGATTCAATCCGGTATTCCGATGCTCCGCGCACTCGAAATTACTTCGAGCGTCGTTGACAACAGAGTGTACAAACAAATCCTTGACCAGAGTATGATTGCGGTAAAAGGAGGAAGCTCGCTATCTACTTCTTTTGCTCAATATTCAGAAATCCCTGGTATTTTGGTTCAAATGATAAAGGTGGGAGAAGAAACAGGAGAGCTCGCAAGTATTTTAAAGACCATGGCAGGCTTTTATCAACGAGAAGTGATGAATGCGGTAGATACTTTGATCAGCCTCATCGAGCCGGTCATGATTGTACTCCTCGGTCTCGGTGTTGGAGTACTCCTGGCATCGGTTCTCATGCCGATTTACAACATTGCAAACGGTGTAAACTAAAAACTCTCATCTCCCACTTGGCGGTCGAGATGTAATACCAAACTTGTCAGCCTGCGAGGTTGACAAGTTTGGTATAGGTGGAGGCTGTCGAGTGCGTATCGTGCCACTGCGTACCTGGAAAAGGTAAAAAGCGCTATCCACAGGCCTATTGAGCAAGTCGTTGGTTTGGGGCTATAATAGAAACAAGCGTTTTTAGAAACGGCTACCCCGCAATGGGTGCAACAATTAATAGTTAAAAAGATATTTAGTAGAATGAAAACAAACAAAGGTTTCACCCTGATAGAACTCTTGGTGGTCATCGCGATTATCGGTATTCTTTCGTCAGTGGTATTGGCGAGTCTCAACACAGCAAGGGCAAAGGGAGCAGATGCTGCAATCAAGTCTAACCTTGCAAATATCCGTGCTCAATCAGAAATTATGTATGACAGTGTAAGTCCAAATAGTTACGTCGGTCTTTGTACAAACCCTGTGGTTGCCGCACAAACTGCAGGTGCAGCGAATGCTCTTGGTGGAACAGTGATTAACGTTCTTGCTACCGCAGGAACTGCAACAACTGTAGTGTGTCACGTAGATGGTACAAACCAGATTTGGGCTATCTCTTCGGGGCTTAAGCAAACAACACCTAACCAGCAGTATCAATGCGTAGATAGTACCGGAAAATCATCCCAGACGGGAACACCTCTCGGTGGAAACGCAGTAGTGTGTCCGTAATCTAAATTTGTATTTTGTGTTCTCAAAAACACCGCCTTGGCGGTGTTTTTATATGGGGATAGCTTTGAGATGTTTTGATGAAAATATACTACAATCTACATGTATTTATTGTTATTTTTAAGAATTTTCAAATGAAAACAAACAAAGGCTTCACCCTGATAGAACTCTTGGTGGTCATCGCGATTATCGGTATTCTTTCGTCAGTGGTAGTTGCAAGCCTGAATATTGCGAGAGCAAAAGGAGCTGATACGGCAATCAAGTCTAATTTAAATACAGTTCGCACCCAATCATCAATATTCTTTGACCAATCAGGCAATACGTACGGTGCTGATGCCACCACCTGTGCTGATGCTGGATCTTTGTTTGTTGAGCCTACAATTGCTGCGGCAATCGTAAATGCACAAAACTCTTCTGGAGGAACGGCGACATGTTTTGCGGATGACGGAGTTGCTAATGTTGGACCTGCCGCTACTTCATGGGCAGTCTCTCTGACCTTGAAAACTAATCCTTTAGAGTCTTGGTGTGTAGACAGCCTTGGCAACGCTGCATCAGGGACAGCGACCCTCGTGGCTGACCTTGCGGTGTGTCAGTAACGCAAAGGTAGAGTGTGGCGGTGATCACACTCTCAATTTGATGAAAATATCGCAACAAAGTATGATCACACTGAAATTCGCACATAATCGACAAGGAGGCTTCACCCTGATAGAACTCTTGGTGGTCATTGCGATTATCGGCGTGCTTTCATCGGTTGTTCTTGCAAGCCTCAATTCCGCGCGGGGAAAAAGTGCGAATGCAGCGGTAAAAGCGAATTTAAGTAGTCTCAGGAGAGAAGCTGAGATGTATTATGATACGGTGGGAAATGGATCGTATGGATCTGTGGGGATTAATATTTCAATAAATTGCCCAGCTGCTAGTTCGAATGCAGGATTTATATTTAATGACCCAGGCGCTCAAAAAGTTCGCACTATGATTGTTGCCACCCAGGCAGCTGCAAATAATATCAGCAGTAATGTTAGGTGTTCATCTCTTCCTACAGCAGGAGGAGCAACTTCATACGTTGTTTCATCACCACTCAATGTTGCGGAAGGCAGCAATAACTTTTGGTGCGTTGACTCCTCAGGTAATTCAAGAGGCCATCCAACTATTTTTACTGGGGGTGCAATTTGCCCATAGAGCTGCCTTATACACAGGAATTTGGAGCTGACTTCAATTTTAATATGATTACTATACTTTATCTCCCCTTATTTATCCTTGGCACTATCATTGGGAGCTTTCTCAATGTAATTATTCTCCGCTTTCACACGGGAAGGGGCGTGAATGGTAGGTCAGGATGCTTTTCTTGCGGGAATACGTTGCATTGGTATGAGCTAATCCCAGTTCTGAGCTTTTCAATGCAAAAGGGAAGGTGTCGCAATTGTAAATCTCGAATATCCATCCAATATCCGCTCGTCGAACTTCTCACCGGATTTATATTTTGCGTAGTAGTGTATAGCCAAAACATATCCCTGTGGAGTGGGATCACTCTGTTACTGCTCGCATTCGATCTTGCGATCTGGGCTACGCTCATTGTGGTCCTTGTCTACGATTTGAAGCATATGATTATTCCTGATGTATTCAGCGCACTGTTTGCACTCCTTACCTTCGGTAAACTGGGCATGTTATATAGCGAAGGACGTTTGTATTCTGGCGAGTTTACCTCACACATTATCGCGGCACTTGCCCTCTCAGGGTTTTTTGCATTTCTCTGGCTCGTTTCAAAGGGGAAATGGATTGGGCTTGGTGATAGCAAGCTTGCAGTCGGCATGGGGCTGTACCTCGGACTTGCGCAGGGCTTATCGGCATTTGTCTACGCATTCTGGGTTGGCGCGGGATTTGCTATCATTGGCATGGCAATCCAGAAAGTATTGAAGGGGAGAAAGTCACTCGGGTTAAAGACTGAGATACCATTTGCTCCTCTTCTCATTCTTGGTACGCTCATCGCTTTTTTGTTTCAAAGTGACGTCTTTCATCTCACCGTATTCTTTTCATAATGAATTTTCTCACAAAAAAACAAAATACAGGTTTCACACTCATAGAGCTCATTGTTTCTATTGGTATTATCTCTCTTATTACCGGTGTTGTGCTTTATAAACAAAAAGGTTTCTCTGATCAGTTGTCAGTACTCAATACCGCAAGTGACATCGAACTCGTGATCCGCGAGGCTCAAAGCTATAGTATTGCCGTACGCGAGTTTGCAGCATCTAGTGATGAATTTACTGTGGCATATGGAATTAGTGCAAACCTCAGAAATAACGGGTCGAGCAATACTTCGTACTTGTCATTTGTCGACCGAGGAGCTTTAAATAACTATTATGATACTCCAACAGCGTGCACTCCTGGGCCTACCTCCGAATGTCTTCAAAGAAATAACTTGAGCGGTCAAAACACCATATCTGACATCTGTGTAATTAGAAAAAATAATCAATCGTGTGGAAATTCGATTGCACGCCTCGATATAAGTTTCCAGAGGCCGAGTCCGAATGCGATATTAACCTTCTTTAACGCTGGGGGAAATCCAACGCCACAACCACAAGCCATCGGCGCACGCATCGAGCTTACTTCACCTGCAGGGATAACGAAAAATGTCTACATCTATACTAGTGGGCAAATAGCGGTACAATAATACTATGAAATCCCTTTTCAGAGGCATCACACAATCACACTCGAAAGGCTTCTCACTTATTGAGCTCCTTATTTCTCTCGGATTGTTTATGGTTGTGGTCACTATCAGTCTCGGCTCAGTACTCAGTATTTTAGATGCTGGTAGAAAATCAAAATCGTTGAAATCTGTCATGACCAATCTCAACTTCACCCTCGAAGTCATGTCGAGGGACATTAAATTTGGAAAAAATTATTATTGTGGCATCGATGCCAATACCCCCCACACGCTGAAGCAAGACTGCACCGGCAACGCCTTGCCACCAGGGACAGCTATCACGTTTACCAAAAGTGATGGTACGGACGTCATATATCGATTAAATGGTACCCAAATAGAACAATCTACCGATTACGGAGCAAACTACAACGCAATGACGTCACCGGATGTAATCATCCAAGATATGAGGTTGTATGTCTTTGGTACGACTGCCTACCCAGACACCGCGCAACCTCGGGTGCTCCTTCGCATGAGTGGATATGCAGGATCAAAGCCGACTCTGCAATCAAAGTTTTATTTACAGACCGCGATGTCTCAAAGAGTGCCTGATTTATAATATGAAATTTCTTTTCGCAAAAAAAATAGAACACAACAGAGGATTCACACTCCTTGAGACACTTGTAGCGATTAGTATTTTAATCATTGCAATCACTGCGACCTTTACCGTTGCCCAAAATGGCCTTTCTGGGTCTATGGAAGCACGCGATCAAGTAGTAGCATTTTACCTTGCTCAGGAGGCAGTGGAAATGATCCGCAACATTCGTGATGAAAATAGTCTTATGAGGACAACTGTTCCTTCTACAAACTGGATTACCGGACTTTCGAGCCAAGTCAGTGACGCGTGTTACTTTGGAAAAGCATGCACCGTGGATGTTGCTTCGAAAGTATTTACTGCATGTCCAAGTGGTCCTGGCTCATGTCCAAACATTACCCAGGATACTAGGATCCAGTCGGCAACCTATCTCATGTATGGCCAGAATGTGGTGTGGACACCCACAAACTTTAAACGAGAAATAACCCTTTCTCAGGCCACCACTACAGAGCTAGTAATCGGGGTGTCAGTTTCTTGGACCAAGGGTCTGCTTACGCGAACATTCAAAGCAAGTGCAATCATTCGGGATTGGCAATAATATATGAAACTAATTTACAGACAAAAAAAAATGGGAGAGCGCGGTATTGCTATTTACATTGCGGTCACGATTACAGCAGCTCTTGTGCTCATCAGCCTCTCCATCATCAATATTGCTCTCAAGCAGATTAGTATTTCTGGTGTAGGGCGAGACTCTCAGAATGCGTTTTATGCAGCAGATAGTGCTGCAGAATGTGCAATCTTTTGGGATGTGCGTAATCAGATAACCCCTGGGGTTAGTGCGTTCGATCCACTTTCTGTTATTCCTATCGAGTGTAATAATACAAGCATTATTGTGACTCGTCTTGTGGCAACTTCTACCTTTACCATGACCTTCACTCCTGATCTCCATTGTGCAAAGGTGACCGTGGCTAAACTAGGCTCTGCGACAAAAATAGAATCACGAGGCTATAATACTTGTGATACCACAAGCAATAGAAGGCTCGAGCGCGCAGTGCAAGTAAACTACTAATCCCTGCTTCTGAAAAGATCCTTTTTCTTGTAATATAGGGCCTATATGAAGGTAGACAGAAAGACAGAAAAAAGAGCTCAAAAACTCCAGGAGCTTATCGAATACCACCGAAAGCAATATCATGAGCACGATAGTCCCGAGCTATCCGATGATGCTTACGATTCGCTCTTAAAAGAGCTCGCTGATCTTGAGGCGAATCACCCGGAGCTCAGAACAGGGGATTCTCCTATTCTCCGGATAGGAGGAGCACCACTCGCTTCATTTCAGAAGGTAACCCACGAAGTGCCTCAATGGTCGTTTGATAACGCATTTGATTTTGAGGAGCTGAAAGGTTGGGAAGAGAAAATGGTGCGACACCTCAATCGAGAACAAGGTATACATCATGCCAAGCTATCTTTTTGCGCTGAGCACAAAATTGATGGACTCAAAATTATTCTTACTTATAAAGAAGGAAAGCTTGTCGCTGCAGCAACGCGTGGTGACGGAACGGTAGGAGAAGATGTGACGCAAAACAGCAAAATGATTGAAAGTATTCCGCTCTCACTGACTAAGGAAGTGGACTGCATTGTGGTTGGAGAAGTGTGGCTTCCTGAATCGGAGCTTGAACGAATAAATCGTGAGCGTGAGCAGTCAGGTGAGGCTCTGTTTGCAAATGCGCGCAATGTGGCGGCAGGGACAATGCGTCAGCTCGATCCAAAAGCTGTCCGCGCACGAAAGCTCAAGGTATATATCTACGATATTGATCAATGGGACGGAAAAGTGGCGGAGATAGGTATGCCGGAAACACAAGGAGAAGAGCTCTCACTCCTTTCAAAACTTGGTTTTGCAGTCAATGAGCACTTTTTGGTTTGTGAAAGTGTAGAAGAGATTGAAATGTATTATAAAAAGTGGGCGGATAAGAAACGCTTACTTCCGTACGGCGTTGACGGGGTGGTGCTAAAAGTAAATGAAAAAAAATACCAAGATCTTTTAGGCTATACGGCGAAAGCGCCACGTTTTGGCATTGCGTATAAATTTCCTGCAGTACAGACCACAACCGTAGTAGAAGACATTGTCTTACAGGTAGGCAGGACAGGTGTGCTCACTCCGGTCGCAAAGCTTCGCCCGGTACTTATCGATGGCTCTACCGTTTCGCGCGCAACACTCCACAATGAAGATGAAATACAGCGCCTTGATGTGCGAGTCGGAGATACAGTAATACTGCAGAAAGCAGGGGATGTTATCCCTGATATTGTTGAAGTACTTACGGAATTACGGACTGGAAAAGAAAAGCCGTACCGATTCCCAAAAATCGTCGCTGAATGTGGGGGCGATGGAAGTATCGAGCGAATTCCCGGGCAGGCAGCATACCGATGTATATTCAAACATTCTGGTGCACAGCAAAGGCGCAAGCTCGAATATTTTGTTTCGAAAAAAGCCTTTGCTATTGATGGGCTCGGCAAGAAAATTATTGAGCAACTCATGGAAGAGGGGATCGTATCTTCCTTTGATGATATATTCACACTGAAAAAAGAGGACATTGAACACCTCGAAGGGTTCGGAGAAAAATCTGCAGATAAATTACTCGTCTCCATTCTAAAAGCACAGAAGGTCACGCTTCCAAGATTTCTGACCGCTCTTTCTATTCCTCAGGTGGGTGAAGAAACTGCCGAAGATTTGGCAGACGCATTTTCTACACTTGCACATATCCGCAAGGCAACATTTGAAGAGCTCGAGAATGTTGATGGAGTGGGTCCTATCGTTGCGTTGTCGGTTTTAGAGTGGTTCCACACTCCAGAACATGAAAAACTCATTGATCGATTGCTCGGCGTTGTGAGTGTCCACTCTCATTCTGCACAAAAAAAAGAAGGAGTATTTGCGGGATTATCTTTCGTGCTTACGGGGACACTTCCCACACTTTCCCGTGATGAGGCAAAACAGATAATAAAAAAGGCAGGAGGGGATGTGCAGAGTGCAATTTCCTCTCAGACAAGCTTCGTACTTGCAGGATCGGATGCCGGAGAGAAGCTCACGAAAGCAAATAAGATCGGAGTGGCTGTTATTTCTGAAGCGGAGTTTTTTCTAAAATTGAAAATAAATGCGTAAGCTATGCCAAGGATAGATGCCTTTTCGGCTCTATGGTATATTGTCTTTATATGATTGAACGAAGTGAAATCGAAAAGCTCGGAATACTCTCTCGCATAGCCCTTTCCGAAGAGGAGAAAGATGCATTTGTTAAGGAAATTGACTCGATTTTGACGTACGTCGGAAGGGTAAAAGATGCACCTCTTAGTGGATCGCAGAGTGCTAGTATGGTCTCTGATGTATTCCGTGAAGACGGAGAGCCACACGAAACCGGTCTCTTTACTGAGAGAATAGTCACAGGAATGCCGAGCAGAGAAGGAAATTATCTTAAAGTAAAAAAGATTTTACCGTCATGATAGATATTCACAATCTCACTATCAGAAAAGCCCATAATGCGATGAAGCGGAAAGAATTTTCTGCGCTCGATTTAGTAAAGCAGTATCACGCGGTCATTGCAGAGAAGAATCCCAGTATCCATGCTCTCCTTGAGGTATTTGAGGATGGAGAAGCGCAGGCACTCCGCGCAGATACCGAGTTTGCAGGTGGCACCGCGACACTCCTCACGGGAATTCCGATTGTGACAAAAGATAATATTTTAATTGAAGGAAGAAAGGCGAGTGCTGCATCAAAAATTCTTGAAAACTTTGTTGCACCGTATGATTCAACTGCAGCAGCAAAGCTCCGCAAAGAAGGAGTAATATTTCTAGGAAGGACAAATATGGATGAATTCGCCATGGGAGGATCGACGGAAAATTCTGCATACGGAATTACCAGAAACCCTCATGATATTTCTAAGGTCCCTGGTGGATCATCGGGTGGATCCGCCGCCGCGCTCGTCATGGGCGGAACACTCGTTGCGCTTGGTTCTGATACGGGAGGCTCAGTGAGGCAACCTGCAAGCTTCTGTGGATGCGTGGGACTCAAGCCCACCTATGGCGCAATCTCACGTCATGGTCTTATGGCAATGGGGTCATCACTTGATCAAATTGGTCCCATTACCAAAACCGTAGAAGATGCAGAAATTCTTTTCACTGCATTACATGGAACTGATGCTATGGATAGCACCTCGTTTTATCCAAAAGAAATAAAAGCGGTGCCTCAGAAATTCCGTGTTGGCGTGCCACGTGCAATGATGAATATGGAAGGGCTGGATAGCGAGGTGAAGAAAAATTTTGATGAATCAATCGAAAAGCTTTCAAAGCTGGGATGTGAGATTGTCGATATAGAGCTCCCTAATATAGATAATGCACTCGCTGTATATTACATTGTGATGCCGGCTGAAGTGTCATCAAACTTGGCACGATTTGATGGAGTGAAATACGGATATCATGCAGAGGGAAAAGATTTGATGGAGGATTACCTACACACAAGGAGAGAAGGGTTTGGTCCTGAAGTTCGCAGGAGAATACTCCTCGGTACCTACGTGCTCTCGTCGGGATATTATGATGCCTACTATGGTAAGGCAAATGCACTTCGGAACTTGATTCGTAAAGATTTTGCTGACGCGCTCAATCAAGTAGATGTGATTGTGACCCCGACCACGCCAACTCCTGCGTTTGCAATTGGCGAAAAATCACACGACCCACTTTCCATGTATCTCGCAGATATTTTTACCGTACCTGCAAACATTGCCGGTAACCCTGCCATCTCAGTGCCATCAGGGTTTGGTGGCGAGGGAGGTAGGTTGCCACTTGGTATTCAATTTTTCGGACGTTCTTATGAGGAGAACGCACTCTTTGCAATTGCAAAAAAGTTTCTCGGAGAAGACTCGGACGGAGAAAATTCGTAGTATACTATTCTTGTTCGTCCATTGTCATGGCTGATTTTAAAAAACCAGAGCCAAAACCCCGTGAAAAGCCCGCAGAGGTTTTGATGAAGCTCGTGCTCATTACCATTGTGGTAGGAGCTATTATTTCCCGTATCAGCGCTTTTCTTTCGGCTTATCAAACTAACAAGACGAGCATTGATAGTTCCGTCAGCTCATGGGGGATTAGTCAGTTTCTGACGGGGACGGTAATCCCTCTTGCTACGTTCCTTTCATACACAGTTTCTGTTTTTGCAATCTTCGGCACAGTGTATGCGCTTCGAAGTTTGATAAAAATTAATGAATCAGTAAGTCTGATGTATGCCGATCAAGATAAAACTGAGGCAATTGTTGTTGATCAAAAAGGAAATCGCAGATGGGAGCGAGTGGTGTCACATCTCAATTCTGCGAGTGTAAACGATTGGAAATTTGCCATTTTAGAAGCAGATATTATTTTAGATGAACTCCTTGATGCAACGGGGTATAGAGGGGAGACTGTGTCTGACAAATTGAAACGGGTTGAGCCGAGCGACTTTCAAACAATCGAGAATGCATGGGAGGCACATAAGGTGCGTAACACTATTGCTCATGAAGGCTCAGAGTTTGTTATTTCTGAGAGGGAAGCGCGGAGGGTTATTGGCCTGTATCAATCAGTGTTTGAGGAATTCCACTACTTGTAGAAAGAGGTCTCCACCTTGCCAAAGGGGAAACTTTTAGTATAATGAGCCCTTAATTAGCGGGTTGGAGGAGTAGTACCTCGCAGAGACTGAATAGTCTCATAATCTGACACAGGTTAGAGCGATGTGACTAGTGGATGATTCGAGTGAACAATTATAGCGGGTTGGAGGAGTAGTACCTCGACAGGCTCATAACCTGTAGGCATCAGTGCAAGTCTGGTACCCGCAACAAGTATGTGACAAAACTCAAAAACACCTCTTTGCGGGGTTGTTTTCGTAAGTTTCACATATTATAGTAGTGTTCACTTTGGGATACTCCAAAAAATGTCGGTGTAGTTCAACGGTTAGAACAGGGGACTCATAAGCCTCAGACAGTGGTTCGACTCCACTCATCGACACATTTAAGGTTAGAGAATGTAAGCGTTTTCTATTTTTCAGTCCTCAAGAGGTTTAATATTTAGGGTTAAAAATAAGAATGCGAGCCGAATTTCACTCACCACTCTCGATGCTTTGAAACTTTTTGATATTATGTATAATGTTCCTCACAGGCTTTACTTGGAACGGAAAAAGCTTGTATTTGAAGAGTTTAAGCATACACGCGGTCGTAGCTCAGCTGGTTAGAGCGCCGGCCTGTCACGCTGGAGGTCGTGGGTTCAAGTCCCATCGACCGCGCAAACAAGAACCGCCTTTGGCGGTTTTGTGTTGCAGGCCGAAGAAATGTCCCAATGGACATTTTCGGTGGGTGCTGACGGCCGGAGCGATGTTTTTCGAGTACGAAAAACCGCGAGGCGGGGTAGCGGAAAATTCTTTGTGTCGACAAAGAATTTATCTGTGACCAGCACCTTATCCGGGCAAAAGTTATTTCTTCCTTATAATCCTTTAACCATGAGGATTTTTTGGTTCTAACGGATCCATTGATATAAACACTATTTAAGTGTATAAAACATACAGCAGTTCTTTCCTCCAGTTACCCCTCAAGTAGGACAAACGAGACTTTCATAATACTGCGAAGC
>CAZAZG010000006.1:0-25720 GCA_964489565.1 uncultured Candidatus Saccharibacteria bacterium | reverse complement strand
GTCTCTGCAGATGGTCTCATTCGTGCAACCCCTGAAGGAAAAGTAAAGCTCATGAAAGACCTCATATTTTCTGATGCAGAACGCCCTATCGTTGCACAGCTTTTTTCCGCGAATCCGGAATACATGAAGCAGGCCGCATCACTCTGTAGAGAGCTTGGCTTTGATGGCATTGATATCAACATGGGTTGCCCTGATAAGTCGATCGAAAAACAAGGTGCAGGCGCAGCCATGATGAAAGATTATGCTAATGCTCGTGCAGTCATTCGCGCGGCAAAAGAGGGTGCGGGAGATCTACCGGTATCAGTAAAGACAAGGGTGGGATATAACAAAGATGAACTGGATCTGTGGCTCCCTGAGCTTCTTTCCGAAAACCCCGCGGTCATTACCGTGCACGCTCGTACGCGAAAAGATATGTCAAAAGTCCCGGCGGAGTGGAGCTATGTATCGCGCGCGGTCGCAATCCGTGATGCGATAGGAAGTGACACGCTCATTTTTGGAAATGGTGATGCCCTGTCTACTGATGATGCGAGAGAGAAGGCGCTTGAGGCTGGGTGCGACGGCGTGATGCTCGGTAGGGCAATCTTCGGTAATCCATGGCTTTTTGCAAAACAGTCTACAGTAGAAAATAGGGAAGATGCAAAAACGATTCGCCACATTCTCGAGGTGATGCTCGAACACACAAAGTACTTTCAAGAAATTTTAGGCGACGTGAAGAATTTTTCTATTATGAAAAAGCATTATAAAGCGTATGTGGTGGGGTGGGACGGAGCAAAAGAGCTTAGGGTAAAACTGATGGAAACAAACACCTATTCTGAGGTGGAAACTATCGTCCGTGAGTATTTAGATTCGCTTTCATAAACACGGGGGAAAACCCTTTCTTTTTTTAAAAATAGGAGTATAACTGAAGAGGGGGTTCGTTGTTTTTTGTTGTTTCTCGCGGTTTACTTTCCGTTATCCGGGTGAGAAAAATGCATGCTCAAAACTGTGTAGCTGGAGTGGATGTTCAAATATCAAAGCTCGCTCAGAGCTCTTGCAGGCGTAAGGTGTCCCGGGATACCGAGGATGAGTCCGTTGTGTTCATGGGTGATCATGAAGATGATCCCCTAGAGTACGACGGCTTTCAAACCTTCGATTCAATTGATGATCTCGAGATGCATGATAAGTTTTCATCTCGGCGCATCGACGAAGGTTCAGCTGAACCCTTCAGGCGAAGTAATTTCGTAGAGGGCGGCATACTGCCGACCCCTGCGTCAGGCTCTCGATTTAACAATCGTCAGACCAGAAAAGCGGGCTGATTCAAAACGATGAAACCCCCAAGAAACCCCGCTTGCCAATATCGGCAAGCGGGGAGAAGTAAGACTGCAGATTCTGCAGTTTTTTTGTGCACCAAAAATGTTGTTGACAAATTATTCTTATATGGTAACGTTCCGATAGGTAAAGAAAGATCTTTTCACTTTATTCCGCTTAAAGCGGGAGGCTTCATGTTTCGGCAGTTGGGATGTGTTGTATCGATTTGTGCCGCATTCGGGGGTTGCAAAAACGAGGTTCGGTATGTTACCGAACCAACAACCCAACAAGCTGTGACGCTAAACGTTGCGGCCAAAACGTTGTACCGCGGTGAGCAGTTCAAGCTCGTCGCGACACTTCGTATTTCTTCCACGGTGCCTCTCAGTTGGGCATCAAGCTCGAACTCTACCGCTACGGTATCGAGCGATGGAACCGTGACTGCGGTCGGCGTCGGAGTTTCCCGCATCGGCGTCTACCTTTGGGAGAACGGCAAAGAGGTGGAGTATGCCTCGGCAACCATCACCGTCCTGCAGTCGGTCGTTACCATCAGTGCGAACCCGATTTTGGGTACGCTTCTGGTCGGCGACTCACTCGCAATCTCCGCTGCGGTCGCAACAACCCCTGAGACACTCAGTAAGAGTGTCATCTGGAGATCCCGCAATCCAGGGACTGCCACTGTCTCATCCTCCGGGGTGATTCGCGGTGTCGCTCCAGGGAATGCGACGATTGAAGCAGTTTCGCTCGCAGACACCACCAAACAGGTGTCTATCGCGATTACGGTAAACGCGAGGCCCGTTTCGGGAGTGGGATCGGTACGAGGTATTGCCGTGGTCCCCGCTGTCACGTCTATCAACCTCAAGGTTGGTCGTGACACGGTGCTCGCAGTCGCAGTGACAGCCGATGCTGGCGTTTCGACCGCATTCACGTGCGCGTCGACAAACGCGGCGTTCGTGGCTGTTGATCCGACAACTTGCCGGATCAGGGCGATTCAAGTACCACCTGTAAACACCGCTACACCGAAAGTGGTGTACCAGGTAAGAGGTCCTGGTGCGCCACCGAGTTTTGTTCAACCCTCAATTGGGGTTGAGGTAAGGATTGTACCGTAAAAAATTTTGTGGCTGTCGTAATGGCGAGGGACTCTCCGGAGTTCCTCGCCATTTTTGTTTTCCAAAACTGTGTATTGCATTCTTGCTCACAGTTTCTTTTCTTATATAGTTACCCTAGGGAGTTTCTAATTTTTTCTCTACCACGGTCATATGACATTTGAGAAAGTAACCGAAGAGTTAGCTCATGGAGAGCATATCTCCATTATTCATCTCGTCGATTCTCTGATAGAGCACGCTGAGCTTTCCTGCGCATCGGATATCCACATCGATCCCTGCGCCTCATCGATTAGAATTCGCTTTCGCATCGATGGGGTACTCCACGATATGTATCACGTACCGAGCGCTATTCTTCCTGAAATAGTATCAAGAATAAAAGTGTTGAGCCGACTTCGAACAGATGAGCATTATGCGACCCAAGATGGTCGCTTTCGTTTTTTATTACCCCAAACTGACAGCAGTATTGACATTCGCGTGTCGATTATTCCTACGTATCACGGAGAAAATGCCGTGCTTCGTTTGCTGTCTGACAAAGCGGAAAATTTCTCACTCCAGAGTCTTGGTTTTTCTATTTCTGATGCTCAGAAAATTATGCATGCACTGGGAAAACCAAGCGGCATGATACTAGCAACAGGTCCAACAGGCTCTGGGAAAACCACAACCCTCTATAGCCTCTTAAAAATGCTCAATACGAAGGAAGTCTCTATTGTCTCAATCGAGGATCCGATTGAGTATGCGATAGATGGAGTGAAGCAGATTCAGGTTCGTAGTAAGACAGGGTTGACGTTTGCAAATGGTCTTCGCTCGGTCCTTCGTCAAGATCCAAATATCATTATGGTCGGGGAAATAAGAGATAGCGAGACGGCGCACATCGCAGTCAATACTGCACTCACAGGGCACCTACTTCTATCAACACTCCATACTTCTGACGCCGCAACTACGCTCCCGCGACTTCTTGATATGGGTATCGAATCATTTCTTGTAGCTTCTACAGTCAGTATCGCAATTGGACAGAGATTGATACGAAAGCTTTGTACCCACTGCAAAATCCCGCTGACCCCTCAAAACTTTCAAAAAGAAAAGATCCTTTTTAATAAATATTCCCTGAGTTTTCTTGGTGCATTCTGCCAGGGGAAAGGATGTGATGTGTGTGCGCAGAGTGGTTATTTTGGGCGGATGTCTATCAATGAAGTGCTCGTGGTCGACGAGGCGATCCGCCAGGCAATTGTAAACAAGGTTTCTGCTTACGATATAAAAATGATGGCAATGGAGAGGGGAATGACGACCATGTTTCAAGATGGGATTGATAAAGTGCGACAGGGCATTACCAGCATTGAGGAGGTTTTACGAGTTATCCATGAATAAATGAAAGCATTTTTATTGAAAGTTGCTCACACGCTTCAAGCTGTTTTTGAAAGCAAAAGCTCCATGAAAGAGCAAGTATTTTTCGTCAAGCGTTTGTCATTTCTGATTCGAGCTGAAGTGCCAGTGGTCGAAGCGCTCAGCATGTTACGTGACCAGGCAGGTTCAAAACGCATGTCAGCAGTACTTAGTAAGGTTGTGTCAGATGTTTCAAATGGGCATTCACTTTCTGCAAGCGTAAAAAAATATCCAAATCATTTTGGATCATTTGCTGTGCATATTATGCATATCGGTGAGCAGTGCGGGACGCTTCCCGACAATCTTGAATATTTGGCTGAAGATCTAAAAAAGAGAAGTTTGCTCAAAAGGAAAATTGTCAGTGCGTTTGTATATCCAGTAGTGATACTCTGTGCAACGCTCGGTATCACCGTGTTTTTATTGTTGTATTTATTTCCAAAGATCATGCCAGTGTTTCAGAGCCTCCGTGTGACGCTCCCACTATCAACGAGGATACTTTTACGGACAACCCAGATTATACAGTTACACGGTTTTGCCTTACTTATTTTATTTGGAATCTTTTTCTTTTTGACTACGATTATTCTAAAAAAGAATGAAACAGTTCGACTGTATCGTGATTCACTCTCTCTTAAAATACCTCTTTTCAAAAGCGCTATTCAGTCATACAACCTAACTCATATAACGAGGACCCTCAGTCTACTACTTGGAAGCGGGATTCCACTTTCAGAGTCTCTACCGATTGTCTCTGATGTAATAGAAAATCGTATATATAAGCGAGAACTTCTCGATGCTATGCAAGGGGCGAGGCGGGGAGAGACGCTCACGCAACATTTGAGCAAACACCCAGACATCTTTCCTGAAATGGCAATACATATTATTTCAGTTGGAGAGCGCAGTGGGAATTTGACTTCGTCACTTGTGTATTTGTCAGATTTTTTTGAACAGGAAGTAGATAGTTTTACTAAAAATATCAGTACCATTATTGAGCCACTACTGATGATAGTCATGGGCTTGCTCGTAGGGTTTATCGCCCTTTCAATTATTACCCCCATTTATGGCATTACACAAAACTTACATCCATAATACAGCGCGAGGTTTTTCTATCGTAGAAATAATGATTGTGTGTTCGTGCGTTGCGTTTCTCTATGCCCTCGCCTCCGTAGTGGATATCAGTGTTTACACAAAAAGAACGTTTGCAGAAGTCACGAAAGATGTATATACCACGCTCGTGAGAGCAAGGAGTCTATCAATGAACGCTATCTGCCGAGGTAGTGGGTGTGTAGGAGGTAGTAAACATGGAGTGTTTGTGAGTCAGAGCGCCTACACGCTCTTTGAAGGTGATACCTATGCAAATCGCGTTTCAAAGTTTGATGAAGTTTTTCTACTGCCAAACGGTGTAGCTGTTTTAAGCACTCAAGAAATAGTATTCGATGTCCTTTCTGGTGAGGTATCAGGAGCTGTCTCTATTACACTCAGTAGTGCAGTAGATGCAAAGTCTACAACTATCACCGTATCACCTGAAGGGGTGATTGATTATTGATATGAGCCAACAAAAAAAACATTGTCGGCATATGCATGCATTCTCAACTGTTGAGGTAGTTTTAGCGCTGGCATTATCCTCGCTCATGTTTGGGAGTATCATCTCGATTTCTTCGAGCAACCAAAATGTAGTCATAGATACTGCTCAAAGCAATGAGGCGGTCATGAAAGCAACCGAGCTCATAGAAGAAATGCGCGCATATGGTACGAGAGATTTTCGATTGGTACGTGACATTGTGCCCATTATCGATGGAATGTATGAAAAGAGGATTTTTGTGAAGACACTCCTTGACTATATTACCAAAGAGGTCACGGTTGAAATTCGCTGGCAAAATATACCAGGAAGAAATCAGAAAATTTCCCTCACCTCACTTTTGATTGATACCGATATATGGCGCACCCAAACGTGCGGCGATACGCTCTCTGGAAATTGGAGTCTTCCGTACCGAGCAAATGCTGTTACGAGTTTTGCACAGTTAATTGGTGATCCGACAGGGAAGTATCCAATCACTGATTTGGACGTGTATCAACAAA
The DNA here is from genome assembly GCA_964489565.1 of uncultured Candidatus Saccharibacteria bacterium. GTDB lineage: Bacteria > Patescibacteriota > Minisyncoccia > Phycocordibacterales > Zambryskibacteraceae > CAYLHJ01. The sequence goes on along the minus strand of CAZAZG010000006.1, from coordinate 19,877 downwards.
AGCTTTTTGTGACAGTAAATAACAGCAGTAGTAACAAACCAACCCTCTTTATATTTGATGTCTCAAACCAAGCTTTCCCGGTGTTACTAAAATCGATTGATAATGATGGAGCAAATAACACAGGGATTAATGGAATTGTAATTGGAAAATCACAAACAGGAGTGCATGCTTTCCTCGCAAATGCGAGTAGTTTTGTAAAGGGGCAATTACAAATCATCGATACGAGTCCGCCGTATAACATTGTGACGTATAAAATATCTTCTACAATTGTAAAGGGTTCAAGTACTCAAGGGACTGGAAACGTGATTTTTTATGCAAATGGCTTTGTATATCTAGGGCTTAAGAAAACAATTGCTGGGCCAGAGTTTAATATTGTTGATGTGCGTGATCCGCAAAATCCGTTTTGGGTGGGCGGATATACTGTGGGAAATGGGATAAATAGTATTGTGGTAAAAGGGAAGTATGCCTATATTGCTTCGCCAAATAATCAGGAGCTTATCACTTTGGATATTTCAGACCCAGCAAATCCTTATTATGTGGGAGGTTACGATGCGCCAGATACAGTCGGAAATGGGAAAAGTATCGACCTTATTGGAGATACCCTATACCTCGGGAGAACCGTCACCGCTTCTAATCCGGAATTGGTCGTGCTGAATAATACAGCACCAAATAGCATGCTCCCACCCCTTGGTAGTAAAGAAATCAGTAGTAGCGTAAATGGATTATTCATCCGTGATTTTTTGGCATTCATTCTTACTAATAGTGAACTTAAAATATTTTCCACACAAAATCCTCAATCTATTACAGCTTTTGCTTCTCCATTTCCGCTCCCTGCTTCTGGAGGGAGTCCGGCTCCGTCTTTTGATTGCGAGGAAAATGCACTTTATATCGGGTCGAACGATTCGCAAGATAAGGGGTATGTTTCAATAATTACTGCCCCATAATATGAAAACTCAAGCATTTACATTAATTGAAACAATAATCTACCTCGCGCTATTTTCTGTAATAATTGGAGGTTCAATTACTTCGGCATTTTTCTTTTTGGAACATAGTGATAAAAATAATATCCATGCTCAGGTAGCCGGGGAAGCAGAGTTCATCCTTACGAAAATTGAATATCTTCTTTCCGGTACTACTCAAATCAGTAGTCCAAGCTCTGGGTTAGCCTGCATATTGCCGTGCATTGTTTCTGTGACTAAAGCATTTTCAATTCCCCGAGACATTACGATTTTTGTGCAAGGCAATACACTCTATGTAAAAAAAGATTATGCTCCGCCAGTAGCAATTTCTGGGAACAGTTTTCAAGTCAATGCGTTTTCTGCAGTTCACTTTCAAAAAGATGCAAAAGGTAGTAAGCGCATCAAAGTTTTATTTACCTTGAACACGCTCTCGCCGCAAGGAACCACAGTATCTGGAGATTTTTATACTACGTATTATCTAAAATAATGTATGAGCAACACCTTTCTTAAAAAGAAAAGTAGAGAGAATGGGTTTGTTGCAATCATGGCGACGATTATTATCTCTCTAGTCTTATTGGCGTCGACACTTTCAGTGAGCAGAAACAGTTTTTATATGAGAAGTAATGTGCTTAATCGTGAATTTAAAAAGACGAGCTTCACACTTGCTGAATCATGTGTCTATAAAACGCTCCAAAAACTGTCCATCGATTACTTTTATATTCCTACGAAAGGCGGGGAAGATATTTTAGTCGGAAGTGACTCCTGCCGTATACACAAAGTTGTCCATGGTATCGAAAATCCAAATACCCGTACAAAGTCTGTAATCATCGAAGCATCTGCCCAAAGTGGCGGAGCGCATGCGAACCTGATTGTTACCGCAGATATTGGAAGCCCGTTTGTTCAAACCACCTTTTTCTCACCCTATGTAACCTCCTTCCTCGAGGTCTCCCGATTCCCATAAGTATCCAATTAATAACGCAATCAAGGGGTTCCCTTGATATTAGAGAGTATTAGGAGTGGAATGGGATATGTGACGCTGAGCAAAATGTGTGAATGTAAGAAATGATGATATTTTGCTATTGTACATAGATGGAACAAGCTCCTGAAAAACGAAGTAGAGCCAAGAGACTGCAAACTTGGTTTGAAACATATGAAGGCTCAATATCGACAATTGCGCTCGTGGGTGGATTCGTCTTGGATTGGCTCATGCTCCAGCGAATTGATACGCCATTTGAAAATACGCTCATTGTCATACGGCTTATCGTCGTTGGCGCCTCAATCATTTTTCTCAATCGCCAGTCCCTTCGCGTGATTGATACCGATAAGGAAGCAAAAATTCATTTTTGGCTCATCAATATTATTCAGTTTGCGTTTGGAGGGCTCCTCTCCACGTTCTTGGTGTTCTATTTTCGGAGCTCGAGTATTTTTGTCAGTTGGCCATTTCTACTCCTCCTCCTGCTTGCGTTTAGTGTAAATGAACGTCTAAAACACCACTATGAAAGGGCAAGTTTTCAGATTTCTTTCCTTTTTATATCAATCTATTCTTTTACAATATTTTTTGTTCCAATCCTCGTCCGAGATATTGGACCTTTAGTATTCCTCCTCTCTGGTGCACTCAGTCTTTTGATTATTTTCTTGTACTTAAAATTACTTCGGTACTTTACCCCCGTCATTTTCAAGGAAAGTAAAAAAGTGCTCGTGCTTTCCATTGGCACGATTTTTTTCCTGATAAATGCTTTGTATTTCTTGAACCTCATTCCACCAATTCCACTCTCCATAAAAGATATCGGTGTCTATCACTCTATTATGAAAAATGCTGATGGGGATTTTGTTGTCGCAGAAGAAGAGTCAAATGCGTGGAAGCGTTTTTTCAGCATTTATAAGGATGTACACATTAATCCAGGTGAGCCAATATCAGTCTATAGTGCAATATTTTCTCCCACGAAGCTCGATATTGGCATTGTCCACGAATGGCAGTTGTATGATGAAGTTTCGAGGCGGTGGATATCAAAGAGTAGGATTGCACTCTCCGTTGTTGGAGGGAGAGGTGATGGATTTCGCACATTCTCAACCCACACTGAACTCATCAAGGGAAGCTGGAGGGTGAATGTTGAGACGGAGAGAGGTCAAGTACTCGGAAGGGCGCATTTTGACGTTTTACCGGCGACCTTACCACTTGATTTAGAAATGAGTATTAAGTATTAATTATTTGAAATTTTCTGGTATACTTATTGTATTATTACCCATCAACTAACATAATGTATATGGCAAAAGGAAATAATTCACAAAAAAAAGAAACAAAGAAACCAAAAAAGGCGAAGAAGTAGTTTTGTGCAGGTAAATTTAATCACGTGCACCACACATCCAGGATCAAAGCCTGGATGTGTCATTAATAGAAAGATCATAAACCCACACACACTATGTCACAATCATTTCTCTCCCAGCTAAACTGGAGATTTGCAACCAAGAAGTTTGATCCATCAAAAAAGGTTACAAGTGGAGACTTGGCGAACATTATGGAAGCAATCCGGAAAGCTCCATCACCATTTGGACTTCAGCCGTATCATATATACTACGTATCACAGAGTGAAAAGCGTGAAGCGATGAAAGCGGTATCTTATGGACAAACTCAGGTCACTGATGCTTCGGGAATATTTGTCTTTTGCGCACGAACTGATTTGATAGACCGCGTTGAACAGTACGTTGCGGCAGCTCGCACGGGAGACGAAGCTGTCGACGCCGGACTCCGTGCTTACGCAGACAGTAGCATCCACTCGTCAGTTGATAGTATGAATGAAGATCAAGTGTTTGCGTGGGCTTCAAAACAGTCTTACATTGCTCTTGGGTTTGGTCTTGCGGCATGTGCGGAGCTTGCTATTGATTCATGTCCGATGGAGGGGTTTGAATCGCGAAAGCTCGATGAGGTGCTTGGACTTCCGCAACACATGAAGACTGTTGCGTATATGGCAGTCGGCTATCGCCTAGAAGAACCCCAAAGAGCTAAGGTGAGATTCCCAGAATCAGACTTGTTTACTCAAATTATTTAAACACAAAAACCTTTCGTATGTGAGAGTTCCTGCGTTACTGAAAGGAGTTGCGCGGTGTAGTATATAAGGTACTATTGCTCGAATGAAAAAACCTTTTCTTTCCATTTTATATATACTCATTTCGATATTTGCAATTATCGGTTTTGTTTTTAGCGTGGTCTTTTTTGGAATGCGATACGGAATTTTTAACGTCCGCGGTTCTATTGATGAGAGAAATCATTTTTTTAGTCAAATAAATTCTAATCCCAACACTGAAACAAAAAAAGTAGCTCAAAGTAAGCCCTGCGTTTCAGAGATTGCTGGTATGTGCAAATGGGACAAAACTCCTGAGTGGGTTGTGGTTGAGGGGGGACTCACCAAAGATGCTGAGGTAATTGCGCGAGTCTCACGTGAGACGGGGGTCTCAGGCCGAATGATTGCTGCTGTAGTAGTACCAGAACAAATTCGTTTTTTTACTGCAAACAGGGAAGTGTTTAAGCGATATTTCGAGCCTCTAAAAATTCTTGGGTCAATGTCACAGTTTTCTCTTGGAATTTCTGGTATAAAGCAAAACACCGCCCTCCTGATTGAGGAACATGCAAGCAATCCGAATTCTCCCTTTTACCCAGGCCCTGATATGGATATCCTTATTGCGTATAAAGAAGGTGTTGATCATGACACTGAGCTGTACAATCGACTTACTGATAGCAAAAATCACTACTATTCGTATTTGTATACCGCACTTTATATTAAAGAAATCCAAATGCAGTGGAAACGTGCTGGCTTCGAAATATCACAAAGTCCAGAAGCTGTGGTAACACTATTTAATCTTGGATTCAGCTTATCAAAGCCGAATGCATATCCGATGCCAGGAGGTGCACCGGTAACTATCGGCGGAAAAATATATTCATATGGTGAGCTTGGATCTGCATTTTACCGTAGTGATGTGTTGAAGGATATATTTCCTAACTAGGTACTCAGTGTGACTGAGTCACCGGCTACATATCCGGTAGTCCAACAAAGCTGCAAACTATAGCCACCTGACGGACGATCAATATTAAGAAGGTCACCAATAATCCAGAGGTTTGGAAAAAGTTTTGACTGCATAGTTTTGAAATCTATTTCATCGAGCGCTACACCACCACTTGTTATAACAGCCTTCTCTACTCCAAGAAGTTTCACTACCTCCATACTGAGATTTTTGAGGAGTTCGATAAGGTGGAGCCTCTGCACTCTGCTTACGCGATTACATTTGTCATCTGGATTAATTCCGAGTCGGTCGATAAGGATTGGCACAAGAGCACTCGGCACTACACTTCCGAGGCTATTTTTTAATTTTTTGTTTGCCTCGGTGGTGAATATTTCTTGGAGTTTGCTATTTACCATTCCATGATCAAGCCTCGGGAGAATATCGAGTGAAATGATTACCTCTCCATACTTGAGGAGTTCTCCAATATCTTTACTCATGTTGAGTATGGTTGGACCAGTGATACCAAAATGAGTAAATAAGACCTTTCCTATCTTGCTTCCTTGCTTCTCGTTATTTTGCAGAATTGTTATTTTTACTTCAGGGAGAGTGATACCTTGGAGTTTTTTTACCCACGAATCTTTTATTTCCAAGGGAACAAGTGATGCTTCAGGCTCTGACACAGTGTGCCCAAGTGATTTCAAAAATGTAAAACCATCACCAGTTGATCCAGTTTCAGGACGAGACTTTCCTCCGGTTGCGAGGATGAATTGTCGTGCAAAGATTTCCTCATTGCTTTTCGTACGTACTGATATGATTGAGTCTCCATTTGATTGCATTGAGTCAATTGGGGAATTCGATTTGATCGTGATGCCACCAAATTTCATGTACGCAACGAGCACATCCCACACTGATTGTGCGCTGTTACTTTGAGGAAATGCTCTCTTAAGCGCTTCTACTTTTGTTGCCATACCCCGAGAGTGGAAAAATTCAAGCGTCTCTGCAACACCATATTTACTGAACGGTGAAAATAAAAATTTGTCGTTGTCTTTAAATTTTGAGAGTAATACCCTTGTGTTCATTTCTGCGTTCGTCACATTACATCTACCACCACCAGTAATAAGCAGTTTCTTTCCGAGGCTCGTATTTTTTTCGAGTAAGAGTATTTTGCCACCTCGCTCAGCTGCCCGTCCCGCAGCCATCATACCAGCTGGACCACCCCCGATTACAACCACGTCCCATATCGTTGCGTCTGTTTTCATTATCTCGCATAGTACCATACGAATTGGCCCATTGTGGTATAATCGGTTTTACTTATATGCAGGATATAACGGAGGCGATTTCAAAGGTAATAGGAAGCTTTTTAGAGAAGCAGGGGATTTTAAACCCCGTCATTCTTTTTGACCGAACAAACTCATCTAATCACGGTGATGTTTCTACTAATGTAGCTATGATATTAGCAAAAGAACTGAAGAAAAATCCAAAAGAACTTGCAGAAGAAATCGTTGAAGTTTTGAGTGCAGAATACATCGAGGGTTTAGCAGATGTTCAAATTGCAGGACCCGGCTTCATCAATATCTTTTTTACTACAGAAGTGTACTGCTCCGCCACAAACACAGTACTCGAATCGAAAAGTGCATATGGTATGCAAAAAAGTTTACAGGGACAAAAGTGGGCAATTGAACACACATCTCCAAACCCAAACAAAGCACTCCACCTTGGGCATCTCCGCAATACACTCGTCGCCATGAGTTTGAAGAATGTCCTCGTTGCAAATGGAGCAACGGTAATCCTCGACATGGTTGATAACAATCGAGGTATTGCGATTGCAAAAGTGATGTATGGATACCTTGTATCAATGAGAAAAAGCTATGACACACCCGCAACTCTAGAGGCATGGATTAACAATAGAGCACTATGGAAGACGCCATTTGATGCAGGACTTCGCTCAGATGTATTTTGTGAAGAGGCATATCGTGCAGGTGAAAGTGCAAGCGTTGAGAGTCCCGAAGATGAAGCTGTAATTCGGAATATGGTCATTGACTGGGAGTCACATGATGAGCCAACATGGAAATTATGGGAGTATGTGACTGGCCTTGCTCACAGAGGTGCGGAGGAAACTCTCAATCGCCTCGGTAGCCATTTTGACACCATTTGGCACGAACACGAACACTATGAAGAAGGGAAACAATATGTAAATCAGGGACTCAAAAAAGGAATATTCACCAAGCTTGAAGATGGGGCAGTCCTCACTCATTTGGAAGCATACAATATTCCCGACACTATTTTGCTGAAGCGTGATGGAACGTCACTGTATATCACTCAAGACATTGCCCTCACTGCAAAAAAGAAGTTGTCGCATCAAGCAGACAGGCTTGTATGGGTTGTCGGACCCGAACAGAGTCTTGCGCTAAGGCAACTCTTTGCAATATGTGAACAGCTCGGTATCGGAAAGCTTTCTGATTTTACTCACGTGTCCTATGGGTATGTAGGAATCAAGGCTGATGACGGTTCATTTAAAAAAATGTCATCACGGGCCGGAACCGTAGTCCGTATTGATGATCTTCTCGATACCGCTCGGGATGGAATCCTTGCACAGTTTGAATCTCAAGGAAAGCCAGTAGACGAAAAGACAAAAGCCCTTTCTGAATCCCTCGCACTTGCAGCGGTGAAATTTGCGATGCTAAAGCCTGACCGTGATCAAGGAACAACTTTTGATTTGAAACAATCCATTGAAACGAAAGGGGACTCAGGTGTCTACGTGCTCTACACCTATGCTCGCATTCAATCAATTCTCAAAAAAGCGCAAGAGACAAGTATAACGCTTTCAGTTGATACCCAGAACATTTCAGGTGTCGAGGTATCAAAACTTTTCATGTTTTACTCACAAGTGATTGAGCGCGCTCAGAAAGATTTATCTGCGCACCATGTTGCTCAGTACTTACTTGAACTGACATCCGCATTTAACTCATGGTATGGGAAAGAGATTATTTTGGATGGTGAGAAAGGGCAGGGACACAAGCTCGCTGTGGCAAAAGCAACTGCAACGATTATTCAAAATGGAATGGCAATCCTCGGGATCCAAACACTCGATGAAATCTAAAAAAGATTTTGTGGTCTATATGATCCTCTGTGCTGATAAAAGTTTGTATACGGGAATCACCACTGATATAGAAAGACGTTTTGCAGAGCATGCAGAGGGAATTGGTGCGCGGTATACAAAATCTCATCTTCCAAAACGCATTGTGTATTCCGAGGCTAGACACACTCACAGCTCTGCACTCATTCGCGAAGCGGAGATAAAAAAACTTACGAAAGTCCAAAAGTTACTTCTTTGCAAAATACAAAAAACAGCTATATAAATCAACCCACCTCTCACTTGGCGGTTTAACCGCCAAGTGAGAGGTGGGGATAAGTCATCAAGTTTCACTGTAAGTGGTAGCTCTATTCACGTATGCTTACTAAGTATTCTGTGTCCGTGCACAGTTCTATTATTAGTTCTTTTTATGTACATATATGAAATCATCGAGAAAGTTTTTGGTGCGTCTTTCGTGTAGGCAGAAAAGTGCTGGATTCACGTTGATTGAGATTTTGGTAGTGATAGGTATCGTGGCAGTACTCGCGGCAATTGTTATTGTGGCTATTAACCCTGCTAGACAATTCGCACAAGCGCGCAATTCTCAGCGTCAAGCAAATGTAGCGGTGTTGTTAAATGCGATTGGTCAAAAACTGGCAGATAATAAAGGGGTGTTTGCGGGTGGTACACCGAGTTGTCCAGCTCTCACTGCAGGGACGACGTATCGCATTGCAAAGTTCAGCGCCTCACTTCCAAGCGACATTGATCTTTCGTGTCTTGCCCCAACGTATATTCCCGCAGCACTTCCGTTTGATCCTTCAGTAAGTGGGGCGTATTGGATTAGTAATGCGGATTATAATACAGAGTACACAGTCCTTCTTGACGCTCAGGGTAGGTTTACTATTACCGCACCTGGTGCTTTAATTGAAACTTCGCTCGGCACAAATCCTCCGGCCATCACCGTTACAAGATAAAAACACTACAAACCCCTTTGCCCTACAGGCAAAGGGGTTTGTAGTGTTTTTGTTGTATACTTACTATCTATGGAAATCCCTCTTCTTCATATGAGTATTCTTGATTTGGTGCAAAGTGCTGGATACATCGGACTTTTTATTATTGTCTTTGCTGAATCAAGTATCTTTTTCAATTTTTTCCTTCCTGGAAGTAGTCTTTTGTTTGCTGCGGGTGCTCTTGCGTCCCAAGGTTTTTTTAATATTTTCATACTTATATTAGTGCTCGGAGTTTCTGCTATTTTAGGAGACAGCTTTGGGTATTGGATTGGTGCGCGGATGGGACCTGCGATATTTAAACGCGAAGAATCTCGTTTCTTTAGTAAAAAACATCTAAAACTTACTGAGGATTTCTATGAGCGACATGGCTCAAAAGCAGTAATCATTGGGAGGTTTGTGCCTGTAGTTCGTTCATTTATTCCGATGCTCGCTGGTGTTGGAAGTATGAAATATCGAACATTTTTAACGTATAATGTTTTTGGTGGCATACTCTGGAGTGTGGGTGTAACCTCAATCGGTTTTATACTCGGAAACCAAATACAAGATATTGAGTCGTTTATTCTCCCCATGGTTGCAGTTGTTATCGTTATCTCGTTTCTCCCCATTGTATTTGAAGTGCTTCGAAAAAAACCACTCAGCTAACCAAATCGTATGCAAAGGAAAACACTCATTTGGGTAGGGTTAACTGTCGGAGGGTTCATCGGAGGATACCTTCCAGTTGTTTTCGGCAGTGGGGAGCTTTCGTTTTCTTCTGTGATACTTACCGCAGTTGGAAGTACTGTCGGTATTTGGATTGCATTCAAAATGTCAGCAGAGTAAAAAAGGGGATAATAGAACCGCATCCTTTGGTATACTAAAGGAGTACTTTTATGAGCTAGCACATAATGCCATGCAAAAAAACATCAAAGCGACTAATTTTGAACTGACCCCAGCGATTTCAGATTATATTGAAAAACGATTCGCAGTATTTGACCGGTTTATTCCAGTCGATATTGATGGGGCAAAGTGCGATGTGGAAGTTGCAAAAACTACTCGGCATCATAAGCAAGGAGATGTGTTTAAGGCAGAAGTCCACCTTGTTTTTTCAGGCAAAAACTTTTATGGAACCGCAGAAAAAAATGATCTCTATTCAGCGATTGATGTTGTGCGAGATGAAATAGTTCGTAGTCTTTCAACATCGAAAGATAAAAATATGTCACTGATGAGAAAAGGTGCGCTTGCGATGAAAAATGTTTTGAAAGGTATAGATGTCCGTGGTAAATTTAGAAAAAAATAATTGTATGAATCTACAGCAAAACGTAAGCAAAGATATAGTTGCAGGGGTGTTAATCGGAGGAATTTTTTTATCCGGAATTTTATATATGTTGAGCTCTACAGAAGATCAAGCAATTTCTCTGACTTATAGCAATGCACTCAGGACTGAACAGGGTCTCTAGAGGGCTTTAGTTGTGTGGAGACCACGAGCAAACTCCTCGAAATCCATCTCTCTTTTTCCTTCTGGAATAACGCGTTCGAAAACGAGCTTTTCGTCTTGTATTGATGCAGAGATAATAATAAGGCGTATGCGTTTTCCATCGTGCTCAAAGAACGTGTACGCATTTGGCCATCCTGAATATCCTCTGATTTTTCGTAAGTTAATATTTGGTGAGTCAGAAAGATTGATTTCTGCATCCGTTTTTCGCACTTTTTTTGTATAGGTTGCATCGCCATGCTCTTGAACTTTACTCATGATAGTTCCGGCCACCCAATCAGGAAGTATTTTCGAAAGGAGTTTCCCTCCTTCAAGAGCAAGAAGGTTTTGAAGTTCTGACAGGTAAGGAGGCCATTTTTCTAGAAAAACTTCTTTTTGAGCGATGATGGGTCCGTGATCCATTTCGCTATCGAGGTGCATAATACTTACGCCTGTTTTTTCTTCTGACAGAATTGCTCCGACAATTGGAGATGGTCCACGAAGTTTTGGGAGTAAGGAAGGGTGCACGTTGATGGTCTCTCTTTTTGGGAGTAAGAGAATATCATCAGGGATAATTTTTCCATAGGAAGCAACAATGGCTACGTCGTATCCATTTTCTGGTGCCCGATCTCTGATATGTGCAAGCGCACTTCCATCTTTAAGTGTTGAAGGTTGATAGACTGCAATATTTCGTTTTTCTGCCCACACTTTCACTGGAGGTGGGGTAATCTGCAGGTGTCTGCCTTGAGGCTTGTCTTCTTGAGTCACCACGAGAGTTGGTAAAAATCCTCCTGCCTCTAGCTCGTCGAGAATAGTGACAGAAAAATCTGACGTACCAAAATAAATAAATGAAATAGGGTTACTCATGTTTTTTTGTATCACAAGATCCTTTTACTTTTTCTGGAGGAATATCTTCGACATCTTTTGCTGTGTCAGTAAAGAGAACGCCATCTAAGTGATCAGTTTCATGTTGAAATATTTGGGCGAGGAGTCCCGAGCCTCCTCGGGTAAATCCGTTGCCGAGCTCATCGTAGCCCGTGATCTGCACTTTGGTAGAGCGGTTTACCTTTCCGTACAAATAGCGGATAGAAAGACAGCCTTCTTCCATGTATTTTTTTTCTTTTGATCGCTTTGTGATGATTGGGTTAATAAATACTATATCGGGGCACCTCTTCTCATTCTCGTCACCTTTCATGTACCCAATGACTTTTCCTGAAACCATAAATATGCGAAGCGAGATCCCGATTTGGGGTGCAGCAATAGCCACCCCATCATCCTGTGAATCGAGGGCTACTTTCATATCTGCGAGGATTTTTTGTATTTTCGGTGAGGAGATTGCTTCTATCGGTACACCCTTCGCAACCTCTCGCAAAATAGGATTATCTTTCTGAACGATGTCAACCATAGTGTGTCCAATGTATCACAGGAAAAGCAGAAGTTCAAAAGGCTTGTGTGTTTCTACAAAAGACTCTCTGGTTCTACTTTGATCATAACACTCGGCGGGAGGAGGCGGAGTTTTGCTATCAGCATTTGGTCCGGCCACTCCTTCGGTTTTTTCGTTATAAGAATGTGGAAAATTGCGTTTCCGCGACTGCTTGGTGCAAACGCTGGATATATTGATGGTTCAAATTCTTCGAGAAACAGTGCAACATCTTCTGCCGCTTTCTTTGATGATGCGGGTTTTCCTTCAACCGATAATTTGATAAAGAGAGAAAAAGGAGGGTAGTAGAATTGCTTACGCTCATCAATCTCACCGCGGAAAAAATCTGCCAAATTTCCTTTGAGTGCGTAATCAAATACAGAAGCCGACGCATTGCGAGTTTGGATGAGAAATACTTTTTCCGCCCTTGCACGCATGGTAAGGAGGAGATAGCAAATCTTTTCGTTGATTCGGAAGTCGGGGAGTGAGAAAAGCGTATCTATCGAGGCTATGGCAATATTTTCAATAGGCTTTTTAAGGTAAAACGTAGCAAGCTCAGTACCGATAAGAACAGAGCCCGGTGAATTTTCAAATTTGGCTATAATATCAAGAGCTTTTTTTTCGGTGCTGACACTGTCTTTATCAATTCGAAAAACCGTGATGTCGGGAAATTTTTTCCTGATTTCCACTTCTACGGTTTCAATGCCTATACCGAGCGTCTGGAGTCTCCAGCTGTCACAGTGCTTACATCTGACCATGGCATCTCGTTTGTATCCACATTTATTGCAGAGGAAAAAATTCTCTTCATTTTTTTTGGTGTATAAAGTAACGGGCGCTGAGCATCGTTCGCATACCACAATCTGACTACAATCACCGCAGACCGTAGAGGGAGCGAGGCCTTTTCTGCCTGAAAAAATAAAGAGCCGTTCGTTCTCTTCTTTAGTTTTTTGAATTAACACTTCAAGTTCGGAAGAGAGCACGTGGAAATGCTCATCATGCTCACCGTGTTTTCGCTTCATATCAATAAGTACATTATTGGCAGGTGACAGAAGTCTCATTTTGAGCGTGCTAAACTCGGTATATTCATCAGTCTTGTATTTATACACTGCGCTCACTGAAAGCATCATATCGCCCGAAAGCACTAGTATTTTTTTACTTTTTGCGAGCTCAGTAGCAAATTTCTTCAGATCGATATACGGCCTCCCTATCGTGCGATAGGAACGAGCATTTTCACGATCAATAATAATAGTGCCAATGTCAGAGCGCTCGATTGAGAGGAAGGGGATCGTTCCGATGATGAGTATTGGATGCGTCTCTGTCTGAATCTTTTTAATATTTGCGAGGAAATCTTTTTTTGAAAGATTACTTTCGAGTATCACGGTATAGGGTTCGATACCTTTTTCAAGGAGGAGCTGTGCCTGGCGAATATCCTCGACTGTCGGAAGACAAAAATATACCGATTTCTTCTTTGCGAACTGCCCCCGAATAAAGCTTTTGTAATGGGAAAATCGTTCATCATCATCTGCTTGGACTACCAATTTTTCTTTTGATTCTGACGCCTCAGTAGATAATTCTACTTGGCTTAACACGAGCGCATTATCGAGTACGAGCTTGGGGATGACAGAGCTTAAGATTGCACCAGTTGTGGTGGCATACCATTCACTCGTGTTGTATGCAGCTTCCAGAAATGATTTTGAAAGAAAACCTAACGCGACCACTTTGGTTATTTTTCTGAGTTGATACCGAGAAGCCTTAATATCTGATTTCATTTCCGCTACATCTTTCTTGTCGATGACAATCGCGTGCACGAGCTTCTTTCTCAAGGGTATTGAGACGAGTGCTCCTGGTTCGATATTGTCGGGGCCAAAATAGGAAAGGGTTTCTTTTCCAACCCCGCGTGCGATAGGAATGACGGTATAGAGTCGCATATGATAATAGAATAGCATAGAGGAGAAAGTGATGAGCTTTGAAATGAGAGAATATGGAATGGCTAGAATTGGACGCAAGTTTTGGCTATTTATCGACTTGCGAGGTTGACAAGTGCTCTAAGTCTCATTTTTTATTCATTACAATCCTCCATAATATATCGTTTTTCCTGCCGGAATTTTTAAGCGCACACCAAAAGCTCCCAACTAAAACCCCACGTGTTCCGTTCTTGCTTTTTCGCCCTAAAGCTTTAAGCTTAGGGCTCGACAATAACACTACATATGGGCATTTTTTCAAAAAAACTGGGAGTAGATCTGGGCACAACGAGTGTTCTCGTATTCGTGCCAGGACGGGGAATTGTGCTCAATGAGCCATCAGTAGTTGCTATTTCAGAAGGTGACAGAAAAATTCTCGCTATCGGCATTGAGGCAAAAAAAATGATTGGGAAAACTCCCGATTCGATTGTGGCATATCGACCAATGAAAGATGGTGTTATCGCAGATTATCGAGTGACCGAGGCGATGCTTCGTTACTATATCAGTAAAGCGCTCGGTAAATGGAATATTGCAAAGCCAGAAGTGCTTGTCTCAGTACCTGCAGGTGTTACTTCTACCGAGCGCCGAGCGGTGGTGGAAGCCGCTATTAAAGCAGGTGCTAAAAATGCCTATGTGGTCAAAGAGCCTATCTTGGCGGCAATCGGTGCGGGTATTCCAATCCATGAGCCGGTCGGTCATATGATTGTCGATATTGGCGGTGGCACGACAGACGTGGCGGTGATATCGCTTGGCGGCATTGTGGCGTCAACTTCGGTTAAATGTGCGGGTAATCGCATCGATTCTGCAATAGCAGATTACATCAAAAAAACTTTCAACCTCGCCATAGGTGATAAAACTGCAGAAGAAATTAAAATCAAAATCGGCTCTGCTATTCCGCTCGATGAAGAGCTCGTCATGACTATCAAAGGACGCGACTATGTCCTTGGGCTTCCTCGTTCTGTGGAAATAAAAACCAATGAAATTGTAAAAGCAATTTCCAAAGAGCTTCGCGAGATTGTCAAAGCAGTAAAAGATGTCTTGCAAGAAACCCCGCCCGAGCTTTCATCAGACATCATTGATCGCGGTATAATAATGACCGGAGGGTCTTCCCAGCTCCGTAACTTGCCAGAGCTTGTGTATCGCCGAACTGGAGTTAAAGCGGTACTCGCAAAAGAGCCTCTCTATTGTGTAGCGCGCGGGACGGGTATTGCACTCGAACATCTCGACACATATAAGAAAAGTATTATATCCAAGCGCTAGTCGCAGTGTCTTGAGAAAAGTGTTTAGTTTCGGTCGTTAGTTTTAAGGTGAGCATAGCAATACAAACAGGAATGAAGATAAATGGAGGAGAATTGAGTTAATTGGCGGAAGAGATAAAAACTTGTCAACCTCGCAGGTCGACAAGTTTTGCTTTAATAAAAGTTGGCAACTCATTTTTTTCATAAAAAAGCAGGAACGAATTATTCCTGCTTGCCTCCCGTTGCTGTATCGCGATGGGATGCATGCTCTTCACCGCATTGCCAACACCATCTCACGTTCTTCTTGTCTCACATCGCAAGAACTTCGGAGTTTTTTCTGACACCTGGTGTTTGAGATACATTGGTAAAATGAGGTTCCCCCACAACGAAACCCCCGTTACTGCGACGATTAAAGCTACAGCTGTTGAGTTTTAGGATGTAACAATCTGTGGCGTAATCACCTTCACGTGTATTTGATTCATGAAACCTCAAGGTGGAAATGTCAATCTACGCAGGGGAGCTGCTGGTAGTATCAGCACACATTTAAACATATTTATCAAGCTGTGTAAAATAAGCATAATTTTGGACATATTTTTCTATGGAGTGTAAGAGTGGCGACTCTTAAGTTATAATAGTAAGCGCATATGAACTCACTTGATATTGATACAAAAAATTTGCACCATGCATACCTTATTTCAGGTAAGGGTGAGCTTGTGGTGCCGATAATCGAGAATTTTTTGGCAGAAGCGCTCAAGTATCCACTGCAGGGAAATCCTGATTATGTAAAAGAAGCGTTTGACCTTTTTGGTGTTGATGATGGTCATCGCATCAATAACATGCAAAACAGGAGGGCAATTATCTCAGGTAAGAAAATTTTTGTGCTGACTTGCAGTACTTTTTCAAGCGAGGCACAGAGCTCGCTACTAAAAATGTTTGAAGAGCCTACTGCTGACACGCACTTTTTTATAATTGTCCCCACACTTGACATCGTATTGCCGACTGTCCGATCTCGAATGATGGTCATTACGAGTGAAGAGAACACGCGCAGGAAACCAGACTTCGCATTTGCAAAAACATTCTTCGAGTCGAATATCTCAGAGCGCCTAAAAATGATGGAAACGGTGACCGAAGAAAAGGATAAAACTAAAGCAGGGTATTTTCTCGACGATATAGAGCAGTACGCTCATGAGCAATTAAAAAAAGGAGGAGATTTGAAGTTCGTACATCTCCTCTCTGATGTTGTCATGTTTCGGGGTTACCTTAGAGACCGTGCACCATCAGTAAAAATGATGATAGAGCATATCGTGCACACTACTCAGGTACGCTAGTCAGCAAGATGCAAAGTGCTATAATTTCGCGCATGGTACTTTTTACTCATGCAGTCGTCGGCGGTGCAATCGGGGTTGCGCTCCGTAGTCACCCTGTTAGTGCTTTTTTGTTTGGTTTTCTCAGCCACTTTGTACTTGATGCAATGCCACACTGGGATTATCATCTTGAATCAAGTAGGAAGCATAGCTCAGGAGACCGTCTACAGGGAAATTTTGTTATGAATCGGAGTTTCGTATTTGACTTGATAAAAATTGGTACCGATCTGCTGACAGGCGCGGTCATTGTGTATCTATTTCTTTACGGGGATGTGCTCAATATCAGTGCATTTCTTGTGCAGGGAACATTTTGGGGTATGGTGGGTGGAGTGTTGCCTGACGTGTTGCAGTTTGTCTATTACAAAACTAAACGTGAACCACTAACGACACTCCAGAAGTTCCACCTCTCGGTGCATACACAAAAGAGACTTGATGGGCGATATGTTATTGGGCCACTCCTCCAAATTGGTGTGGTGGTACTCGCAGTGCTAATTTCTCGTTTCACCGCTCTCTAGCGCCACAGAGCGCGCTTTGCTACAATAAGTGTTCAAAATGTATGGCATATTCATTTCTTCCACTACAACAAAAAGTTATTGATATCGGAGAATGGCTCAAAGGCGAGTTCTCTGCCATTCGTACAGGACGGGCGACACCGAGCATCCTCGACAATGTATCAGTTGAGTCGTATGGCTCACGGATGAGCATCCGTGAGCTTGCGAGTGTGAACGTCGAAGATCCTCGCACACTCCGTATAGTGCCGTGGGATATGACGCAAGGAAAAAATATTGAAAATGGTATTGAGAATGCTGAGCTTGGGCTGTCTGTATCGACCGATGACAAAGGGCTTCGCGTATCATTTCCTGAGCTTACTAGCGAACGCAGGACACTGCTCGTCAAAATGCTCAAGCAGAAGCATGAAGAGGCACGTATTTCACTTCGTATGGAACGTGAAAAAACCAAATCAGACATTGATGCTAAGGAAAAAGCTGGAGACATGAGTGAAGATGAAAAATTTCGCGCGGCAGCAGAGCTCCAAAAGCATATTGATGAAGCAAACAGAAAGTTTGACGAAATGGCAGAAAAGAAAGAAGTGGATATACTACAAAATTAATCTCTTTATTTAATGTCAATCATAATATTTATCATTGTTCTTGCAATCCTCGTTCTCGTGCATGAGTTTGGTCATTTTATTGTGGCAAAAAAGTCTGGAATTAAAGTGCCAGAGTTTGGCCTCGGATTTCCTCCAAAGCTCTGGAGCAAAACATTTGGTGAGACCGAGTATTCACTGAATGCAATTCCTTTTGGTGGCTTTGTAAAAATCTTTGGCGAAGACCCAAATGATGAAAGTTTGAGTGGTGCAGAGAGGGCGCGGGCTATTTCGAGCAAACCTCGTTATATCCAAGCTGCGGTACTTGTAGCGGGAGTTACCTTCAATCTCATTTTTGCGTGGATACTTATCTCATCGGGATATCTCATCGGGCTCCCGAGCCCTGAGAACCACCAAGGGCTTGGTACGGTAGAAAATGTGAAGCTTACTGTTATCACTGTGGCTCCAGGCACACCTGCAAGCGAAGGGGGAATAAAATCTGGTGACGTCATCGTCTCAGCAACTTCAGAAGGAAAATATGTCTTAAAAGATGTGACGGCACAAAGTGTCTCAAACTTTATCGAAGCACATGGCAAAGAAGGAGTTATATTCGGCCTTACGCGAGCGGGAAAGTCTGTCGATTCTGAAAAAATTATTGGCAAGCAGGGAATCGTAGCTGGCAAGCTCGCAGTCGGTATTGCAATGGATAACGTTGGGACACTCAAACTCCCAATCCATCAAGCATTTATCCAAGGTGCAAAAGATACCGGCAATCTTTTTATTGCAATAACAAACGGACTCGGACATTTCATCGGGCAAATATTTGTTGGTGAGGGAAGCCTAAAGGATGTGACAGGTCCGGTCGGTATCGTGGGAATTGTTGGTGATGTGTCAAAACTCGGTTTTGTCTATCTCATGTCGTTTACTGCCCTCATCTCGATTAACCTCGCGGTCATTAATCTCCTTCCATTTCCCGCACTCGACGGGGGAAGGCTCGTCATCGTGTTCGTAGAGGCAATTCGCCGAAAACCCATTTCTCCAAAAATTGCAAATATGCTAAACGGAGTAGGATTCGTACTTCTTATTGGCCTCATGCTTGTAGTGACAGTCCATGACATCATAAAACTTTTTTAATATGACTTTAGAATCAGCACAAGGTGAAGGAACTCCAAAGCCAGAAATCAAATTTGAAAATGGTCTTCTTAGTGTAAAAATGAATCTTCAGTGTGCGGTTATGAATTCAATGCTCGGTACAAGTGTCAAGATTGAGGATCATGATGAACAAAATAGACTTCGCAATTCGTGGATTGATGAGTTCAGTGATGGATTTAAAATACTTTTTGTTCAATCAATTGAACAAGACTCAGAGTTTGCATCAAAACTCAATACATCAAAGGTTTTTTTCGATGCTACAATAAAGCAATACGAAGCAATTCTTCAAAGCTCATCTGATTCTAAAGAGTAAATTATAAGATTAGTGTCAGATTCGTTGCTGTTTTTCCGGTTACTGTTACCCAGGAACGGCATCTGTAATAAATATTAGATATAATAAATGGTCTTCGCGAATGTATCGCGAAGACCATTTGTGTTTACCTACCGAATCAGAGTTTCAATCCCCCCGACAACCCTAGGGAATCTACGCAGTTCACGTCGTGCCAGAAGTCGATGTTGAGACCTTCTGCATCGAAGAGTCCGAGACTCACGTGTCCACCATTCGAATCAAGACTGGACGTTAGAACACGAACCTCTCTGAAGAGTCGGATACCACGAACCTCGAAATAGGTCGTGATGAACCAACTCATCTCGGCCACGTTCGGCACCCTCTCGAGGGTTGACAGAAGCCCTATTTTTTCGTTCCAATTTTTGCCGACTGAGTTCGCGATGGGCGTCTTCTTGATGGCGAGCCACCCAAGCGACGTCTTATCATCGCTGGCGAACATCTGGTTGTCATAACACCCACTTTCCTCCGAGCAGAAGTGGGCAATATTGAGCTCCCGAACGTCCATCGTTGAGCACTCTATCGGGGGTGCAGACATGACGGCGTAATCGTTGTCCCTGCACCACTTTATAATGGAAACTGAGGGCTGGCTACTGTCTAGAGCTGCGAGTTGTTTGTTGTTGTATGCAACGTCGGGCCGAGCCCGCATCACATCGTAAGGATAAATAAAGTCATTTCCCAAGATAGCCCAAGGCTTAACTGAATCTTCCATGATACACCTCTGTTGATGTGAAAGATTGGTTCTGCAACCCTCTCCCATCTTTGAAGCCCCCAGCTACCTTTGAAGTAGGACAGATAGAATGGAGGTATTAGCAACTAAC
>CAZAZG010000005.1:0-27716 GCA_964489565.1 uncultured Candidatus Saccharibacteria bacterium | reverse complement strand
CCGAGATACGTAGCGATTCTCTGTTCAGGATTTTTTATCATCCCAACTTTTATCATTCTAATTGTACCACCAATTCTTGCCATGATTGCGGACTCTTCCCGGGGTCTTAGCTTAAAGCTCCGAACAATACTCCTTAGGGATTCTAAATAGCTGGTTGCATTAAATGTCTCACCTGGAGAAAGAGTGAAGTCATTTATTCCATCACCATTATGGTCTACTAAAAGTGCAGTGGTGCTTGTGGCACTGACGACAATCTCTGCCTTGGTATTTGGTATCACAGGAATCTCCGCGTACGAAGTCTTTTTTATTACGACCCCCGCTTTCACTTCCTCGACATTGAGGGTGAACGTTCCCGTGCCAGTACCTTGGATCTTTACAGTGACAGGTAACGTATTGCTAAATCCTACGTACTTATCATCGCCATATTCCTCGTAGTAGCTGTTTGGAATTTTCGCTTCATAGAGACGGAGGTCGGAGGTCGGATTTTTATTAGCAATAAGCCCGGTATGGCGCCCCGCACTATCATATACATGTATGGCGACCGGAGAGTGCACTGAGATGCGAGTTCTTGTGTCGTTAGCATCTGGCACAGGCTCCACGTTGCTTACGTACGGAGAGTTAACGGAAATATCTTTTATGAGATTAATTACTATACCTCTCGTTGTGGTGGCAAATAAGATATTACTATGGTTAACTTGTGAATTTGTAGCTTTATTGTGAGCACTTAAATTTATATAATACGGCATACTGGCAACAGCACTTTTTGATACCACAGTTTCATCTCCTTCTAAGACTTTTACTGGTTTAAATGCTAATTTTTGTTTTATACTGCAAATATTAATTAAACATGTGTATATATCTTTAGCATAATAGGTTACACCCGCAATAGTATCTAAGCCCCAACCGACAATACTGCTTACCCCGATATTTCCCGGGAACACATATGAGTCAATCGAGCTGTGGAGTGTATCAGCATTTCGCATGAGGTTTGGACTCAAAGTTAAAATGTCATCCACTGTGCTGTCCGGGTCACTTGTCCTATTATCAGTGGTATCAAGAAGAAACCTCTTCAAAGTCGGATAATCAGCAATCTGATTCCCAAAGGAATTGATAAAGTTGTTGTAGCCAACGAGCGATTGATCAAGCTGGATGACAGGAGTCGCAACCTTATTAAAGTACTCCCGAGTAGGAAGGAGCTGATACGCGCCTGGCATATTTAGCGATAGTCCGCGTGAAGTTTTTTGACTCATCACGAAACCTTTTCCGAACTGTGTCCCATGAAGCATATCCGGTATCGATTTTGGCGTTCCGAGCTGAGGCGCCGCTACCATAATGAGCTTATCAATAATGCCCGCTTTCCCCTGCGCTTCGAGCGATTTTACGAGGTACTTCGCTACCAGTCCCCCTTTACTATGAGTGACGATAGACACCTTGCCTGTCTGTGAGCTTACCGCGAGCTTCTCAATCTCCGCTATCATATTTTGTATTGTCCCATCTTTTTGGAGTGCCCCATTATCTACAATATCTGATAGTGAGAGACGCCAATCATACGGCAGAGGTTTCCACGCTTTTATCGTGCCGGCAGATGCGAGTGAGTCCATATCACTAATGAAGCTCTTATAAATATTTTCTCCCGTTATGTTTACTTCACTTATGACCTCCTTTGTATACACGCTTCCATTTAGACTTTTCCCGAGGGTATCGAGATAAAGATCTCTCACATCACCGTTGGTATTCGGTTCCCATAGCTGGTCTTCACGAAGAAATGATTGCTTGTAAAGCCTACTCGCCTGAAGACCTGGAATAAAGACGACACTCGAGCAACACGCCAGGGCTGACTCATCACGGTACCCGTGAACACCGCAGACACTCGCACCGAAGGAGACGCTGTTGCAGCTAGTGCGCTTTTAGTGCCGATCGATCGTATGAGCTGGGGTATCTCCCCAGATGTACTAACCACGTCACACTGAAAGACCTGACCTTTGAGGTTTTGTGCGAGTGGATAGCCATACTTGCTGACGTCATAATTTGTAGGGCACTCTCCGGCAAAGCATGGCGATTGTACTCCGATATTCCAATCGTCAGTTAGGGTATGAGGAACATCAAACTCTCCACGCGCAACACTCTGTGAGTCAAAAGGGTTAAATGGGAGTGCCACTTTTTCAATACTTTGAATTTGAGGTGTCAGAAAAATATACGGGCATAAGTCTGGTGGACCGGAAATGCAATTGTAATCAACGTCATACTGATCGCACGGTGTAGAGCGATATATTTTGTAAGGGGCGAGACCATCTGTGACGCCATTCACACCCAAAAAACCATCAAAAGAAATTTTCACCGGAGTACTGGTACTCTGCATTGAGTCGAGCCCCACCGAGACTGAATCTGTGTTGAACAGGAAATTTGCAAAGTATCCATACGTGAGCAACGAACCTCCGAAAAACAATACGAGAAAGTACACAATGTGTTTTTTCATAAAAGTTTTTTATTGATTAATTTCATGCAATACGTTGTTTGACTGATACATGCTGTACAAAAAATCTCACACGATACCGTGTGAGATTTTTTATCAACTCTTCTGCTGTACGGACACTTGGGCGTCGTCACTCCTTTCTCCTCGCTCGAGATGCTTGCCCCATTTTTGAGATGCATAGAGCAAAACAAAGCTAACACACAAAATCCCGATAAACCCAAAAAGGAAGCTATAAAACGTAGAATCAAAATACTTTTTCATTACCATCCTATAGTACCGTGAGATTGGGGTCTGACGTATGAGGTTATCCACAAGGGGGGGTCAAGCTTTATGTTGATACGGTTACGAACCCTAGATGAATGCAGTTTTCATTTTTAAGCTGTTAGTTTGGAGAAGATTTGGCCACGAACCAGAGATGAACGCAGTTTTAAGGAGAAAAGAAGGAAATCGGATAGATAAGTAGAGAGCGAAACTCGAAATACTGATGACGAAACTTGAAGTGCGGATATCGGAATACGAAAGACGGATATCAAAAATCGGAATCTGGGAGTATCACCAGAAAACACTGGCAACAAAAAACCGGCCTCTTACGAGGCCGGTTTTTTGTTTGCTATCTCTTTCAAGAGCCTAGTCTTTGTCTTTCATCGAACTAAAGTTCGACTTGGGGCATTAACCAAATTCCATCAAAGAATTGCGAGAATCAACTACGGAAGGGTGACTGTTGAAGTCCTCCAATCAGTGTTACCAACCATAAAGGTTGATGAACCTGCTCCGTTAGAAGACACCCAGTTGATTGACTGGAGACCAACTCCGTAAGTACCAGTACTTACGTTAGCACCTGAAGCCAATTTTCCTTCAAATAGGAATGTAACTGGGATAGATACTGAGTTGTTTCTTTGCAATGTGAAGCTCAGGTTTGATGTTACAACACCAGAAGATGGAACATCGTACGCGGTTGATGATGAAACAAGCAAAACTGTTGCAGTTCCGTTAAGGAATGTTGCAAATGACGCATTGTTGAACATCGGCGTTGATGAACCAGCAGCACCAAACAAGATATCACCACCAACTGCTTGTACGTTCAAAGTGAATGTAGCTGAAGCTGTTGAAGTTGAAGTATTGTTTGATTGTGAAGTCGTACCCTTAGTGATTGACTTTGAAGTCAATGTGAAGACTGGACCTACATTTCGAACCACCTGTGACTGCCCAGTTGCTGAACCTGTGAGGTTTGAACCAGCAGCGATAGTTGAACCAAGTGAGTTCTCGCCTGAGATTTGAGATGCAGTGGTTGTAGCAGTAATTATTGCTGCTGTACCATTTGCAGATCGAATGTCAGCTGCGATGGTGTAAGTCTTTGTTGAATCCTTAGGAATTGACAAAGAAAGGTTTGAGAATGTTGCAGTTCCGTTTGAAATTGCAGCTGATGAGACTGGTGTTGAACCATCCATGAGCCATGCAGTTGTAGGAACAGCAGCACCAGTACCAGTCTTTGAAACACCTACTGACCAAGTGCGGATAAGCGCGTTATCCTTTTGTGCGTAGAGGTCTACAGACAAGAGAGCGACCTTATCCTTCTCGTTGTTTGCACTTCCGTCAGCCGCTACAACCTCAGCAGCCTTCACTGTGTTTGAGTTTGTAGAAACCTGGAGCTGTGCTGAGTCAATAAGTGATGTTGCGATTGTCTGTGAAAGACTGAACTGTAAAGTAGGACCATATTGGTCGATACCAGCACCGTCGATTGCGCGAACACCTTGTGCAGGGACAATAACTGTCTTTGAACCTAGATCAGCGAGACGTACTGTTGAGTTCACATCGAACGCTACAGTAATAGCCTTTGTTGTGTCCTTAGGAACAACGAGGTTAATACCTGTAAGTGTAACAGTGAAGCGATCTGGTGTTCCTGTCTCACGAGTTACTGTTGAAGTGTTCAAAGGCATAGATGCAAGAACTCTTGAACCATCAAGCAAGTACACGGTGTTGAATACCTTTGTGTAGATGTTTGAGTCTATTCCGAGGTCAAGCTTTATACGCTCAACCCTAAGATCTGACTGCTGAGCCTTTACGCGGATACCAATGAAGTTCTGCTTTGATCCTCCTTCGTAAATGGTGAGTCCTGAACCCGGTGTTGGGTTAAGGTCAACAGTGATGATACCTTCAACTCCATTGTTGTTCATGGTTGTGCCAGGAGTTGTTGGAGTTGTACCAGGAGTTGTTGGAGTTGCTCCAGGAGTCATTGACATTGCATTTACTGCAGCGCGTGACTTAGGACCAAAGTATCCAACAGCTGGAGTGATTCCAGCTGCAGACTGCCAAGCCATAACAGCTGAGCGTGTCTGTCCACCGAAGTATCCAGTTGCTCCAGCAGGGATAGCGTATCCCTTACTGATGAGGAATGCCTGGAGAGCAGAAACATCGCTGTTCTTACTACCCATGGTGAGGTCAGTGTTGAACTTTGCGAGTGCTTGTGAATCTGACATTGAGTCTCCACTCATTGCTGAGAGCTGTGCTTGTAATGATGCGATCATAGCCTGGAGCTCAGCCATAGTTGCTGCACCTGCAGAAACTGGAGCGAGAACTACAGCAACGAGCGCGATAGCGATCATACCTGTAAATAATCTTTTCATATTTGAATTCGAATTTTTAACATATGTCTGCAGGAATTATTGCTAATGGTTCTGCAGGACGTATGGTGATGCGCTCTGGTTGCCCAGAGAGCGGTAGTAAAACTAATAATTGTTTATAAACAAAAACGCTTTCTAACTCTAAACTCCCCGTTCCAATTTGCCCTCTACTATATATAGAGAGCAAATCGACTTGGAACGAGAAGGGAGTTTGTGATGGTGGTCTGAATTGCAACCGTTAGCCTTTCGTATCCGAAAAAAGAGTGCAGTAAGTAAAATCCATATGAAGTTTTCAAAGATCGGTATTGCCTTCCACGTACGGAGACGGGTCAGAAATACTTTTATTACACAAAGCGACAAAGTCGCGATGTGCACTAGGGTTATTATAAGCCCCCAAAAAGTATTCTGCAAAAACCGTGTGGATAACTCATTAGATATGGTCATTTCTGACCCATATCAGAGCCCTACTACGATAGCCTATTTTGGCCTTTTGGTCAACCAAATGGGCACAGATTTAAGAAGAAAGAGGTTTTAAGTTTGAAGCAAAGCGGAAGCCTAAGCATCTAGCCCTATCCTTAAAACTCATAACTTAAAACTTAAAACTATCCCTTAGCTAGGCTATATTTCGTCCACCTTCGCTCCCCTTCCTTTACGAGCATCCCTTCGTCGACAAGGGCGAGGAGCTCGCGCTGAATAGTCTTTTCACTACAATCCAAGATTATACCTACTACATCCTTAATCATGATTTCTTTCTTTCTCTTAAGGAGGCTGATGATTGCACTCTGGCGCTTATTTTTCTTTACGGCAACAGGGCTAAATTCGCGGAGCTTCATACGATTTTCGATTTCAAACTCTTCATGACTTTGAAGATGGTCGGGGGTAGGATAAAAGACACGAGAATTGTCTTTTATTTGCTGAGTATTTGAGATGTGGGAAACTGGTGAGGTTAGTGTGCGGGACTGAGTGTTCTGTGTGGGATCCTCAACAGCAAAAAACTGTGCGGTATCAAGTACCCCACTTTGCGATGTCACTTTTGTCATGACTTCAATTCTCTCAAGCAGAATACTGAATTCTTTTTTTAGTACGGTCACATTCATATCAGAAACGAGGCCGGCAAAAGATGCGACCTCAAGGAGTGAGACGGTCTCAAGTGTGATGTCCCGGATACTTGAATGGGTAGATCCGCTGTTTGCAAACAAGGTGTCAGTGAGAGCAATATTTTTCTTTAAAAGCTCGGTTGAGAGCGTGCGGAGAGACCACTTAATCGGCTCGTTATCATCAAAGAAATTGGTGATCATATACACCGCTGCAGCGAGCTTTTTTACCTTTTGATATATGAAGACAAAATTTTTGTCTTTTGAAGCATAAAAGGTGTTGTAAAAATCTATACCGGAAATAGCGTTTCCAGTCTGGGTCACTTCTTTTGTTTCTTTTTTGTCTGAGTTGGGTTGCATTGAATTGATTTTTGTCCTAAAAAACCTATATAAATCAACGATTTGTCTTTTTGATGTCCTTTTAATATTACTATGTCCTTGATAATAAGTCAAGGACTAAAGATGGAGATGTTGTTTTACGTTTCAAGTAAATAGTTTTAAGTAGGCTCAAAATAGCCTGCCGCAGGCAGGCTATTTTGAGCCTCTCTCCCTTAGATATTCGCTCAAATTTCCTTCATTTCTTTATCACTCACACGTACCCTTTTTTGGGCTAAATAGTGACTTGATTACAAACAAAAAATGGCATCTTAAAACTCCCTCCCCTGTGGTATCATTTAAGCCACTAATTTATATTTTTATGGGCAGAAAAAAGAAAGAAAAAGAAGGAGCAGGAATCGCAGAGAACCTTAAAAAGCCGTTTTCAAATCTCCAAGATGAGACCCTCCAAGCGGTGCTTGCTGTCATATTTTGTGTGATTGGCATCGTCCTTTCAATGGCAGCATTTGGAAAAGCGGGATCAGTCGGAACATGGTTTTTCGACTTCCTTTCCCTGCTTTTTGGATACGGATATTACGTCCTGTGCCTGTTCTTTTTTATGCTCTGCATTTCGTTCTTCCAAAACCTTAAACGAAACTTTGCACTCCTCCAAACTATCGGAGCATTTATTTTCTTTCTCTCATCACTCGGCATCATCACGCTCCTCGTTTCAAACGGTGGTGGAGTGATCGGCAACCTCATTGCAAATCCACTCGTCAAACTCTTTGACCTCTACGCTTCGGGCATCATCCTTGTAGCGCTCCTTGTCATCTCATTTCTTATCACCTTCGATACGACACTCAAGCTCACATTCCTGACCGCACTCAAAAATCTTTTTGCAAAAAAGAAGCTCGGAGAGCCTGAGCAAGCAAAAGTATTGGCATCAGAAATGCCAATACCTGAAATAGCAGAAAAAGGAAGTGGAAGTGGCGAAGAAGCCTCTCCTGAAACACAGAAAAATATTGTGACAAAAATGTTTGAGAAAAAAGCGGTGGAACCGGAAGAAGACTTCATCCAGCAGAAACAACGCAGTATATCCCTAAAAGCGTTTGCACCCCCACCCCTCTCACTTCTTGAACGCGACAAAGGAAAGCCTGGCGTCGGTGATATGAAAGCAAATGCCAACATCATCAAGCGCACCCTGCAAAACTTTGGCATTGCAGTTGAAATGGACGAAGTATCTATCGGCCCTTCCATTACCCGCTACGCACTGAAGCCTGCGGAAGGAGTGAAGCTCGCCCGCATCCTCGGACTCCAAAGTAACCTCGAGCTCGCACTCGCTGCTCACCCCGTCCGTATTGAAGCGCCGATTCCTGGCAAGTCACTTGTTGGTATCGAAATCCCAAACAGCACGAAGACCACTGTCGGCCTCGGATCCCTCCTTTCCGAGCCTGAATGGACGAGCTCAGACAAACCACTTCTCGTTTCGCTCGGAAAAGGAATTTCTGGGAAGTCCCACTTTGCAAACCTCGCAAAGATGCCTCACATGCTTATTGCAGGTGCTACAGGCTCGGGAAAATCAGTAACCATCCACGCCATCATCAGCTCACTCTTGTTTCGTAACCCACCAGAGAGCTTGAAGCTCATTATGATCGACCCAAAGCGTGTGGAGCTCACCCTCTATAATAAGATTCCTCATTTGCTCACCCCCGTGATCACGGATGCGAAGAAGGCTATCCTCGCACTGAAGTGGGCTGGGAAAGAGATGGACCGCAGATACGATGTACTCGAAGAGCACTCAGTGCGCGATATTGAGTCCTATCACAAAAACATTCTCGAACCTGAACTCCAAAAACAGCGCAATAAAGGAGTGACCGAAACCACTGACGAGATGCCTGAGACTATGCCCTACATTGTAATTGTAATTGATGAGCTTGCCGATATCATGCAGGCATTCCCTCGTGAGCTCGAGTCTGCCATCGTGCGCCTCGCACAAATGAGTCGTGCGGTTGGCATTCACCTTATACTTTCTACTCAGAGACCATCGGTCAACGTCATTACTGGTCTCATTAAGGCAAACGTCCCTTCTCGCATTGCGCTCCAGGTAGCATCTCAGATTGATTCACGAACCATTCTCGACCAAGCTGGAGCCGAAAAACTCCTTGGCGCAGGAGATATGCTCTTTATGTCAGGAGAGATGTCCAAGCCTTCCCGTGTCCAATCGGCATTTATCTCGGAAACGGAGCTAAAGCGAGTAGTGAAATACCTTATTGATGCATATGAAGACCAAGTACCGACTGAAATTGATTTTTCTCAAGAAAGTAGCAAGCAGTCTACCTTTGATGCAAGCCTCGAAGACGACGAGAATGGTGACGACCTTTACGAAGATGCCAAGCAAGTGGTGATTCATGCAGGAAAAGCTTCGACTTCTTATCTCCAAAGAAAGCTCGGTGTCGGATATGCGAGAGCTGCTCGCCTCATGGACATGCTCGAAGAGCGCGGTGTAGTAGGTGCCGGATCAGGGTCAAAGCCTCGCGATGTGCTTTTAAAGCCGGAAGGTGGCGCCCCGGTTCCAGACGATGAACTCAGCAATGATCAAGGATAATCCAAAAAAATTTCTTTCTATTCTTTTGATTGTGTTTATTGTGCTCATACTCTCCGGGTACGCCCTGTTTCAGGCCAAAAATCTCATCAGTGGACCTATTCTTACCATTACTGAACCAAGAGATGGTGAGACCGTGGGCTACAATGTCGTTGATATCAAAGGTACTGCGCGCAATATCGCAAGCATCACCCTAAACGACGGCCCGATATATGTAGACAGCGCAGGTGCGTTTGCAGAAAAATTGATAGTCACCTCTGGCTATTCTATAATTAAGTTATCGGTAGCGGATCGCTTCGGAAGAAAGAAGACGACCCTCCTCCAATTGGTGTACAATACAGAAGACGAACGAATCGAAATGCCTACGG
This sequence comes from uncultured Candidatus Saccharibacteria bacterium, assembly GCA_964489565.1. Lineage (GTDB taxonomy): Bacteria > Patescibacteriota > Minisyncoccia > Phycocordibacterales > Zambryskibacteraceae > CAYLHJ01. The sequence goes on along the minus strand of CAZAZG010000005.1, from coordinate 18,243 downwards.
CGACAACAACCCAAAAGATGGCTACGACTTCGCCAGCATCCACTTCCCCATTAATTACTACACCGTAACTTAGATACATATGAAAAAAGGAAAAGCAGAAAAAGAACCAAAAGAAAACGGAAAAAATATTGAGGATACCCTTCGCGCCATTAAAACAAAGTTTGGCGAGGACTCTATTATGAAGCTCGGAGAAAAACCCCGCGTTGATATCAATGCGATTTCGACTGGATCAATTGGACTCGACGAAGCGCTCGGAGTGGGTGGACTGCCACGCGGACGCATCATTGAAATATTCGGACCTGAGTCTTCAGGAAAGACTACTCTTACCCTCCACGTGATTGCAGAAGCGCAGAAGCTCGGTGGCATTTGTGCATTCATCGACGCAGAACACTCGATGGACCCTGAGTATGCAAAAAGACTCGGCGTAAAAATCGATGAACTCCTCATTTCACAGCCGGACCATGGCGAGCAAGCACTCGAAATCGTGGAAAGTCTCGTGCGCTCAGGCAAAATGGATGTCATTGTCATCGATTCAGTAGCGGCACTCACTCCAAAGGATGAAATTGAGGGTGATATGGGTGCTCACCATGTGGGCAAGCAAGCACGGCTCATGTCTCAAGCGCTCCGAAAGCTCACAGCAATTGTGGCTCGCTCGAAGACTATCGTCATTTTCATCAACCAAATTCGTATGCAGATTGGTGTAATGTTTGGAAACCCAGAGACTACCCCAGGGGGAAAGGCGCTCAAATTCTATACCTCAGTACGTCTCGATATTCGCCGCATTGCGCAGATTAAAAAAGGAGAAGAGGTCATGGGAGGACGTGTACGCGTAAAGGTGATAAAAAATAAAGTCGCAGCGCCATTTAAGCAAACAGAGTTTGACCTCATGTACAACGAAGGTATTTCCAAGGAAGGAGAGATCATAGCACTCGGAGAAAAATTTGGTGTTATCCAAAAGTCAGGAACTTCCTATGCTTATGGAGAAGAGAAGCTCGGGCGCGGATACGATGCAACGCGCCAATTCCTTAAAGAGAATCACAAAATCTCAGATACAATCTTGAAAGAGATAAAAGTTAAGCTAAAGACTCTATAGGAAGTAACACTACCAGCTGTTCTTTAACTGATTCTTTTTCTTTAGTACCAGCTTGGACATACGCTACAACTGCGTGGAAAATGTCTGTTGCCTCATTTTCATCAACAACCGCCTCAATAGCCTCTCCAGTTATTCCCGACGTCTCAAACACTTCGTGGAGTAGTATTTTGTATTGTTCAGTTCCAAGCATAGAAAGACGCTCAGCGAGAGGCCCTCTGAGTGTTTGTGGGGCGCTGATGTCGTATTCTGATACAGACTCAATAGCGTCTTTTGGCAATTCAGACCGACCTTCTTCTTCGTAAATAGGGTTTAATTCAAAACTCATACCCCAATACTACCCTTTTTTAACTCCAAGAGAAAGTCAGGTTTCTGATACAAAAACCACTAAATACTTGAAAAAAACTGTATCAGAGTTAGTATCAGAAAGCACTCGAAAATAGATAAACCCTCCATGGAGAAACTCTGAACCAGAACCCGAACACAAGGCCGGGTCGACGCTAAGGAGGAAGGATTCTCACCTTAGAAGGTGCGATAACCTAAGGAGGTTTCTGACGGGGTAATCACAAGTTTCGATTGTTTCGGTCAGCAGCCGGCAAAGAAAACTTGTAAGTCCCAGGGTTAGTTATATTCCGTTTTACTGTGCGCCACAGGCACTCCACCTGTGGTTTGTCTTATATGTCTAATTTGCCTGGACTTTTCTCTGTTCTCCGCTAGAATAGGCGGTCTAAGGGCGCAGTAGTATTGCTGAGTTTTACGTTGTTAGAGCTAAGTAAATACAGGATTTATGAAATGCGGGTGCAAGGCTTTGCAAGCATAAAATTCATTACCCCCTCCCACACCGCGTTATTTCTGATTTTGAAATAACAGCAAGGTGTTCGGTCAGCAGGGTTGTCCTATTCGGATACGCACCTTACAAAACAAATGATGTTATTTTTAATTTTAGAAAGTAATTGAGAATATTTTTATCAGAATTACAGCGGGGTGGCGATTTTGCAGTCGCTCCGCTTTCTAAAAATCGCCATGCTTGAATATAACGAGATTGTACTGCGAAAAGTCATCATCTTAGATGGAGAACCCTACGAGGTGCTCGACTCTCATGTGTTTCGCAAACAACAGCGAAAGCCGGTGAATGCTACGAAGTTGAGGAATATGATCACCGGCAAAGTGACCGAAAGATCTTTCCACGTATCGGAAAAAGCGGAGGAGGCGGAAATCGAATCAAAAGAAATTAAATTTTTGTATAAAAATAAGCAAGAGTGGTGGTTTTGTGATGCAAATGATGCGAGTAAACGCTATTCCCTTCCTGAAAGCCTCATCGGCGAGCCAGGACAATTCCTCAAAGACAACTCACTTATCCAAGCAGTAGTATTCGATGAAAAAATCATCGGAGTAAAGCTTCCTATTAAAGTAGACCTCAAAGTGACCGAAGCTCAGCCAGCAGTGCGTGGTGATACTGCAAAAGGTGGCAATAAGACCGTGACTCTCGAGACCGGAGCTACCCTCAACGTGCCGATGTTCGTCAAGGAAGGAGATGTGCTTCGCATCAACACTGAAACTGGTGAGTACGTAGATAGACTCGGAAGCAATTTTAAGTAAGACGGGGTTGTAAAGATACAAAAAGCGCCTGCCTACGGTAAGCGCTTTTTGTATTACTCTTCCATTCGGGCATACTGTGTTCTCAGCACTTTACTGCCAAGATGTGCGAGAAACGCCCACGCAACACTCCAAAACACCGAAATAAAGACAATTTCTTCTCGCGTAGAGAGTGCAAAACCTACCTTGTCGAAAATTGATTGAAGCATAAATAACGGAGAAAAAAGTAGTACAAAGAATGGGTCAACAAAGCACCCTTCGGAAAGTGGGCAAATGAGCTTGAGGAAAAATGCCATGGGGAGAAATAGCAAACCGAATATTGCCCCGTCAACAAATGGAGGGATTTTGTGCATACGATCAATCATACATCAAAAAACCACCCGCCGTACGGCGGGTGGTTTTTTGATGTTATTACCTCGATACGAACGGAAGGAGTCCCAAAAACCGTGCGCGTTTTACTGCAGATGCAATATTACGCTGGCTTTTCGCTGACACTCCAGACTTCTTTCGAGAAAGAATACGAGCATGAGGATTCAGGAACTTTTTGAGAAGTTCCGTGTCCTTATAGTCGATATGTTCGAGCTGATCAATTTGTGTTGGTTTCATATTCGTTATTTAGAATGGAATATCGTCTGGGTTAATCTCATCTTCTGGATATTCAATAGTGTCGAGTGCTTCTTTGCTTCCTGCATCCTTTATTGGTGTAGATGAAGATGAAGAAGATGTTCCTCCAGCTGGAACTCCGCCTGCGCGAGGACCAAACTGTACTCGATCGGCTACAATCTCGGTTCGACTCTTTTTCTGGCCATCAGCACTGTCCCAACTTCGAGTTTGCATCCTGCCTTCTACAAGGACTGATGCACCCTTTTTAAGATACTGGGATGCGGTTTCTGCCTGCCTTCCGAATACCACGATATTGTGATAGTCAGCACTTTCTTGCTTTGCACCATTCTTGTCTTTCCAGACTCGATTGGTTGCAAGAGAGAAGCTCGTTACCTGAAGACCAGAAGGAAGGGCCTTCATCTCAGGATCTCGAGTAAGATTTCCTATGACAATTGCTTTGTTAAGATACATTCCGTTTGATAGTTAGTTGATAAATGGTTGATACACTCATAGTACTACGCTCTCCCACTAATTCAAGATTAGACTACGAGCTCTTCAATTTCTTTATCAATCTTTGCTTCTGCAGTAACTTCTGTCTCACCCTTTGATTCGTGTATTCCTGCATCTTCAGCTACGACGGCTTCAGCAACCTTTGGGGCTACCACAGCCTCACGAGCACTCTTGATGAGGATGAATCGGAGCACGCTTTCCATCGCATCGAGCTCTGTTTTAAGGAGCACCGCTACGGTGGGGGTTACTTCAAAGGTCATAGACCCGAAGTATGCTGATTCAAACCGCTCATTGCGAGTTGCAATGTGCTTTTCCATTTCGTACGCGAGAGGACGGAGTGCTGGGCTAATCTCAGCAATCATCGTACCCTTATGCTTTGCAATGAAACTTTTTATTCGAGAAACTTCGTCAGGGACTTTTTCTTCTGGAATGGAAGAGAGGAGTAAATACCCCACTTCATAGACGCGAAGAGTGTCGGAACCTGACTCTAATTCGATAGAATCGGTCATATATGGACATTCCTTTATTAATAAGCCTCTTTTGAGAGGTCAGAGTACAGTACCACAAAGTGCTTGGGCTTTCAACCTCTCCGATCATCTCCTAAACTCCCCTAAAAGTTCAATACCAAATTTTTGAAGAGCGTTTGAAACAAGTGCTTTTTGGACTATCTCAAAATCCCCTCCGCGAATTTCCGCAATTTTTTTTACGACTTCTGATACATAGGCTGGCTCATTGCGTCTCCCGCGATGAGGAGTGGGCGCAACATACGGCGCATCGGTTTCAGACATAATCATATCGAGTGGGAGCATCTGTATAACTTCATCATAGTCGTGAGTGAACGTAATGACTCCTGTAAAAGACATTGAGAAATCGATAGAAAGAAATCGCTCTGCAATTTCTGGGCTTCCTGCAAAAAAATGTGCATTGCCCCGGAGCTTCTCCCCTACTTCTTTTTTATAATGCTCAAGGATATCAAGCGTATCTTCGTACGCGGTACGGCAATGGATCATGAGGGGCTTATCGTGCTCAATTGCAAATTCAATCTGCGTTATGAAAAGCTTTCGTTGTCTCTGCTTTTCCTCAAGAGAGTCACCAATGAGTCTAAAGTAGTCGAGACCGCACTCGCCTATTGCTACCACTTTCGGATGTGAGACTAATTTCTTAAATTCTTCGACCTCAAATGTTTGCGACAGACCACCTACAGGATGCACCCCGATACAGGCATATACATTCGGATGGCTTTCCGCCAGGGCAACCGCGCTTTGAGAAGACTCAAGGTCGGTTCCCACGGTGATAGTGAAGGTATCAGTATCGACAAGGCGGGCAAGCACCGCTTCCCTATCTGAATCAAACTCAGGAAATTGTATATGGGAATGAATGTCGAAATACTCTAGTATCATGGATACATACTACTTATTTCCGCTGATAGTATTGAGCACATCCTCTGCTGAGTTTTCTCCAATAAAGTTCTCAAACAAGTGAAGATCATCGAGATTGCGAAGAATGAGTACAATCGAGAGAATTGCGACAACAAAAGCTGCCTTGAGACTCGACCCGAGGAGTAATCCAGCAGACGGAATTACGCTAATAGTTGCAAGTAAGATAAATACGAACAGAAAAATTAGCATCCATTGAAAATTTGGTATCTTTTCTTGAAAAAGCATGACCATGTTTTTTCTCAGTACCTGACAGTCTCCCAGATTTGACACGATTCTTCCTACAGCCTGATTTCTCAGCGTTTCTTGTTTGTTATCTCCGATATCTGTCTCAAGGATAGTGTGCATACTCGAGATCGTTGTCGATTTATGAGTAAAGTGATAATCCCAAGATTTTGTCTGTAAGATTTTTTTATAATGTTCTTGGATTACTTCACCAAGTTTTTGTTGAATACTTGCTGAAAGATTTCCTGAAACCCTGTAAATACCTGACATTTTTCCATCGTAGGTACTAATAATTTCACGGAGTTTAGTATACCGATTACCTTGGCGCGTAATAAAAAAACTTGTAAAAATTGAGAAGAAAAAAGTAGTGATAGTGATAAAAATCTTATCGGTGTTCTCTGCGCCAAAATTGTACATATAGTAAATAAAAGTCAGAATAAAGAAGCATGCCAACACGAAGTACTGAGTAGTGTTTTTTTGGTGCATAGACGTTGTGTAATGAATAAATTTAATCACAAAACCTTAATCTCAATTGGACTTTTAGGAAATTTGGTATACACATTTCCTACTAATTCATGGGCCTTTACTTCAAACTTGTTATTCCTTTGCGCTTTCCTCACGAGCTTATAATAATACATAATAGGAAAAATAACTTGATATTGTGTGTCTTATTTTATGTGCAAAAACTGATGGCCTAGATCTTTTTCTTCCATCTTTCGGCCGGGCAACATTGTACCCCCCAACAGTCATCGCCCTCGCACCATTCTAACATCCAAACTTCCATCAGAAACTCTTTACGGTAAGGACGAAAGCTCTTTCGTTTTTTCTCAGTACAAAATTTTTTAGAACAGACAGACCCCCGAGTAAGAGTCCGATTATTGTGTGGGAAGGGTTCAGAATGAAACTGATTATATCTAATCTTTTCGCACGAAAAGTGGAGTGGCCGGAGCTTTGTTCGCAATGATGAGCTCTTGAATCTTTTTGGATGTTTCTGGAAGTATGGAAGTAAGCATTAAAGTAACGATCCACAGAGACTGCACAAGCTCGGTTATAATCTGCCTTCCTTTCTCTTTGTCACTTTTTACCAATTTAAATGGCTCTGTCGATTGGATTTTTTTGTCTAACTCACCTATTTGGTGCCACACAATTTCACAAGCTTTTTGAATCTCAAATTCATTGAGTTTCTGAGTATAATCACTTGAAATTTCCCCAGAGCAAACAACGGGGCTCTCAAGATTTGTCTCTGCCATTTTCATAATACGGCTCGTGAGGTTGCCGAGCCCGTTTGCCAAGTTCGCGTTAAATGACTCCTTCATTTTCGCCATGGTCACATCAGTATCTTCAAAGTTTGAAAAATCTCTCGTCACAAAATAGCGCAGACCGTCTACACCGAATTCATCAACGACCTTTACTGGACTTATGACATTCCCGAGACTTTTACTCATCTTTTGCCCATCGCTTTGAATAAAGCCATTGACAATGATGTGCTTGGAATTTGGGAGCCCCGCCGCCATGAGCATTGCTTGCCACATCGCAGACTGCTGTCGAAGGTTGTCTTTTCCGCAATATTGCACCGGGTCGCCTTTTTTCCAATACTTCTCGAAATCTCCACTTTGAGGCCATCCAAGTGTCGAAATATAACTCACGAGGGCATCGAACCAAACGTACATCACGTGCTTCTCGTCCCCGGGCACCGCAACTCCCCATGACATCTTTTCTTTCAATCGCGATATAGAGAAATCTTCAAGGCCCCTTGATACAAATGATTTAATTTCGTTGTAGCGAAAATCTGGAATGACAAAATTTGGATTTGCCTCATAAAAGGCGAGGAGCATTTCTTGAAATGCAGAAAACTTAAAAAAATAGTTTTCCTCATCAATGAGTTCAATGTTGCGATTTGGATGGAGTGGACACTTTGCGTCCAAGAGCTCGGAGTCAGTCTTTTCAAGCTCGCATCCAACACAATACTTTATTTGGTAATTCTTTTTATAAATATATCCGTTTGCATCGCATCGCTTCCAAAACTCTTGCGCTGCAGCCTCGTGGTGCGGGTCAGTGGTGCGAATAAAGTGGATATCCGGAGATAAATTGAGGAGCCCCTTCAGATCTTTAAAGCGCTCTGCGTATCCATCGACATACTCCTTTACATCCTTCCCCGCTTTCTGTGCATCATCAAAGAGTTTTTGCCCGTGCTCGTCAGTGCCAGTATTAAAAAAGACATCAAACCCTTCTTTTTTTTTAAACCGCGCTATAACATCCGCTCGAATAATCTCCATTGCAAAGCCAATGTGTGGATCATTGTTTACATACGGAAGTGTGCTCGTTATATATTGGGCTTTTAGAGTATTTGTTTCACTCATAAGAATTTATTCTTTCGCTGCTGCTCGGGTTTTTTTGTGTTCGATATCTGCGAGGAGCTCCATGCAGACCGCAGCGATAGGCACCGACAAAATAACTCCGAGGAACCCTGCTACTTTTGCACCAATGACAAGTGCCAGAATGGAAATGATTGGCGGAACACCTACTACCTTTTTGACCACCAATGGATATATGAGCTGACTTTCAAACTGCTGGATGATGAGAAAGAGTAGTGCAACGATAATTGCAAGTGATACCCCCCCATCTAAAAATGCAACGAGAATCGCCGGAATAGCTGAAAGAAATGCACCAAAGAGCGGAATGATCTCAAACACACCGGCAAGTACTGAAAGGAGGAGTGCGTTTCGTACACCAAGAAGAGTGAGACCGAGGAACGTGAGTACTGCCACAATAATACCGAGGAGGAGCTGACCTTGCATCCAGAGGCCAATCTTTACTTTGGATCTTTTCCAGAGCCCGATAATATATTCCTCTTGTTTTACAGGAAGGACCATGCGGAGAAAATCCCCCACTCCATCTTCCTGTACCCCAAGGTAAAACGAAATAATAATGATCAAAAAGAAGCTGAGTAAGCCACCGAAAATAACATCAATGGTGCCGAAAAAACCACTCGAGAGATTGATTAGGGCACCGTTTACCGTGTCGATAATGACAGGGAGCGAGAAGCCGGCAGTGATACCTTGTAATACGTTCGATGGTGTTGAGCTTGCAGAAGCAAGTGCTCTGCTATACCCCGGTAGCGTCTGGAGAAGTACTGATGATTCCTGCACGAGAGGAATGAGGAAGAAATAAAATGTCGTAACAAGCAATGCCCCTATCCCCACATAGATCATGAGGGTTGCAAGCACCCGTGGCACACGGCGCTTGGTAAACCAGACAGTCCCCGGCTCAATAGCCGAGGCAATTACAATGGCGCTCAAAATAATGAGTACCACGTCTCGAATGAAATAGAGGAAATAAAAGCCTACAAGCACGAGCACCGCCCGCACGATGCTTCCCGTACCTATTGAATGAGTGATACCTTCCCCTGGAGTTTGCATAAAACCATAGTACCATCGAGAACCCACTTTTCATAGATGGCAAAACCTTGTCTAGAAATGGAGCACCTTTTCTATATCTTTTGCATTTTTAATATTTCCCACAATTGCGAGGTTGAGCTTTTCATCCTTAAAGATGATATTTGCCAGTGTCTTAATCTGTGCCGCGGTCACACTGCGAATGACCTTCTCGATTTCTTTTGGAGTCTGCACAGCGCCCTTCAGCACTTCTTGGCCACCCACGAATTCCGCTACAGAATCCGATGATTCGAGCTCCATGACAAGCGACCCCATCATGCTTTCTTTTACCTTCGCGAGCTCTTCCTTTGATACGAGCTCTGTCTTGAGCCGTTTAAATTCTGCCATGATAGCCTCCACTACTTCTTTGACCCGTTTTTTATCAACTCCGGTATTTACTGAAAGGTATCCATGATCAGTAAACTCATCTGCAGCAGTACGTACGTAGTATCCGACACCCATCTCTTCTCGAAGTTTTTGAAAAAGCCGTGAGCTCATGCCCTGTCCTAGAACACTGCTGAGCACTTGAAGAATGGGTGTGCGCTTGTCGGTAATATGAAATGTACGCACGCCGATCATGAGGTGTGTCTGGTCGGTATCTTTTTGTTTGATCTGCAATCCAACTACGCTTTGCCTCTCAACAACAGGAAGCTTGTCCCATTTCTTTGAAGTCGCAATATGTCCAAATGCTTTTTCAATATTTTTCTGGACGAGCGTGGGATTGATGTTCCCACTCACGACGACGATTGTAGCGTCCGCTACATAATGTTTCGCGCGATATTGCACGAAGCTTTCTCGCGTTGCGTTATTGATCACTTCCCGGTCACCAAGAATAGTCCTCCCAGCTGGCTGGTCTCCATAGAGGAGCGCGGAGAACACATTGTAGACCTGGCGCTGAGGCAAATCCTCATACATATTCATCTCTTCGATGATTACTCCCTTTTCTTTTTGCACTTCTGCTTCAGGAAATGTGGGGTTGAGGTAGATATCTGAAACCACATCGAGGATGGCACTCACATGCTTTGGGTGAGACTTTGCGAAGTAGCCGGTGAATTCATGAGAGGTGAATGCATTGTTTTGAGCACCGATCGCATCGAGCTCACGGGAAATATCAAACGACTTTAGGCGCTTTTGTGTTCCCTTAAAACACATATGCTCGAGAAAATGAGAGATACCGCTTTCCTCCGGAGACTCATATTTTGATCCCGTTTCGACAAGCACAAGCACGGTCACTGTTGGATTATCTTTCATCGGCACGAGAATGATCCGTAGCCCGTTTTTTAATTTCTTTTTTATGACTTTCATTGAGTGTAAATATTAGCTTTGTAGCTCATCCTATCACAAGACTCTGTATAGAGGCGAATTCGCATCCTGGATTAAAAAGAAAGGTATTTTTGCACAACAAAAAGCCCTGCGATATTCTGCGGGGCTTGGGAGTTACGTACCCCCTAAGCGTTACAAGTATTTTAAAAGAGTTGCTAAATTACTATACACCTTTTCAGTATATTTGTCAACCACTCTGTAAAGCGCGATTTATTCGTCTACCTGCCTCACCTCTTTCTCTTTATACGTTATAAATATGCCATAACATATTTATAACGTATAAGTTCATCGTAAATCTACGCTACGGCGGGAGCTTATGGTGCACCCATATCTCCCACTTGGCGGTTTAACCGCCAAGTGGGAGATCAACAAAATATTCTCTGCTTTTGCATTTGCCTCTTTGCTGTGTTTTTATCGAAGCAACAACTTTCTTGTTCTACTGGAGAGCCCGGGAAATTTATCTATATTCTGCACAACACAACTAGATTTTCCCATTTCAATTAATTTTAGGGCAACTCTTTCGTGATTTAGTCCTTCAAATTTATTCAAGTTTTCTACAAGCAATTCATATTTTTGAGAAAGCATAAGCTGAAGCGCTATTTTTCTATGATAAATTCCCGGAAATTGATATAAGTTTTCTACTAAATAATTAGATAGTCCTGATTCAATCAATTTTTTAGCAACCTCCTCAGTATTGCTTTTTTCTCGCTTTTTTGAATCTCCCTCTGCATTAGATTGCTGTGGGTTTTCGAAATTCATTTTTATAATATTAATACGTTTTATTTTTAAGATATGTGTTCAGATTTTCCACATCAACCCTCTCCTGCTCACCAGTGTCGCGCATGCGCACCGTAACACCTTGACCTTCGAGGGTTTCAAAATCAACAACGATGCAAAATGGAGTTCCAATCTCATCTTGTCTGCGATATCGCTTTCCCACATTTCCATTGTCATCAAATACTACTCTGCCAAATTCTTTTTTGAGCATTGCGTACACTTCTCTCGCTTTCATAACAAGCTCTGGCTTATTTTTAAGGAGTGGAGACACCGCGCAGAGGACCGGAGCTATTTCTTTAGAAAGTTTAAGGTACACTCTCTTTTCTCCGTTCATCTCATCTTCTGCGTATGCTGAACATAGGACCGCGAGCATGGTGCGTCCGTGTCCACAGCTCGGCTCAATGACGTGGGGTACGAATCGCTCTTCCCCCTCTTCTGCATACATGAGATCAACGCCACTTCCCTCGATGTGTTTTTTCAAATCATAGTCGGTACGATATGCGAGACCATAGAGCTCCTTTCTGCCAAATGGATAGTCGAATTCAAAATCAATTGTGCGCTTGCTGTAGTGTGCACGGTCTCCGTCCCCCACCTCGAGCTCGTGGACTGACTCACGGTCAATTCCCACACGGTCAATAAAGCGCCACATTTCTTTTCTCCACATTTCAAAATGTTCTTCCCAGCTATTTTCACGGATGAAATATTCAAGCTCCATCAAGTCGAATTCTCGAACACGAAAGAGGAAGTCACGCGGAGCGATTTCATTGCGATACGCTTTGCCGATTTGTGCCAAGCCAAATGGCAGCTTCGGTCGCATGGTATCGAGTACGTTTTTAAAATTCACGAACATTCCCTGCGCGATTTCACCACGTAAGTATGCAGTTGAGGTATTGCCTTCTACGGATCCCATCGGCACAGGAAATAGGAGATTGAAGTTTTTTTCTTCACCGAGCTCACCCCCACAATCAGGACACTTCTTTGTATCATCGAGATGGTCGGCACGGAAGCGATGGTGGCACTTGCTACACTCGACCATAGGGTCAGTGAACCCTGAAAGGTGTCCTGATGCACGCCAGACTGCCTCGGACATGATTGTAGCTGTTGAAATGCCATACATATCTTCTCGCTCAGTCACAAAATGCTTCCACCATAACTCCTTGATATTGTGGGAAAGCTCCGTACCGAGTGGTCCATAGTCCCAAGTGCCCGCAAGTCCCCCATAAATATCAGAGCCGGGAAAAATAAACCCCCTGCGCTTAGCCAGGGATACAATTGCTTCGAGCTTTTCGGGATTTGTTGACATATTTGTCTATTCTAACATGTTTTAGAAAGAGCTCCGAACATGAGGAATTTTAAGTAACGTCCCGTGAAAAATAGAGATTTTAAAATCGAGAAATTCCTCTTGGGGTTGGTGGAAAATTTTACGTGGGCACAACAAACTCCAAGGAGGGATGTACAATTAGTATCAAATTATAAGTGATGCCCATGCGCGCAGAAGTAGTACTGTGGATCCCTAAGGAATTTTTTATTTATCTATATGAAAGTAACATCTAGGGGCGCTTTAATGGCATTCTCGTATGTTTTGAACTTGCACACTTTAAGGCTTAGATCTGTTTCACTTAAAAATACCCCCGCCTTTTACTTCACCACCATCTCATCTTCATCTCTAAAATCTGGATCTGTAGCATAACGTGTGCTGAGATCCCCCGCTTCTGCGCTTACCGTTTTATTTACAAATGTATCTACTCCGGTGAGTATTGGTGCGAACACGAGAGTTGGCGCTGTACCAGCCTGAGTAATACTCGGGGTAATACTGACCTGAAATTCTGCGGCGCGAGGCGCCAGAGAAAATCCTGTTCCTCCTTTTAATTCTCCCACGTTCCACGTCACCGTACGTGACCCTTCGTCAAACGAGATGAGCTCTACACCCGGACTACTGAGCCCTGTCCACACAACATAGCTTGGCAAGATGGCGGTCACTTTTGTTTTTTGTACGGTATTTTGTGAATTAGTAGCAACGAGCTGGATGGTGTAAGTAGTTGGATTATCGACCCGAAGTGGCATAGGTCCAGAATTTTCAAATGCACCGAGTGATCTGGTAACGAGTGATCGCACATTTACCTGAGATGCAATCTTTACTGTTTTATTTACTGTAGTTGAGATTGTTTCTTGCTTTCCGTTGTCAAAGGCCTGATCGCCAGACACCGTCACAGAAAATGAAAGTGTCTGGTTTGATCCTGTTGGGATAACGCTATTTGGTGCAAATTCAAATGAGACCGAACTGCTTTGTCCGGGGTCAAAAGAAATGAAGTTATCGGTGTTATTCTTATCAAATACAATCGTATTATCTATCGAACGATAAAACCCACCTCCGATAGAGTTTACGCTATTTTTATCAAGAAGAGAGCCGGAAAATTTTACCAACACTTGAGCATTGACCAATTTGTTCGGCAAGTTATTTTTCCAAGAAACTGAGGTTTGCATCCTCCCTCCTGGTCTCGCCACCACGTCTTGCTGTGAGCTCCCGTCTGTAGTTACGGTAACTCCAAGAAATGGTTTTTTAATCTTGATTGTTTGAGGGATGACAGAAAAGATTGCTCCGAGATCACCATTTTTTTCTGGATTCCGTATTCCCGTTGAAAAACGAAATGTTCGCTCTTCTTCGTTTTGCCCTTGCAAAATTCCCTGTATTGTAATTTTCTTCTGCGCTGAGGTACCGAGGTCACCAATATTCCATAGGGTGCCGGTATTGTCTGTTGGCTTCACGTCAGCATCTTGGTAAGCAAAACCAAATGGATACTCAACCTTGAGAAGCACGTCTCGAAGTATTTCTGCACTATTTGAAGAGAGCGTTACAACAAATGATACACGTTGATTGCTGTTTACTTCCGTAGGATTCTCTACGGTCACAATGATTGGTGACGACTTGATGACAAGATCGTACATTTTCTCTTTATAAAAGATTGCGCTCGATCCTTTGAGGCGATATTCAAACGTCATTTTGATTTGCCGTGCACTATCTTTTTCCCCAAAGAGGACAGCCTTTATAGTCTTTCGAGTTTCCCTCTTAGCGGGAAGTGCGCCAACGTCCTGCTTTTCTCGCACAAGTGGCGCATTCATATCCTCGCTTGAGCGCGTGCCCTCAGGATATACGACTGAAAGGCTTCCGCTTTCGAGATCGACATTGTTATTGTTCTTTATCACCACATCGAGTGAGAGACTTTCCCCTCCCCCAATTGTTGATGGCCCTTCTACTTGAATATCAATATTATTTCCCGAAACTGAATTTGTGCCACGAATAAATAAAAAAACTGCAACACTAAGCGTGAGTAGGAAAAAAACAATTGAGCCAATCAGAATTTTCTTAAAAATATTGCCTTGGGAAATCTCTTTTTTTTCACGCTCCTTTGCTAAGAGCGTACGAATATCGTCAGCCCCCTTGTCCCATCCATCACCCACTTCGAATTCACCCTGTGCGATAGCGGTGCGCTCTTCGGCGAATTCACCTGACGTTTTCCGTGAATAAAGCTTTCGCTGGAGTTTGTCGATTTTATTGTGTTCCAAGTTATCCATGAGTATTTAGTATACATCAACTACAGCTGTGTTGCCTTGAGTGCATCGTTGATATCTCGGAGAATATTTTTTTGCATACGAGTCACTGTTTCAATATGGCTCGGTAAAAACATATAATCGCTGACGAGATCTTGGTAATTCTCCTTGCCATCGAGATACCCAAGAAGAAACAAAAGTCGCAAGCTTGCGAGTGACTCAAGAGCAAGTATCTTTCCTTTCTCTATATGTGCAACTGATAGAGCACGGAACAACCCTTCGGCAACAAAGAAGAGTTCTTTCTGGACTTCTTCACCACGAACTAACCTCCGTATGAGTGTCAGGAACTGCACCAGTGCACTGCGCGCTTTTGCGCCCTTCAAGATGCGGTGCATATTCTCCGTTTTTTGCACACCGGTTATCCTCCACGAATGTTTACCCCGTATAAAGGAGAACGTGCCGTACGAAAACTCTTCGAGTCCAGGCGCAAGCTTCGACTCACTTTTTCGCACGCTTTTAGCATGCGCACCAATGAGTCCGAGCTCTGACGTTAGAATATAGAAGAACTTATCCGATTCTCCCGCAGGCATTCCCTTGAGCACCATGCCGAGAGTGGTGTAGACATGATAGGCCATTTAGATTTCGATGATAAACCAAGGTGTAGTACCTTCCGCAAGATCACTGACCGTGAGATTTGATATGCCACAAGTAGCAATGATATCTGCTTTAAAATTTTCAATAACAATTTTCCCTTCAAGTGCCGTGAGGATTCTTACGGGCACCGTATCAAGTGGAGAGAGGTTTTTTTCTTTTCGCATTTCTTGGATAGCGCGCATGAGCTCGCGAGCGTCTCCTTCTTTCTTTAGAGTTTCGGTAATATGCATGTCGAGCACGACAGCCTCTGCAATATTTTCATCAAAGAGCACTTCCTTGATATTGAGCTCGTCTTTAATAAGCGTAAAGTACTCATGCTTAAGTGCGAGTATCTGGTTTTTGATTGTAAGGCTTTGCAGAGGTTGGCGAACCTTAATGCCACCCCGAGATCGCGCTTCTAGGCCCAAATTCACAATTCCTCTAACTTCTCTCATTTGATTGAGTATTTCTTCTTCATTTTTTATATTTTCATTCGTTTCGGGCCATGATAGGAGATGCACACTCAGAGTACCATTACTATTCATTCGTCTATAAATATCTTCAGCCAAGAAAGGCAAGAAAGGTGCGATAGTTCGAGAAAAAGTTTCTAACACTGTACTGAATGTAGAAATGGCCTCCGATTTGTCCCTGTGATTGTCACCCTTCATGCGCTCTCTTGAACGGCGCAGGTACCAAGTGGAAAGATCTTCAATAAACACATCAATGGGGGCATGCGCCTCATCAAGCCTATATGACTGCATCCCTAATGTTACCTGTCGTATCACCTGGTTGAGCCTCACCAAGATCCATAGATCAAGAACGTTGTCACTCTCTACCTTTTCATGAGAATCATCTCTGTATAGATCGTAAAATGATAGTACATTTTGAGTACGGAGAATATTTTTTTTGTACACTTCATCTACCCCTTTTTCAGAAAAATTAAGATCCTCAGACTTCATGAGTGGTGACGAGAGCATATAAAATCTGACTGCATCAACGCCATATTTATCAAATAAAATGGTTGGGTCTGGAAAATTCGCCTTTGACTTCGCCATCTTCTGTCCATCTTCGGCAAGAACAGTACCAGTCGTCACTACGTGCTTAAATGCAATATTATCGAACAGCATCGTTGAAATTGCATGCACGTAGTAAAACCATGTACGAGTCTGGGCAATATATTCAGCAATAAAATCAGAGGGGAAATGACCCTTAAACCATTCCTGATTTTCAAATGGATAGTGTCTCTGCGCAAAAGGCATCGAGCCGGACTCAAACCAGCAATCAAATACCTCCTTAATTCGCTTGAGTTCATTTCCTGATTCACCGACAAGCGTTATATCATCAATGTACGGACGATGCAGATCGAGTTCGAAATCTTTGTTGTGAGGCAACGGCGTAAACGACAATTCTCTTACCTCAGCGTTATCAAAGCGCTTAAACTCATCGACAAATATATGGCTATCTGCTAACCGGTAAACTTTATCATTCGGACTAAACAATCCTGCATTCACAAAAAATAGCCAAGCTGGACCGCCATGAGTGACAAATAAGATATTCTTACCTTCATATTTACTCTCAATTTCATAGAGAAATTCGCCAACTCTCTTTTGACAATCGAAAAGTGACTCACTATTTCCGGGGCGCTCTTTAAACCAATCCACTCCTATCTGAGACATTCGGTCATGGTATTCAGGCCACTTCCCTCCATCATAGTCACCGGGGTTAATTTCTTGGATTCTTTTATCAAAATAAATATTCCCTTCACTAATACCAAGAGTCTTTGCAACCGTAAGTGCAGTCTCTTTTGTACGAACAAAAGGAGAGGCGATAATAATGTCTATCTTTTTATCTTTCAATCCTTTGGCAACCTGTACCACCTCTTTTTTTCCGTCTTCTGTTATGTGGTCGAGTTCTTGCTTGGCAAAACTGATGATTTCTTTTTTATTACTCTCTGTACCCCCGTGGCGCATTACAAAATACGTATTGCCAGACTTTTTAGTATGTTTCTTCAGTGTTTCAATTGAATCTACAAACAAAATTTCTTTGCCATTATCACTCTTCCAGATAGGCAGGGGTGAAGCCCAATATCGATTACGAGAAATATTCCAATCAGGTGCACCTTCCATACTTTTTCCAAAACGGCCATTTTTAAGATGATCGGGTATCCAATTAATATCTTGATTGAGGTCTAGCATCCTTTGCTTTACCTTTTGTATATTAATAAACCAAGCATCAAGGGCAAAATAGTAGAGTGGTGTCTCGCATCGAAAGCAATGAGGATATGAGTGAATTATCTTTTCTTTGGCAAACAAAAGACCACGTGGCGCAAGGTTCTTAATAATGAGTACGTCGCCTGCCTGATGATCTTCTTTTGATTTTGCTTTCTCTCCAGCAAAATCAACGACCTCGGCGGTAAACTTCCCGTCGCTTCCTACATGTCGAACAAAAGGAATTCCTTCTTTTTTTGCAAGATCCATGTCTTCTTCACCGTACGCGGGAGCTAGATGCACTATTCCTGTTCCACTCTCGGTAGTCACGTATGGAGCTGAGTACACTTTCCACCCGTTCTCATGGCTTGGGAGATCGGTATTTTTTATATAGGAATCAAACGGAGGCGTGTATGACTTTCCGATGAGAGAACTCCCCTTGAACTCTTCTACTACCTCAGGGTTTAAAAATTTATCGGCAAGCTTTGCAAGTAAGTTTTTTGCAATAATGTAATAAGAAGTTTTTTCATCTTTGACTTCTTTTATTTTCACATAATCTACGTCGTTATTTACCGCCGCCGCAGTATTCCCGGGAAGGGTCCATGGAGTGGTCGTCCATACGAGCAAAAAAGTTCCTGGCTCATCTACGAGTTCAAGCTTTATATACACTGATATATCAGTAATATCTTTATAAGAATGGTCCATCGCAATTTCGGAGTTTGCAATAGGCGTTTCGCATCGTGGGCAATATGGTAAAACCCTTACCCCTTCGTATACCAAACCTTTTTTCTGAATTTCACCAAACGCCCACCACACTGATTCGATGAATGTATTATCCATCGTTTTATATGAACCATCAA
>CAZAZG010000004.1:0-29715 GCA_964489565.1 uncultured Candidatus Saccharibacteria bacterium | reverse complement strand
AGTGTTGAAAAACAATATTTTGTCAGTAGTTACTTTCAATTCATTTTTTATTATCTAATAATATATGACTTTAAACATAGCTAATTTTAGAAAATTTGAAAGAAAATGAAATAAAGTGTCAGAAATACTTGACAGTTTATTTCAACTCCTGTATACTCTCGCAAGAAGGTTATGACAGTAATTTGTGACTTATATCCAGCTTCTGGACCTTCTACCCAGAAAAATATCGTAGGAGGTCCGAAAGCTGGGGATAATCATAGATGTTGTTCTTCATACGAATGTAATTCCTGTTTTTAAACCATAAAGGGAGAGCGCTATGTCAAAAACCAAAACGTTCGACTTTGCCAAGCTGGCAGAGGAAGTGCGTCAGGCAGAAGAGCAGAAACGCTTGGAAGACCAAGCGACGAAGCTCCTTCTCCGGTTCGGCATCAAAGCCGACGGGAGGCCGCGCTCCGAACGCGCAGCAAGCGTTCGAACCCTCTATCACCACAACGGTACGCGCGTCTAGCGTCCGGAAGGGTAGAGAATGGATATTGGAAGCAATAATACAAATGAATGGGAGAGATGACGATTGTCATCTCTTGTCGGCAAGTGTACTTGTCCTGATGAGCTCGAAAGAGCGAAACAGAATGTTCTTTGCAAGCTCATACAGGGAATAGAGTTTTTAGTTTATTTTAAAAATTGTATTTCCTTGTAGCCGCAAAAAAAAGGAGGTTGACCTCCTCGGTTCCTTTGCCATATGGCAAAGGATGAAAAGGCAATATGCCGCCAAAAACTTTTTTGTCGAAAGACAAGGAGATTCCATGTTTTCAGCACCAACAGGACAGAAGGGTGGCACATTTTTCGTCGATCAGAAGTTATTTTTTGGTCCGTACGAACCGCAGGATTTTCGGGAGAGTGGCGCGAGTATCGAAGAGATCCTCGACAATCTTCGAAAGAGGTTTGATGCCCTCGTTGCTCCGATTGTCGGTGAGATTCATTGGGCACACAGGGTTGAAACCCACGTGCTTTATGAAACTTCTGACGGGAGGGAGTTTGTGCTGGACTGGAGCAAAGTCGAACGTAAGTTCGACTAACCCTTATCGAGTTTCCGGAAGTTCTCATTAAAAACTTCCACCTGTTTACGGATGTGTATCCGTACTGATGAGCTCAAAAGAGCGAAACAGAATGTTCTTTGCATGCGTCATACAGGGAATAGAGTTTTTAGTTTATTTAAAAATTGCATTCCCCGTAGGACCAAACACCCCAGCCGAAAGGCAAGGAGGTCGTATGAAGAATCTTTTAGTTATGCTCTTGCTCTGCACAGCTTGTTCCACTGCCTTGAAAAAACAGACGGTTGTCTGCGGGGCTCTGGATAGCATCACGTATGTAGACACCATCTACGAGACCGTCGTGAAGTTTAGCGACGGGCGTCGATTGAACCTTGACGGGGCTCCGGTGGAAATTTCTCTGACCAAGGGGAAGCTCTACGCATTTACCGTAGAGGATATACCCTGGTTAAAGCGTCGCCACAGAGAGGTCCACTTGATAAAAACTTCCCCCGCAACCACTTGCGGCCACGAAAAAGAGAGACCGTAGCCAACAATCGTCACGCTCTCTAACGAATGACAAATCAGAGAGCACACCAAAAGCCTCGACCAACACTGGTCGAGGCTTTATTTCTTAATTTTGCTTATGAAATTTCTTATGAACACTAGAGAAGTACTTGCAGGTGGCGCGCATAGAAATTTGGGTAGATATACCGTTATCGAGACAGAAAGGCATTTCGATTGCACAAATCCCATTTGCATTCCAAGAAAGTATTATCATACAAATAGCTTACAGGTTTTAGCTTTTAGGTTCTAGCCTTAAATACTTATAATGAAATTATCTGTTGGGCGTTTCTAATAAAGTAGTGCTGTTCGAGAACAATCCCTCTATTGATTCAATTCCACGCATTCCTTTCAATTATTTCTCAAGGGAAGCCAAAATCTCGCACCTCCAAGCTAAAACCTGTGCCAGGGCCTGTTTTAGAGCACCTAGGCTCAGGAGTTGCATTTGGGGACGTTTCGTGTTAAACTCCTCTTACAATGATTGCAAAAACAAAAAAGCAGAAAATTATCAGCGACGTCAAAATCCACGATACTGACACTGGTTCACCAGAGGTTCAAATTTCTCTTCTAACGAAAAATATCGAGGAATTGGCTAGTCATTTGAAGACCCACCAAAAGGACAACCACTCGAGGCGCGGGCTTCTCTCAATGGTTTCAAATCGCCAATCTCACATGAACTATCTCCAGAAGAAGGATCCAAAGCGTTTCAACGCTCTGATGAAGAAGCTTAATTTAAAAAAGAAGGCAGTCTAATTCTCAATCCAAACCCTCCGGGGTTTGTTTTGTTTTCATAGGTGATTCCATAAGATATTTTAGACCTACGTCCACAGGTGGAATGGTCTGCGTGGTACAATGGGAAGGTGAGGATTTACATACAAGAAACCGTAGTTACTATTTTATTATCATAAGAAGGGAAGGGGAATGATTTTTATCATACCCCTATTGCTTACAAAACAATTATATGGCAGTTATTAAACAAAAAGATCAGCGTGTTGGTGTATTTATCGATACCGCAAACATCTATCATAGTGCAAAAAATCTCTATCACGGGAAAATCAATTTCGGACAAGTGGTGACTGATGCCGTGGCAGGTAGATCACTCATTCGCGCAATCGCATATGTAATCACGACAGAAGGAGGTGAGGAGCGTGGGTTCTTTGATGCACTTGAAAAAGCAGGCATTGAGACTAAAACAAAAAATCTCCAAGTATTCTTCGGAGGCACAAAAAAGGCTGACTGGGACGTCGGTATCGCTATCGATGCGGTAAAAATGGCCCACAAACTCGATACTATTATCCTGATGTCAGGAGACGGAGACTACATTCCACTCGTCGAATACCTAAAAAACACTCATGGATGCCAAGTAGAAGTAGTGGCATTTGGTAAATCGGCATCTGGGAGACTGATTGAAGAAGCAGATGACTTTATCGATCTCGATCTCAATACTCGCAAGTACCTCATCGGCCGACCTCAAAGAAAGATGAAACCTCGGGGAATGCCGAGAGAAGCAATGAACAAGGAGGGAGAGTTTTAAGCACACCTAGTTTTACGTTTTTAGAGAAGTCAAAACCTTGCCTTAGGGTAAGGTTTTGACTTGATAAACTTAACTCGAAACAACGTAATTGTGTATTCTGCATTCACTTAAAACTAACATCGTAGCGCTTTACACGAAAAAGCCACCTCAACTGGTGTGTTACAATGAACAAACGAATTAAGTAACACGCCTATGTCTGACCCAAAAGAACCATTGCAGTTTGCTGATGAACACATTGCCGAAATTCAAAGCAAACTTGCAGGAAATACTACAAAAGGACCTACACAAGAAGAGATTTTTGCTCGTATAAACGGACTTGACCAAGTAAAACCAAACATAGTAGAACCTGGCATTTCTCCACTTCAAAGAGCCCTCACAGAAGCAAAAGCTGATGGTCCACTATCTTTTACACCAGGGTTACAGACTGAGTCATCTGCACAAATCAAAGCGTTACGTACATTTCAGGGAGATGTGGCAGAAGCAATAAAAAATCAGGGTACTTCAGTACTCTCAATTGCACTTGCGGAAAAACGTCGAGAGCAAGAGCAAGCACAGAAACAAAAAAGTGCGGGGCTCACCCCAACTCCAATCATTCCAAAGACCGAGTTGCCGACAACGCCTAGTCTAAAGCAACAGGCCGTAGTGATTGAGTCGCCAGTTACGAATGCACCCGTGACCGTTAAGAGTGCTCCCGTAAATCACGAGGCACGAAATAAAGGCATCCTGATCACGTTAAGCGCCTTCTTTATCTTGCTTGGTATCGGTGCTGTTGGCATGTTTTATATGTTCCAAAAGAATACCCCTTTGCCAGTAGCCAAGGAGTCTAGAAACAAAACACTGGTCGCGTACAACAAAGCATCGGCAATAACTGTCGACACAGCAACGGAAGATGAATTGTTTGAAACAATCAATCGTCAACGTCGAGATAATGTGCTTTCTAACAACGAAACGTTCTATGTCTCGCTCGTCTTGACCGCTACTGATGATTCACTTCAGCCTATCAGCTCCCCAGCATTCTTCGCACTATTTAAACAAAATGCACCTGCGTCACTTATTCGGGCATTTGGCAGTAAAATGATGTTTGGATTTTATAAAACTACTCAAAACGAACCATTTCTCCTTATCCAAGTAGAATCTTTTGATAATGCCTATGCTGGTATGCTTGAATGGGAAAAATTAATGAATGCTGATATTGGGGCACTCTTTACGAACAGAACCTTATCTATTACCGAAGTAATTCCTCCGACAGGATCGAGCACTGCCACAACTACCACGCAAAGAACTCTCAATGCCGACATCGCAAATGCAGGTGCATTTGAAGATGAGACCATAAAAAATAAAGATATTCGAATCCTTCGCACGAAACAAGGTGACACCATTCTCCTTTATTCATTTATTGATAAAAACACCCTCATTATCACTTCGAGCACGGAAGTTTTGAGCACAATGGTCAATAAAATCGCTGACCAAAAGCTCGTCAGATAAGTGAATGTGGCTCTCTATCTGTTGCATTGTCATTCTCACTTGGTATGATTACCCTATGAACGACACAGACATCCGTCATTTTAAAACAATACTCGAAAGTGAGAAGGCGTTGCTTGAAAAGGAGCTTATGACTGTTGGACGAGTGAACCCAGAAAACGCTGGAGACTGGCAACCAATTGCGACCGATATGAATGTAGTGAACGCTGATGAAAATGAGGTAGCTGACACTATTGAAGAATATGAGAATAACACCGCAATTTTAAAACAACTTGAAATTCGCATGAATGAAGTGACAAAAGCGCTTGAAAAAATTGAAGCGGGGAAGTACGGAATGTGCGAAATATCAGGCAATCCTATCGAGCGAGAGCGATTAGAAGCTAATCCTGCTGCACGAACATCCATGGCCCACATTACGGAAGAGAGTTCTCTCTCTTAGACCTCACCCTATGAGCTTCTCTAAAGTTCATAGCGCGCAGACCTCACTCCTCAAAGCACATATTATTGATATTGAAGTGGACCTTTCAAGGGGGCTCCACGCTTTTTCTGTTGTTGGACTTCCTGACAAAGCGGTCGAGGAATCCCGTGATCGCATTTCTGCTGCTATTAAAAACTCTGGGTTTAAGTCACCAAAGAGCAAGAACGAAAAGGTGATTATCTCTCTCGCTCCCGCTGATATCAAAAAAGAGGGGCCGGCATTTGATTTAGGAATGGCCGTTGGCTACCTACTTGCATCCGAAGAAATCAGCTTTGACCCAAAGGGAATTCTGTTTCTCGGAGAGCTCGCGCTCGATGGGAAGCTTCGCCCTATAACAGGAACGCTTCCCCTTATCCAAAAAGCAAAGAGTGTCGGGTTTGTCTGTGCATTTGTGCCAAAGGAAAATGCACGGGAAGCAGCGCTCATTTCAGGTATTACCATTTATGCTGCAGAATCACTTACCGAAGTGCTGAGTCACATCGATCCAAACCGAAAAGGAGTAAAAATATCGGTGCAACCAAACACCGTACCCGATATCGACGAGTCAGAATTTACCGTCGATATTCGTGACATTCGAGGTCAAGAAACTGCAAAGCGTGGTCTCGAGATTGCAGCCTCCGGTGGTCACAATGTAGCACTTTATGGGCCGCCAGGAACAGGCAAGACGATGCTTGCAAAAGCATTTGCATCACTACTTCCTCATCTCACCTTTGATGACACGCTCGAAGTCACCAGCATTCACTCGATTGCAGGAACTCTCACCGGGCCTCTCATGACACGGCCCCCATTTCGCTCACCCCACCATACAGCTTCGTACGTTGCGATAGTCGGAGGTGGCGCAAACCCTCGGCCGGGAGAAGCGACGCTTGCCCATAAAGGAGTGCTTTTTCTCGATGAATTCCCTGAGTTTGAGCGCAGGGTAATCGATTCACTTCGGCAACCTCTCGAAGACCGGGTCATTACTGTCTCACGGGCAAAAGGCACTGCGCAGTTTCCCGCAAACTTTATTCTCGTTGCAGCCATGAACCCTTGCCCATGCGGAAACTTTGGCTTTCGAGGGAAAGAATGTATTTGTTCACCAGTCGAACTTCTTCGCTATCAGAGAAAAATATCGGGTCCTATTCTCGAGCGTATCGATATCTGGCTTGAAGTCCCGCGCATAGATCACGAAAAACTTTCAAGTGAAAACAATTCTGAAAACTCAGAGACGGTGCGGTCACGCATTTTCGGCGCTCGGATTTTGCAAAGAAAACGCTTTACTCAAAACCCGAAAATACAGACAAACGCTGAGATGTCTGTGCGGGATTTAGTTACCACCGTAGAGCTCCACGAAGAAGCAAAGGCGATTTTAAATAGCACAGCTGAGCATCTCCAAATTTCTCCTCGGGTTTATCACAAGATTATCAAAGTAGCGCGGACCATCGCAGACCTCGAGGGAGTCGACATTGTCCTTCCAAAACACATTTTAGAGGCGGTGCAGTATAGACCGAAAAAACAGTAGAGCGTACGAAATACGAAGTTCGGATTACAAAATCGAAATGCACTATAAAAAAACCTGCCTGAAGGCAGATTTTTTATCGTAGTCCGTAATCCGATTTTCGTTTTTTAACTTAAAATGGATTCTTTGCTCCGCGGATTTCAAAGTGGAGATGTGGACCAGTTGCTTTTCCTGATGATCCCACATAGCCAATGACCTGCCCCTGCTCTACTTGCACACCAGCAGAAATCGCAGTGTTTAACATGTGAGAGTAGAGTGTCTGGGTACCATTGCCGTGTTGGATAACCACATAGTCACCATATCCACCGTTCCATCCGGTATTTTTACTAATAAGCACAGTGCCTGAGGCGGCTGCAACGATTGGCGTGCCGGTCTTTGGTGCAATGTCGATACCGTTGTTTCCATGAACACCTTGTGTCTTCGGCCCTGTAGTGGGGCGAATAAAGTACCCGTCTACCGATTTCGTTACTGGAATGAATTTTATCTGTGAATTCTTCTTCGCGGGAGTGGCTGGTGCCACTTCTCCATCTGGCACAATGACCACATCTCCTATTGCAAGTTTTGTGTCATCTGTAACATCGTTATACTGCCTGACTTCACCGGTATCTGCTTTATACAGCTTTGCAATTGACTTTACAGTGTCACCTTTCTTTACTATATGACGGACTCCAGAGACGGGGAGGATGACGAGTGTCTGGCCAGGTACTACACCTTGACCCTTTATATCGTTACTCCACCTGATGGTATTGATTGATACTCCAAACATTTTAGCAATCTGAGATATCGTATCACCATTTCGCACCACATACAGACTAATCTGGTCTGAGCTTGGATTATCTTTTTTATTTTCCGCAAGACCTCCCACGCTACCTTCTGCTGAAAGCGCTGTGCCGTTTACGATGATGACCTCTCCGGCGTCACTCGCAATGGGGTTTGGGTCAGTGTTTATTGCAGCCTGGAGAAGTGGCATGTTTTGGGAGTTATGCTCCACAGTCTCATCCGCTTGCGCTGAATTAAACAGATTAGAAAACATCGACAGAAACCCAGCACTCACCCCAAATGGAATGGCGAAAACACACAATGTCACAACTAGGTGAATAGAAAAGGTAGTCCAATAGGAAAGAGATGGCGCTTTCGCTTTTCCGAGATTGAGCTTATTTCTCTGTAAGAAACGGCGGACAAAACGAGGTAGGGGTAAAATAGGCCTAAAAATAATGATAATTCTGTCGTTTCAGTATTATATGGCTCTATATAGCCATATTTTATTTTCAGTCGGCGAAGGTATTCAAGGAATATTATAGCAGTCAGGTACTTGTGGTCAACAACCTTTCTGTGTCGCTGTGGATAGGTTTTTTAGGTAATCTGGTCAGAAATCTGTGTGATATAGTAGTGTCCATGTCAAACCTCAACACTGCCCAAACCGAAGCTGCGGAGACACTAAGAGGCCCTCTCCTCATTCTCGCCGGAGCTGGGGCAGGAAAGACCAAAACCTTGGTAGAGCGCATTGTGAACCTTGTCAAAAGTGGGGTTAATCCTTCCCAGATACTCGCAATCACCTTCACTAACAAAGCGGCGGGAGAGATGCGTGAGCGGGTCATGAGGGCGCTCATTTCGCCATCTCTCAATCGTCCGGTTCGCATGGACAGTGTTCCCTTTGTGAGCACCTTCCACGCGCTTGGTGTGCACATCCTCCGTGAACAGGCTGTGCACCTTGGCCTGCCTCGCCATTTTTCTATTTTTGATCGAAGTGACTCAAAAACTCTTGTGAAAAACGCTCTGAAAGATGAAGGGCTTGATTCAAAAGAATTCGAACCAGGAAAAATCCTTGGCATTATCTCAAAAGAAAAAGGAAATGCAGTCCGCAGAGAAACCTACGAAGCAAATGCTGAGGGTGACTATATTGCCAACATAGTTGCCCGGGTTTGGAATCGATACGAAAGGGCACTCAAGCAAGAAAAAGCGCTCGACTTTGACGACCTCCTTACTGAGACATTGAGGCTCCTTGAAAAAGAAGAAATTCGCGCGCAGTATCTATCGAGGTGGGCATACATTCACGTGGACGAGTACCAAGACACCAACAATGTGCAGTACAAGATTGCAAAACTCCTCACAAGCGTGGATATGAATATCTGTGTGGTGGGAGACATTGATCAAAATATTTACAGTTGGCGCGGAGCAAGGCTTAAAAATATTCTTGATTTCGAACGAGATTATCCCGGAGCAAAGGTTATTACTCTTGAGGAGAACTACCGCTCAACCCAAACCATACTAAACGCAGCGAATGCAATCATTGCAAAAAATGTATTTCGTCGAGAAAAGAATCTCTACACCAAGAATCCAACGGGAGAGCAGATATCACTCTACGATGGATTCGATGAGATGGCTGAAGCAGAATTCATTGCCACAAAAGCAGAAGGCCTGATTGCAAACGGTACCAATCCAGAAGAAATCGCGGTACTCTATCGTGCAAATTTCCAGTCACGAGCACTCGAAGAAGCATTTCTCTCCTACGGCGTTTCCTATCAACTCCTCGGGACAAAATTCTTTGAACGAAAAGAAGTGAAGGATGTGGTGAGCTATATTCGTGCTGCGCTCCTTGAGGACAATCTCTCAGACCTCAAGCGCATTATCAATGTGCCTACTCGTGGGATCGGTAAAGTGGCACTGCTTAAAGTGCTCGAAGGAAAATCAGACACCCTTCCAGCAAAGCCTCGCGCGGAGTACGAGCGATTTCGAATACTCTTAAAAAGGATTAAAGAAAAAGCTGAGACGGAAAAAGCATCTGATGTGGTGCGTTTTCTTCTCAAGGAAAGTGGTCTAGAAGATATGATGAGTGGAAAGGGGGGCGAGGATGAAGAGCGCCTCGAAAACATTCGAGAGCTCGTGACCATCGCCTCACGGTACGACAATACGCCAGGAGCGCAAGGGATGGAGCAATTTTTGACGAATGCCAGCTTACAAAGTGACCAAGACGAACTAATGGATCAAAAAAAGGTTGGGGTGAAACTCATGACGGTGCACGCAGCAAAAGGACTTGAGTTTGACTACGTATTTGTCAGTGGTCTTGAAGATGGACTCTTTCCTCATGCTAGACCAAACAATGGTAGGCCAAAAAACGAAGATGATGAAGAGGAGCGACGACTCTTTTATGTGGCAGTCACCCGTGCTCGCCACAAACTGTACCTTACCTACGCACAGACCCGCACCATCTTTGGGACGCGGCAGGTAAATGTACCGTCTGAATTTATCTTTGATATTCCCGATGAGTCTACCGTTAAAGAAGAGGGGAACTTTGGACTTTTACGAAAACCCCTCTTTCGTATAGACTTCTAACGTGGCTATACCATTTCAAAAAAAGAAATCTCTGGGACAAAACTTCCTTCGCAGTAACTCGGTAGTAAAGAAGATTGTAGCCTCTGCACATATAGAGAAGGACGAAATCGTCCTTGAAGTAGGTCCGGGGAAGGGGATTTTGACCAAAGCGCTTCTTGAAGCAGGCGCCCAAGTCATTGCAATAGAAAAGGATCATCGCCTCATACCAGAGCTTTTGGAGACATTTCAAAAAGAAATTTCTGAGAAGCGATTTACTCTTATAGAGGGGGACATACTTGAGTTGTTTCCTGGTGATATCCCTAGCATAACGCAAGGTAACTACAAGGTTGTCGCGAACATTCCGTATTACATTTCGGGAGCACTCCTGCGTATTTTTCTTGAAAGTGTGTGCCAGCCGAACAGTATGGTCCTCATGCTCCAAAAAGAAGTGGCACGGAGAATTGTAGCGAGGGACGGCAAAGAAAGCATCCTTTCCATTTCAGTCAAAGCCTACGGTGTGCCAAAATACATTGACACAGTAAAGAAGGAGCAATTTAAGCCTATTCCCAAAGTTGACTCAGCAATTCTTGCAGTGGAGCACATATCGAGAGACTTTTTTACCCACATCACGCAGAAATACTTTTTTACCGTTCTCAAAACCGCCTTTGGTCAAAAAAGAAAGACGATTGGTAACACCCTGCGTAAAGTATTTGCAGAGAAAACTGAAAATATACTCACCAGTGCAGGCCTCACCAAAAATGTCAGACCCGAGGATCTGACACTTGTTGATTGGAAGCGTATCGTGAGTGGTGTGCAGTAAGTGGCTAAGCAATGCCCGACCAGGATTATACCAGAGGACTTGCCACCTTTTACCAAAGACCTGGGACACTTGTCCCCGTCTGAGTGATGACGCCAATGGCAGGCTGCGGAATACAGCCAACGGGGGTAACCTGAAAACACGCCTGTACTCCAGGAGCATATTCTCCAAGATGCCACGCACCAGGTACCCCAATCATATATCCTTGATACAGAAGGCTCGAATACGGTACATAGACAAGGGGACCGGAGCCTGGAATATTTCCAAGCCAAAGTGGTGTAAACCAAATCCACAGAGCTCCGCTACATGTGCATGGCAAAGTGAAGGTGACCAGCCCTCCAAATGGGAGTGCGGTATTCGCCTCTACGTTTTTCTGACCAAATAATGGAAAGAGGTAGAAAGCACACAGTACAATTAAACATAAGTTTTTTGTGCGTTTCATAAATATTTAGAGCCCTATTGTAACAGCAAATGGTTTTTCTTGGATACCGTTTTCATTTTGTATGGTAATCCAAATCATTGCTGACAGTCCTTTTGTGTTTGGAGTACTTGCCTTTGAGTTAAAAGGGAAGTCTTTCATTGCAATGCGGAGTGTTTTTCCATCACCCGAAGGGACGTTTAAGATATTGCCGAGTGATGCATAGATATTGTTTCCTGTCGGAGTAAACCCAGATCCAGTAATAGTTACCGCACCAGTAATCACACTAATACCCCGAGGACTTATCGATTCAATGTACGGTTGCTGAGCAGGGGTATCGGTAACAATCATAGTTATTGCACGAGCGCTGTCTTTACTTACGCCATTTCTATTTTCAACCCACAACTCATAGGTTCCAAATGGCACCGCATCAGGCAGGGTCGCTTCTAGTGTAGCCCCATCAGCACTTGCAACTGAGGAAATAGTGTACAGAGCTCCAACATTAATACTATTTTCTATTGAATCGAATCCACTTCCTAAAAGAACGATCTTGCCTTTTGGAGCCACCTGATAAGTAACGGCTCGGTAAAGCGTTACTTTTTTGGAATAAAATTGTGGCAAAAGCGGAGTGATCGGAGTTTTGCTTTTTACCGCGCTTTCATTCTTGGGCGCACTGCTTACTGAAGGGGTTTTTTTACTTTCGATTACTGTTTTATTTTTTAATATTTGCTCGAGTGTGGAACGGGTTGCAACGCCAACATATCCGGTTGGATTAGTAATACCTGACTTCACCAATATTTCATTTCGGTACAAGCCTTGGAACTTCATTACTGCAATCTTTGTGAAAGATCCAAAGTGCTCTGTTTCATTCCCAGGAGAGCCAATTCCCGAACTTGCGATTTGCGTTCGAGCATCTCCGTTAAGCAACACCTGTAGTTTCTTCACATCCTCGCCCTTACTTCCAATAGTGAGATTGCGGGCAAACATTTCTGCTCTCACGACACTTGCCGGATAAAAAAGCGTGAGGGAAAGGATAATGAAAAAAATTGACCGTGCGTTCATTTTGCTAGTATACACCACTCATTATATGTAAGGTTGCTCGCACATACCTCTGACCACACTTTCTCCATGATAACTATTCATTTTTTTGATATACTAATTGCAAATACCGTGCAGTTTCCCACTCAAAAACTTTTTTATTATTTGATTCCGATAGTTATCATTATTGGAGTTTTTGCTTTATGGAAAAATACTCACTCAGAGAACGATATTAAGAGCTCAGGCGAATTAGTGGTCATTGAAAATAAGTCTGCGCTGATTGACCCTGGACTTCAAAATAACGAGAAGTTTAAAGGCTGGGAAGAAACACTTTCAAAACAAGAAGGGTCCCGCGCGGAGAGTGATAATTATGTTGCATCAAGCACTAATAAGACGGAAACACTTGGTCGACAGCTTTTTTCAGACTATGTTTCTCTTAAACAATCCGGGGGTATAAATGATGAATCGAAAAACCAGCTCGCAACAAAGCTTGCAAAAAATATTCAGGGCATATCAACTGAAGCAACATATACAAAAAAAGACCTGCGTATAGGTAGTGACTCTAGCGAAAGTGCGCTCAGAAACTATGCAAACAAGCTTGGACTTATTCGCGAAAAATATCGAGATAGGTTTACTCAAAACATGACAAGTAGCAGCTTTATATCTCCATCTGATCCAAATTTTCAAAGTAACATTTCATTTGCGGCAGGATTGTACACTGCACAAGCAAAAGAAATGGTGAACCTTTCAACTCCGAGCAATATTGCGGATATTCACCTCAAGCTCGTCAACAGTTATGCGGGAAGTGGCGCTGGGCTTGAAAAAATGAATCTCTTAGCAAAGGACCCTCTCATGAGTGCGGTAGGGCTGAAAGAGTTTGATTCGAGCTCAAAAAATGAGCAGCCACTCCTTGCGGAGCTTCGCAGTTATCTGATTACAAATGGTATACTATTTTCATCAGATGATGACGCCTCATCACTTTGGAACTCTCAATGATTTTACCGAGCGCTAAAAAAATCATCACTCTCTGTATCCTTTGTGCATTTACTGCGCAGATGGTCGCCCCACTTTCTGCCTCGGCACTCATAGGCCCAGTACCAGTTTCAGATGGACAAGTGCGAAGTAAGGAAGTGGGATTCACAGTCTTTGGAGTTACTCTCGTCGGGGTTACCTACGACAGCGTCATAATTTTTGCCGTAAAAAGACTTCTTGAGGCAATTTCTGACAATGTGGTGGAATGGATCAATAGTGGGTTTGATGGAAATCCAATGTTCGCAACAGACCTCCGAAAATTCACTCTTGATATTGGTGACCAAGTAGCGGGCAACTATATTCAAAGTATTGGAGCAGGAGCGCTCTGTAGCCCTTTTAGATTCCAAGTGCGTGCAGCACTCCAGGCAAACTACCGCACTCAAAGGACGAACCCCCGAAATGGACCTGCAGGTGGTTCGTGTACCATCTCAGGCATAGCTGGAAATATTCAAAACTTTTTTGATGGGGATTTTACTGCTGGGGGATGGCAAAGGTTTTTTGAGGTAAGTCAAAATCCAAATAATAATGTGTACGGATCGGCCATTTCAGCACAATCGGAGCTCCAGTTTCGTATTAACAATGTAAACGTTATAGAAAGTGAGAAGCTTCGGTGGGCAAAAGGATTCTTGTCAACACAAGACTGCCTTGAGTATGAAAAAGTTGTTGATCCAAATTATACTGGCCCAACTCAAGAGTCAAACCTTGAACCAATTACGGATTTACCAATGGTCAATGGACCATGCAAAAAGCCTGGACCGGTAAAAACACCAGGAACCATCATTGAAAGTCAGCTCCAAAAAACTCTTGGAAGTGAGGTTAGCCAGCTCGAACTCGCAGATGAGTTTGATGAAATTGTCAGCGCACTGATTGGGCAACTCATTGGGACCGTATTTAATTCTAGAGGAATCATTAATAACAGCGGGAACAGGTGGGCGGGGGGAGGTTTTGGAGGCGGAGCAGGATCTCAAAATGGGAATTTTATCTGTACTCCTGATAAAGACACTGGATTAAAAGGGGACACTATAAAGTGGGAGGTTCGCGGTCAAAACTTAGATGCTGAGTTTCTTTGGAGTGGCAGTGATGGACTTTCAGGTACTGGACCGACCGCTTCTATTACTTATGCTCAAGGGGGAGACAAGACGGCGGGCGTTCTAGTTTCTCAAACCATAACGGTAAGTGGAGTTTCGACCATAAAACCACCAGAGACCGTCAATTGTAAGCCCCTTGTTAAAATTGCCAATTTCGGTGAGCTCGGTGGGCAGTGTTATCTAACTCTTGCTCAGTCACTCATCCAATTTCCAGGTGTAGGCATAAAGCGAAGCTGGGTTGCCGCAGATCAAAAAGGTTCTACAGAACCGCTTGTGTGGCTTGTAAAAGTTAACGGGGGATCAGGAAAAATTGCTCGGTATATGTGGGCGGGAAGTCGTGACAACGGCACAGCTGAGCTTCCATCTGCAGGAACAGACACGCCGGGACTTGAGTTGCATTATATCAAACTTGGGGAGAAAAAAATGGAAGTAAAGCTCATTGATGATGATCAGACTGTAGAACAAAAAACAATTTCTTGCGGTACAATAGATGTCATCTAAACGGGCTACTTATATATGAGTAGAAACATAAAACTTATTCTCAGTGTGCTCGGGGTTGCCATTCTTTTGATTGGCCCTATTGGTGCGCATGTGGCACATGCCCAGTGGAGCTGGGTGACAGACTCTATTGGCACCGTTGTGGCAAGTCTCCTCATGATACCAATGATGCTTTCATCATGGATACTTTCTATATCCGGAGTACTTCTCAACTGGGTCCTCGATATGACCGTGGTGAACATGGCAAAGAATATTGAAGGGATTACCGGTATCAACATTGCGTGGTCTGTCATTCGAGACCTTTCAAATATGGTGTTTATCTTTTCACTCCTTTATGTTGCAATAGGCACGATACTCGGAGTATCTGGGGCGGACTGGAAAAAAACACTGACCAGCATTGTCATTGCGGCAGTCCTCATCAACTTCAGTCTCTTTATGACCAAAGTGATTGTCGATGCGTCAAACATTGTGACCATTGGATTTTACCGACAAATTGTCCCCGCAAATGACACGGTTAAACTTTCAGATAAAATTATTAACTCCCTCCGAATCACCACACTCTACAATCCTGATGTAGAAGGGAAGCTTGCCAAGGATTTCGCATCGTCTTTGGGGAAAATTGCTATTGTCTCAATTGGGAGCTCTATTTTTATGCTGATCACGGCGTTTAACTTTCTGTCAGTTTCGCTGATGTTTATCATTCGATATGTAACGATTATTTTCCTACTCATTTTTTCTCCAGTAGCGATTATGAACTCCGTTCTCCCCCAACTCGGTGGAACAGCAAGCAAATGGTGGAAACAACTCTCAGGTCAGGCTATCTTTGCGCCACTTTATATGATTTTGACGTGGGTAGTCCTTACCATTATAAATTCTAAAGGACTTACCCAATGTGAACAAGGGATAGGGAGTTTGAGCGGTGCATTTGTGGGCATTTCAGGTTCCCAAGTTCAGTCAGTAGGGAGCTGTGACAGCGTGGCACTCATATTTAACTTCATCATTATCTCTGCGTTTATGATTGCTACGCTTACTATAGCAAAAGGTGCCTCTGAGCAAGCTGGGGGTCAAGCGGCGGCACTCGTTGGAACCGCACTTGGATTTGGAGCGAGCGCAGCGGCATATGGATCACGCAGAACCCTTGGAAAAGCTGGGCAAATGGCTTCTGAGTCTAAATGGTTGAAAGATAGAGCTAAGGACAGCAGAATAGTCATGGGCACACTGCAACTTGCAGATAAAACCGCTAAAGGAACTTTTGACGTACGAAATAGTAGACTTGCAGGCGCAGGCAAATCCCTCGGACTCGGAGACCTTGGCATTGGCGGCAAAGCGGGAGGAAAAGATGGCTACTCCGGAATGCAGAAAAAGAGCATTGAAGCTTATGAAAAAAGAGGCAAGCTTCTTGAGGCAGCTGATGGCAAAGAGAAAGCTGTACTGAAAGAAGAGAGGGAGGCAAAACAACAGGCAATACAGAGTAAGATGGATACGCTGAAAACGGCACTTGATCCAAAATTTGCAGCTGATGAGGCGCTTATCGAAAATGACGCTAAAGCAATAGATACGAAAATAACAGAAATGAATAACGAAGGTGCTGTAAAACTTAAAGATATCGATGACCAAATCGAATCAAAGAGAAGTCAGAAAATATTACCAGTCGGTGGGCAGGCTCAACTTGACAGGGAGGTAACGGAATTAGAACAGAAAAAGAAAGAGCAGGAGCAAATTCTTAAAAACGAGGTAGAGCCGCTCCAAAAGCGAAAGGAAGAAAAAGCGAAAGCATTAGAGGAAAAGAAGGGGGAAAGAGGTGCCGCACAAATCACCCTTGATAAACAAAACAGAGGGGCGACGAAGCATCTTCGAGAGAAGCTTGAGAAAATTGGCTGGGAAGATGATTCTAAAGAACACCTTGCAGAAGATGGAAGTTCGTTGGAAGGTGACAAACTCAAGAAAGCAAAGGAAAAATACAAAAAAGATCAAGAAGGGAAGCGAAAGGCTTACGAAAATGGAGAATCTCGGGTTACTAACTATGCAGATAGAATTGAGAAGCCAATTAGTATATTCAGATTCAATATTCCATTCACAACTTCGAATTCGCAAAGAAGAGCTGCTGAAAAATTGAAAAAAGGGAAAGAATCAGTTGGTGATAAGCTGAAAAAAATAATGAAAGAAAACGGCGATATACCAGAAGAGGTCACGAAAAAAGATGCTGAACCAGAAAAAACACCTGACAAGCCTATAACACCTTAAACTTTATGGACGAATCAGAAATAATTTTACAAGAAAGAATTCTCAAGTTACCGAAAGAACTTCGTGAATTTATCGCAAAAGAAACTTGGCTAAAAACAACTGAGCTGCTCGGTCAAAAGTATTTACTTACCCCTGAACAGAATCAATCTCTTGAATATTGCGTATTATTTGTTCTTATTGGATTTAGCCAAACAAGTGAGCTTTTAGAGCAAATTAAAAACGATTTAGTGATCAGTGAGGATATTGCGCTGCAAATTCAAAATGAAATAGAAAAAAATATTATCTCAACCATTCCCTTATTTGCTTTTGATGTAACACTAGTACCTGAAACTCTTCTTGAGTTTCCAGCTAACCTCATCGAAGACTCTGCAGGGAACAGTGACAATACTCTGCCACCACTCCCCGGAGCAGTTGAAGTACAGCCAGCCGTGCTTGCGGTTAGTAAGCCTGAGCTTACACAAAGCCCTACCGTACCTGAGATGCGTATTGTGACAGCCCCAACAGCACCGAAGGAAATTCCACGTCCAGACCCTACAATGACTGACGAGGAATGGGAAGCTCGCAAGAAAGCACTCGAAGCAGGGGATCTCGTGATGAAGAGGGCGTATGGGGAGAAAACAGACCCCTACCGCGAGGCGGTGTAGGGGGAGTTTTAAGTTGTTAGTTTTAAGTGGAAACATGCAAAACTACAAATCAAGATCGTATAAAGACCTCATTGTTTGGCAAAAAAGCACAAACCTTTCTATCTTTATTTACAAACTTACTTCTAGTTTTCCCAAAGAAGAAATATACGGGATTGTGTCCCAAATGCGGAGATCGGCTATTTCTATCCCTTCAAACCTTGCAGAAGGGAGTATGGGGGGACCGAAAAGGATTTTAGGAATTATATTCGAATATCTCTTGGTTCAGCAGCAGAGCTCCAAACACAACTTTATATTGCAAAACAACTAACATTTGGAAACAAATCAGACTATACTACTGTAGAGATGCTTCACAGCCTTCTCGCCTCCGTATCACTTAAAACTTAAAACTAACGACTTAAAACTTTTCATGAGATTTCAAGTTCCCCAATTCATCGAAGTAGAAGACAAGCTGTTCGGGCCTTTTACATTCAAGCAATTCGTCTATATGGCAGGAGGAGCGGGTCTCACCGTCGCTCTTTTTTCACTCCTGCCAAAATTTTTTGCCTTTCTCCTTTCTGTGCCAATTGTAGGGCTCGCGCTCGCACTGACGTTTGTAAAAATTAACAACAGACCGTTTATTTTCATGCTCGAATCGCTGTTTCAATTTTACCTTGGCGAGAGACTCTACATTTGGAAAAAGGAACAGAAAAAAGGAACGTCGGGGGCGGCGGGAAGTACCTCATTTAATCAAATCGCTATCCCAAAACTCTCGAGTAGCAAGCTGAAAGACCTCTCGTGGGAGCTCGACGTCACAAAAAATACCGCAATCGATAATCCAGCAGACAAAATTTTAGAAAAGTAAAAGCGATTCTTTTAATCACAGCTCAGAGCTTGGAGTGTGTGTTACAATATTCATATGGCGATCGCATCACGCGCAACTCAAGACTTTGTTTCGATAGACGACATTCGTGATGGCATAGTTGTCATGAAAGATGGCGGTATGCGTGCGGTCATTCTAGCGTCATCACTGAACTTTTCTCTTAAAGGCGAAGATGAAAAGACCGCAGTGCTTTCTCAATTTCAAGATTTCGTAAACTCACTCGACTTTTCTATCCAGATTTTTATCCAATCTCGAAAGCTCGATATTAGGCCATACCTCGCACTTCTTGAAAATCAAAAGAAAAACCAAATGAACAGCCTCATGAAGGTTCAGATTCAAGAGTATATGGAATTCATCCGTTCGTTTACGGAAAATACTAACATTATGACTAAAAATTTCTTTGTAGTCGTACCATATAATCCATCGATTATCCAAGGGAAGGGTGGCATTGCAAGCAACTTTTTTGGCAGTAAGGGTGCAAATACAAAAGCAATCGATGAGGCAACTTTTGAGGAATACCGCACTCAGCTTGAACAGAGAGTGTCTGTGGTAAACCAGGGTCTTGCACGCTGTGGTATCCGTGTTGCGAGGTTAGGGACCGAAGAGGTGATTGAGCTTTTTTATAAGATATTTAACCCTGGAGACACAGCAAAGCCGATTAAACTTGAAGACAAATAATACTATGGGATTCTTTGATTTTTTAAAAAGTAATAAAAAGAGCGAGGTCATTCCGACTTCAACCATTCTTCCTCATGAAATCTATGAGGCGAACACGCTCGATCTCAAAGATATCATTGCGCCAAGCGCCCTCAAGGTGAGCCCAAAGGAGCTCAGTCTCGGAGAAAAAACTGTCCGCAGTTTCTTTGTTATTTCATATCCGCGCTTTCTCGGAGAGAGCTGGTTTGCCCCAATCATCAACCTCGATAAAGTGTTCGACGTTTCTATTTTCATCCACCCCATTGAGACATCGGCGGTCTTGAAGCAATTTCAAAAAAAGGTTGCGGAAGTGCAGAGCCAAATCCACGAGAGGGAAGATAAGGGGCTCGTCCGTGACCCAATGCTCGATGTGGCGTATCAAGACCTCGAAAATCTCCGTGACAATCTCCAACAAGCACAAGAAAAGCTCTTCGACGTAGGCCTCTACATTTCTATTTATGGAGATTCTGACACTGAGCTTGATAAAATTGAATCAGAGATCAAATCGATACTCGAATCCAAACTGGTGTATGTAAAGCCCGCACTGTTTCAGCAAGAACAGGGCTACAAGAGTATCCTTCCCCTCGGAGAAGACATTCTTTCCGTAAACTCCAAGCTCAATTCTTCTCCGCTTTCAAGTCTGTTTCCATTTATTTCATTTGACCTTACCTCAGACAAAGGAATTCTCTACGGTATCAACAGACACAATTCAAGCCTAGTGTTATTTGACCGGTTTTCACTCGAAAATTACAACTCTATTACCTTTGCAAAATCTGGTGCAGGAAAATCCTACGCAACAAAGCTCGAAATCCTCCGTACTCTCATGTTTGATGCTGATGTGATGGTCATTGATCCTGAGCGTGAGTATGAATATATGGCTGAGGCCGTGGGAGGAAGATATTTTAAGATATCTCTCAACTCTGAACACCACATCAATCCGTTTGACCTACCACCACCGGGGGATGACGAATCTGGTGCGAGCGTGCTTCGCTCCAACATCATTAACC
The DNA here is from genome assembly GCA_964489565.1 of uncultured Candidatus Saccharibacteria bacterium. Lineage (GTDB taxonomy): Bacteria > Patescibacteriota > Minisyncoccia > Phycocordibacterales > Zambryskibacteraceae > CAYLHJ01. Next base: position 9,478 of record CAZAZG010000004.1, on the reverse strand, counting down.
TTGTTGGACTCTTTCGTCTGATGATGGGTGGGCTTTCCGCAGAAGAAGATGCACTCATCGACCGTGCAATCACCGAGACATATGCACTCAAAGACATCACTGCGGATTCTGATTTCCGCAATATCGAGCCACCACTCCTTTCAGACTTTGAGATGGTGCTCTCTGGGCTTGAGGGAGGGGAGTCACTCGCGCAGCGTCTGACAAAATACACCAAGGGTACTTGGGCGGGATTCATCAATAGACCGACAAATATCGATATCAATAAAAAGTTCGTAGTTTTTTCACTCCGTGACATGGAAGATGAGCTGAAACCAATCGCTATGTACATCGTCACTCACTACATTTGGAGTGCGGTACGAAGAGAGCTTAAAAAGAGACTTCTTGTTATTGATGAGGCGTGGTGGATGATGAAATCAGAAGATACCGCATCATTTCTCCTCAATCTGGCAAAACGTGGGCGAAAATACTACCTTGGGCTCGCCACTATAACCCAAGACGTGGATGACTTCCTAAAATCGCCCTACGGCACACCGATTATCACAAACTCTTCTATTCAGATACTGCTCAAGCAGTCGCCAACAGCAATCGACAGACTCCAACAAATCTTTAATCTTACTGACGAAGAAAAGTATCTACTCCTCGAATCTGACGTCGGAGAAGGGATATTCTTTGCAGGGCTAAAGCATGTAGCGATCAAGATCATCGCTTCATACACGGAAGATCAGATTATCACCTCAGACCCTTCTCAAATCCTTGCTATCCAAAAAGCAAAAGAAGACATTGCAGCAGGGAGATAACCTTCTATACTAGAAACATGGAAACAGAAAGCCAAGAAAGAGAGAGTTGGCGTGTAGAAAGAAATAGACGCAATAAGATTATTTTTGAGAGTAATACGCGTATTCAAGGAGAACAAAATCGGGAACAAGACTTTAGAGGACAAGAAGCTGCTATTGAAAGGAATCGTGTGGCGCAAATTTCGAATGAAGAAGTACAAAGAGCTCAAATAAAGTACCAAAATAAGAAAGGGCAGTCTGGGCAGGCTTCCGCTGAGATGCAAGATACAATTGGAGAGGTGCGCAAAGAAAACGCAACCACTGAAGCTGGTGTTGCTCAAGGTGAAAAGCAGAGGGTCGCATCGAATCAAAAGACTCCAGAAAAGCCAAAACTCAGTGAGGGGACTATTATACTTATGTTTGGCACAGCCTTACTTTTTGATGCAATGCAGTTTGTCGTAGGTCTTATCCCTGTTGTGGGTCAAATTGTTGGATTTTTAATTACTGGATTTGCATGGGGAACCTTCGCACTTTGGTTTAAAATGAAAAACATTCCCTTTAAGCGCAATAAGACGGTAATTTTTGAGCTTATCCCACTACTCAACATGCTCCCGGCGTGGACAATTGCTATTGCAAGTACCGTCGCTGCACAAAAAATGGGTGGCGGACTCTCTTCGAAGCTGTTGAAGTGAAGTCCCCAGAAGTGAACAAAAAACTTCGGTTACGGTATATATAGTTTATAATGGAGGAATGAAAAAAACTTTGCTCATTATCAATATTGTCATATTCTCTTTTGTGCAGATGCCGGCATTCGCACAGACAAATATGTCTGTAGATAAGCTCCAAGAAACTTTGTCTGTCACCACAACCCCTGAAATACCCACAGCATTTGAAAGTGTAACCATAGGTATCGAAAGTTTTGCCCACGACCTCAATAGCTCAAATATTGAATGGTATTTAAACAAAAAACTAATCCTCCGTGGCGTCGGGCGCAAAACCTTTACATTTACTACCGGCGATATAGGGACAAACTCTGAAGTTATCGTTTCGATATCTCCAAAAAACGGTGGCGCTTTCGAGAAAAAATTTGCCTTTAGTCCTGCTGGCGTAAACCTACTCTGGCAGGCAAACACCCACACACACCCATTTTACAAAGGGAAAGCACAATTCACTGATCAGTCGATGGTAACAGTTACAGCAATTCCTGACTTTGTAAACGCTCAAGGGAAGCGAATTCTCCCAGAGGCACTCATCTACACATGGACCCAAAACGAAACCATTCGCGGATCATTTTCTGGCTACGGAAAGAATGTGTACCGCTTTAATGGATCAGTCCTCGGGATTGATGAAGAAATCTCATTGGATGTGACGACCAGTGATAAAACCCTTCGAGCAAAAAAGACCATCACCTTACAAAGCACGAGGCCTAAAGTCGTACTCTACGAGAACCATCCGCTTTTTGGATATTTGTTTAACAATGCAATTACTGGGCCTTACGCACTAAAAGAAAAGGAGGTTTCTTTTGTAGTGGTACCCTACTTTATTGGTTCTCAGTCAAACAGCCTTGATATTGTTGATTTTCAGTGGTTTGTAAATGGGTCTAGAGTTGAAAAAAATGAAAAAAACATCATCACCCTTCGAAATGATGCTAATATTTCAGGAACATCAATTCTTAAGATTTTTGCACAGAACAAAAGAAACGATTCACAAAATGCCGAACAAAGCATCCAAATTAATTTGCAAAAGCAATAGTATATGAGAACGCTCATCCAAAAAATTCTTTTCCTGGTATTACTTTGCGTTGTTTGTGTGCCCTTTATTGTTACCGCCCAGACCCCCGCAGGGAGTTACATACCCCTCGTTGACCTACCTGGTGTAGCAACATCGAATGCAAAAGGTGCGCCTATTACGTTTGCCACATACATTCCAGGAATGTTTAGACTTTTTATCGGAATTGCGGGCGCTCTCGCAGTCCTCATGATTGTCATTGGGGGACTTGAATACATCACCAGTGAGTCCCTCGGGGGGAAAAAAGACGGGAAAGAGAAGCTCAATAACGCCATCATCGGGCTTCTCCTCGCAATTGGCGCCTTTTCAATACTGTCCACCATTGATCCAAAAATTTTGGTGTTTGACCTAAATAGCGTGACGACACCAAAAACCCCTGCGCCAGTTGCTGTAGCTCCGTCATGCCCAGTAAGCCCATGCGGGAGCTATGCATGTGCAACTGACCAAACCTGTACTGTGAAAGCAAATTGTTCGAAGGAGTGCCAGGACAAAAACCCTCAAGCTGGGGTAGCTCGTCCATGTGCAGGATCTGCATGCTTTCCACAATTCATGAATGGAAGCCCCTGGCCATCTGACGCTTCGGAGCGTGCCCAATTAGCAGGCATAGAAATAATTGGAACGGGAAAAAGGACTCAATGCACCACAGTCGGAGAGAGTGGATGTACTAGTGTCTACAAAGTTGGAAATAAGGCGATTTCAGGACTTCTTCGATTAAAAAACCAATGTCCCAGTTGTTTAATTACTGTTACGGGCGGGAGTGAGTTTTGGGAACACGTAACTCACGGCATCGGCATGAACGTGGTCGACCTACAGTACAGAGCGAATGATACACTTACTCGATTTATTACCCAAGGTCGTCCGGGACAAACATCAAACAACTGTATCAAGGGTCAACCTTCTTGGAGCACCATTGGTGCAATCTTTGTACTTGAAAATAATAACCATTGGCACGTTTGCTTCACCCAGTTCGCACTTAGTCCATTATGAGTAAAAAAAGCATCATTGTAATAGTCATAACGTTCACACTTCTTGTGCTTGGAATTGGAGTATTTTTCCTGTTAAACCAATCACCGATTTCTAGGCCACAATTTTTAAGCACGCCTCCTTTTGGAAAGGGAGACGACTCGACAACACCGGGGCCTGTTACACCTCCTAATATGCAAAGTGCTGTGCAAGCTCCTGGCGGAGAGCAGGGCAACCTCCCTGGGCTCCAAAAAATATCAAATGGTCCAGTTTCAGGGTCAATCCTCTATATGCAGGGAAGCACTACTCTAGTTCGCTTTATGGAAAGGGCTACTGGCAATATTTTTGAATTTAATTCACTTACGAACACAAATAAGAGGATTACAAACACTACCATTCCAAAAGGGGAGAGGGTTCTGTGGGGAAATGGCGGGCAATCATTATTACTCCAATTTGTGAAAGATGGTGGAATCCAAAATTACTTTGGATCTATCGCTACAACAACCGCCTCAAGCACCGATGAGCTTGTAAACTTGATTGGTAATTATATTGATGAGCCGATTGTCTCTTTTGCTTTTTCTCCAAATAAGAATACTACTTTTGCGCTTATTCGAACTGGATTTGGTGTAGATGGGTATCTCGCTAACGCGAAAGTGCAAGGACTAAATAAAGTGTGGTCATCACGGACCACTGAATGGATTCCACAATTCGCAACAAACGACACTGTATACCTCACAACCGGTGCATCGGAAGGGATTAGTGGATACCTATATTCGCTCAACATAAAAACCGGGGCGTTTATTCCGATACTTTCAGATGTAAAAGGTTTGACTACGCTCGTAAACAACGACGGGAGTGCGGTGCTATTTTCCACATCAGAAAATGGAGTGGTTCGTCTTTTTGCGTATTTCGTTAAGACAAAAACCACTGCAATACAGCCTTTTACGACACTTCCTGAAAAGTGTGCTTGGCTATCGACCACTCAATACACCTGTGGGGTACCACTTCGAGAAATGTCAGGCTCATTCCCCGATGATTGGTATATGGGCAATGCAACATTTGATGACTACATAGTGACTGCAGATATTGCTAATCAGGAAATTATGGAGATAAGCAATACCGAAATTAAAGATGCGAGTGAAGCGGGGATTGATGTAATAAATCTCCAGACAAACCCAGACGGTACCACTCTAACCTTCCAAAATAAAAAAGATCTCTCACAGTGGGTTTTTCCACTATCGATCGTTGGTCAATAGTGTAATTACTCAGACAAAACAAAAACCACCTAAAGGTGGTTTTTTACTTAACCAGTAATGTTGTATCAGGGTAATAATCGTCTATATAGCAAGAGCTGGACGTTTTTTTCGCAAATAAAGTTCCTGTCCTACCGCAAATAGATTACTCGTAGTCCAGTAGAGCGCCACAGCGCCGGAGACTGAGAATGAGACAAGGAAGATAATAACAGGGAGTACATACTTCATCTGCATACTCATACCGCGGGCTAAGTCATCCTGAAATGTGGGATTCTCTTTGATGGGACCGAGTGCTGGCATGGCAAACTTTGCCTGGAGGAAGCTTGTGATGCCCGCGGCAAATGCGAGAAAGAGGCTCTTTTGTGCAACATTAATGAGTCCAAGAAACTCCATGTTAATCATCTGGGGTCTTGGAGTAAATGAGTAGATGAGGTCTTCGTTGATACCAGGAAGTCCTGATTTAAAGAAAACATAGTAGAGGGAAAAGATGATTGGAAGCTGGATGAGAACCACAAGCACGCTCGAGAATGGATTGACCTTATTCTTTTTATATACCTCCATGGTCTTTTCTGCCTGGGTTTTTGTATCGTCTTTATATTTTACTTTAATTGCAGAAAGCTCAGGCTCAATCTCCTTCATCCTCATTTGAGTGATCGTTGCTTTTTGCGAGAGAGGAAAGAGAATGAGCTTGATAATAATAGTAAACAAAATGACAATCACTCCCACATCAAACCATGGAAGTAATCCCATAAGAAGAATGAGGCCGTTGTAGAGGGGCTGGTAACAAGTCGCGTGAAAAAATGCAATCATGTGTGAAATAATACTACGGACGGGGACCCTTATCAAACACAAAGGAGGTTTTTGAGAGAGCTGAGGTGAGATCTTCCAGTAAATCCTTAAACTTACTTAAAATCACCGGTTTTTTAGCATATACCACCACAGTTCCACTGGACTCCGCAGTTAGGACTGGGCGAATAGCCTCGTAGATTCTTCGACGGACAAGGTTACGTTTTACCGCACTTGGTGATACCTTCTTTGAAACTACACAAGAAATGCGAGCCTTTTCGGAGCTTTTGGAATACGAAATAGAGAAAAGTAGGCTAGAAACAAGCTGTTTTTGGGTTTTTGTAGAAGGGAAGAGGTCTTTAGGAACCCTTTGGCTTTTCCTCAGCATGGTATTAGACAGAAAGACGGGCTCGTCCTTTTTGGAGTCTTCGCTTGAGGGTTTTTCTTCCTCCTGGCGTGGATGAACGCTTAAGAAAACCGTGGCTTCGGCTTCGCTTCCGCTTCTTTGGTTGGTATGTTTGAGACATAGTTCTAGGCATATTAGCATAGAGATTGGTTTATGCAAGACAGAAAGCCAGCTTTAAGCCGTTAGTTTTAAGTTTTAGGAAAACTGCAAAAGACAGTATTTTTTTAAGTATATTTTTAAAATTCCTTTTAAAAACTTAAAACTAGGTTTTCTTAAAACTTTCTTTTCATTGTCCCCACCTTATACACAGACTATCAACATAATTAGTGCTTGGGGGCAAGTTCTTTAATTTTCCTACCGGTATATACTACTCATACGAGAAATGTATCGACAATAATTCTTTCAACACTTCAACATTATGGATAAAAAACAACTTTGGGATAGTGTACTCGTAGAAATGGAATTGACCGTCTCAAAGGCAAGTTTTCAAACGTGGTTTAAGGATACGTACATTCTAAAACACGAGGAAGGTGCGATACACCTCTCTGTGCCAAACGCTTTCGTCAAAGAATGGCTCATCAATAAGTATCACAACTCAATTCTTCGCCACATTCGCACTTCCACCCCTCACATTCACTCTGTAGAGTATGTAGTTTCAAAAGACGACGGCAGGCCACGAGAGCTTCCAAAAAATCAGGAAGGGAATTTTATTGCCCCGCCAAACAGAGAGTTACCACTGAGTGATCACTACGTAAACAAAGACGATAACCTCAATCCTCGCTACACATTTGATACATTCATCATTGGACCGTTTAACGAGCTTGCACACGCGGCGTCACAAGCGGTGATAAAAAATCCGGGAATTCTCTACAACCCACTCTTTATTTATGGAAACACGGGTCATGGCAAAACTCACCTCATCCAGGCAATAGGGAACCACATTAAGAACACTCACAAAGAGAAGAAAGTTCTCTATGTAACCTCTGAGCGATTTGCATCAGACATTGTATCAGCACTTCAGACAGGAAAAATAAACCAAGTAAAAGAAAAGTACCGAAAATATGATGTACTTATTATGGATGATATCCAATTCCTCTCACAGAAAGAAAAAACTCAGGAAGAGCTCTTCCACCTCTTTAACACGCTCTACGACAACAACAAACAAATCATCTTTTCATCAGATAAACACCCAAACCTCATCCCAAGCATTGAAGATCGCCTAAAGAGTCGTTTTGGGGCTGGTATGACAGTAGATATCCCTGCGCCAGATCACGAATCACGAGCGGCAATCCTTAAAGCTAAAGCTCAAGTAAGTAGTGTCCACCTTTCTGAAGAGATCATTAACTTCCTCGCCGATACGGTAAATGGAAATATTCGTGACCTTGAAGGAGCCCTCAACATCATCATGTGTCAATCACAATTGAAGGGGCGTGAACTTTCTGTAAATGAAATCCGAAACTACATCAAAGCGAGCGCCAAACCAAAGAAAACTATATCTGTAAAAGATATTGTGAAGGTAGTAGCGGATTTCTATCAAATTGAAGAGGAAACTATTTATGAAAAAACTCGCAGGAAGGAAATTATCAAACCCCGCCAAGTGGCAATGTATCTTCTTCGAGAGGATTTTAGTATTTCCTATCCATCAATTGGACAGAAAATGGGGGGGAGAGATCACACCACAGTCATTCACTCATGTGAGAAGATTAAAAATGATTTAAAAACAGATTCAGTTCTCGGACAAGAAATAAATCAGCTACGCACAATGCTTGTGTAAAGACTGTGGATTACATGGGGACTTATAAGAATAAGAATTATGAAAACACACACAAACCAAAAAGTTGTTCACAGGGACTCTGTTTATCATCATTCTTATACACAGCAAGTTTCCCAAAATGTGTTTATAAATAAGGATTTTTTTGAGTTTTCCCGTTATACACAAGCTTAATAGTAATAATAGATTTATATATAGATATATGAAAATAGAATGTGTAAAAGAAAAACTCCAACAAGGTGTAGCGCTCGTTGAGAAAGTAACCGGGAAGAATCTCACACTACCCATTCTTTCTTGTATTCTTCTTGATGCAAAAAATGGGGGGCTGACACTTCGTGCAACAAATCTCGATCTCGGTATTGAAATTCATATTCCAGTAAAAGTATTAGAAGAGGGAAGTGTCGTCGTCTCAGGTCAGACACTCCTTGGGCTCCTTTCAAATCTTCAAGAAGAAAAGGTAATGTGCGAAACATCAGAAGGAATTTTGATGTTCAGCACCACAAAGACCACCACATCAGTAAAAACCCTCCCTCCTGATGAGTTTCCGCTCATTCCGCGTGTTGTATCGACCAAAGCATTGTCGATTGATCCTGCAGTGTTTATAAACGGATTACGGTCGGTATATTACAGTGCTGCTGTTACTAGTATGAAGCCTGAGCTTTCAAGTATTTATATTTATTCAGAAGAAGAACAAATTGTGTTTGTGGCCACAGACTCATTTCGTCTTGCAGAAAAGCGAGTGTCAGTAAAAAAAGGAAAGGATTTTGGGAGTGTCCTTATTCCATTTAAGAACGTCCCTGAGATTATTCGTAGCTTAGAGCTTATGAAGGGGGAGGTAGTAATTCATTTTGATGTAAACCAGATAGCGTTTGAATATGAGGGAATATATCTCGTTTCACGGGTAATTGATGGAACATTTCCTGATTACAAACAAATTATTCCAAAAGAGTTTAAGACCGAAGTGATAGTGCTTAAACAGGATTTATTAAACGCTCTTAAATTATCAAATGTTTTTTCTGATACTTTCAATCAGATTGTTGTACGGGTAATTCCAGGAGAAAAACTCTTTGAACTCGCAACAAAAAACTCTACCGTGGGAGAAAATAACAATAACCTCGAAGCAGTTCTTAAAGGAGAAGATATTACCATTAGTTTTAATTATAAATATATTATTGACTGCTTTCAGTCGATCCATGCAGACAGTCTCTCCCTTTCATTTCAAGGTCTTAGTCGTCCTGTTTTAATACGCGGAATATCAGACAAATCATTTCAATATATTGTGATGCCAATGAATAAATAAGTAATATGAAAAATCTCTCTGATTATCTGAAAAAATTTAAACTCGTTCTTTCAGATAAAACTGATGAAATTAGGATTTTGCAAAGTGTATTTCGAGATTCAATTGGGGTAGAAATTCCAAATTCTCAAATTTCTATAAGAAGTGGAGTTGTGTATGTCACCGCATCACCAATTATAAAAAATAAAATATACCTTGCAAAAGAGAATGTTTTATCTTGTGTGAAAGAACAGGGGCTGCAGTCTATTACTGAGATACGATAGATATCGATTGTTCTAGTCTTGTAGAATTAAATACACTGTCCGTTGCTACAACACGAAGAGCGTGATTTCCTACCATGATTTGGCTGTCTGCTGGTTTAAAAGTAAGCGAAAAAGGGCTTGTCTTCAACTCTCCAAGCGGAATTCCATCAATAAAATATTCCACTTTAGTAATAGTGTA
>CAZAZG010000003.1:15172-31930 GCA_964489565.1 uncultured Candidatus Saccharibacteria bacterium | reverse complement strand
GCAATGAAGACGCCAATCTTTTCAACATCACCCGAGTCAGCAGTAAGGACAGCTGACATATAAATGGCGGGGTAGTTGGATTTGAGGTACGCCGTCTGATAGGCCACGAGCCCGTAGCTCGCTGCGTGAGCTTTATTAAATCCATATGCTTGGAACGGCTCAAAGAGCTTCCAAAGCATTTCTGCAAACTCTTGCGTCTGTCCGTTTTTTATAATACCGGAAACCAGCTTTTCTTTTTGCGCCATCATTTCTGCGGGGATTTTTTTACCCACTGCTTTTCGGAATTTGTCTGCTTCAAGCCATGAGTAACCTGCAAGTTCTATAGCGGAAAAAAGAAGGTCGTCTTGGTACACAATAAGACCGTAGGACTCTTCAAGATACTTCTTCATGCGCGGGTCAGGGTATGAAATTAGGGACGGTTTATTTTTGCGCTTAATATAATCCGGAATTGTTTCCATCGGCCCAGGTCGATAGAGTGCCACCATCGCGTTAATATCGTGAATGGTCGTAGGTTTGAGCTCCATTAGGAATTTCGTCATGCCAGAGCCGTTGAGCTGGAAGAGCCCTTCCGTTTCTCCTTTTGCAAGAAGCTGGAACGTCTTCTTATCATCACGAGGAATGAATTCAATATCAATCTTCGTGCCCTCGATGGCTTCGATACGGTCGAGCGTATCTGCAATGATGGAGAGGTTTTTGAGTCCGAGAAAATCGAACTTGAGAAGTCCTGCTTCTTCTACTGAGTACATGTCATACTGGGTAATGATTTTCCCTTCGCCTTTTGGATCAAATTGTAGGGGCACAAAGCCTGTAAGACTCGTCGGCGAGATTACTACTCCTGCGGCATGTACAGAAATATGACGAGCACATCCCTCCATTTTTTTTGCCATATCAATAATCTCCTTTACTTCTGCCTCTTTGCTGTACATTTCTCCGAGCTCAGGCACCATCTCAAACGCTCGGTCTATGGTCATGGCGAAACCTTGGGAACCCATCGGAATTATTTTTGAAATACGATCACCGAGTGCGTAGGGATAGCCGAGTGCGCGGGTCACATCTTTTACTGCACCGCGTGCCATCATGGTCCCGAAGGTTCCAATCTGGGCTACTTTATCGGCTCCATATTTTTGACGTGCATACTCGATAATCTCATCGCGCCTATTATCCGCAAAGTCCATGTCGATATCTGGCGCAGACGGACGTTCGGGATTTAAGAATCGCTCGAAGGGGAGTTTGTATTCAATGGGGTTTACATTCGTAATATGAGCGAGGTATGTCACCATAGATCCTGCCACCGATCCTCTGATGTTTGTGAGAATGCCATGTTCATGCGCATGACGAAGTAAATCTCCCACCACAAGAAAGTATGGGGAAAACCCTTTGTCCTTAATAATTTTTAGTTCGTATTCTATACGGTGTACAATCTCAGGAGTCTCGGTAAGACCACGTTTAGGTATACCTTCGTATACAATCTTCCGCAGTTCGTCTTCATAAGAAAGACCACTCTCTATTTTAAGATCAGGGAATACCCATGAGCCAAATGAGAGTTTGAGATTGCACTTATCGACTATCGCTTGTACATTGTCAAGCGCATCGGGTAGATCTTTAAAATATTCGTTTGCTTTTTCCACACTAATAAATGAGAAATCCTCGTCCCCATCATTGAATCCTCCGCGCTCACGATCATTGTTTGATTGAATTGACATGAGAGTGTCACGAGCTTTCTTATCGTCCTTGTGGATGTAGTACACATCATGTGCGGCTACAAGAGGAACGGAGATTTCACGGCTGAGTGCTACAAGCTTTTTCATGCGCACTTCGTGCCCATCAATTTCTGGATGATGGGTAATCTCTATATAACAGTCATCACCAAAAACATCCTTGTACCATAGGGCTACTTCTTTTGCTTTGGCATCGTCGCTTCCTCGAACCGCAGCTACAACCTCACCAGAAAAAGAAGGGAGAATACAAATAATTCCTTCTTTGTGTTTTTCTATCAGCTCCTTATCGATACGAGGTTTGTAATAAAATCCATCGAGGTGTGCACGGGTAGTCAGCTCGATAAGATTTTTGTATCCCACCTCATTTTTCGCAAGAAGCACTAATCGATGACGGATATTATCGATACCAGCTTGCTTATCAAGTCGGGATCGCAGAGCGACAAATGTATCAATGCCGATGATGGGTTTTATTCCTGCTTTTTCGCAGTCTTTATAAAACTCAATAGTTCCATACATGTTGCCGTTATCCGTAAGAGCGAGTGCTTTCATCTCCTGTTTTTTGGCTGCCTCAATAAGGTCGGAGATTTTTGGCAGTGCTTGGAGTAGGCTGTAGTGGCTGTGGGTATGGAGGTGGGTAAATTCTTTCATTTTTTATAAGTATACTATTGTTTTCAAAATAGGACTTTATTCACTTTTCTCCCACTATTTTAGTTTTGTTAGGGTATTATACAGGTATGAGATTCCACAAAAAAGGCTTTACACTTGTTGAAATAATGGTGATAGTAAGTATCATCGTTGTTCTCCTTGGAATTATCATGGCAAGTATCTCAAGTGTCCGTTCGAAGTCTCGTGATGCTCAGGTAAAAGCGGACAAACAGATGATTATCCTCGCACTTGTAAGGGCGCGGGAGGCGAGTCCTAATTTTTCGTACCCAGGTCAACCTGGATGGCAATGTCTTAAAACATCAGGTACTTGCTGGAATGGACAGTTAGGCGGAGGTGCTACTGTTCCTACTGCAATCACACCTTATCTACCAGGAGGTGTAATCCCGATTCCTCCAGGAGTAAATGCATCGCAGTTTAGAACGGGAGCATATATATATAACCCAACTCCTTCGATCCAAGGGCAACTCACTGGATCTTTTATAGTATGGTCTCAGGAAAGACCAATTCTTCCAGGAGAATGTAATAGTGGGTATACTCCTCAATTGGAACCGGGTATTTACTATTGTTACGAAGCATTGCCTCGATAATGTTTAGGAAGGCGAAATTTGAAGTTGGAGTTGACGAGGTTGGCAGAGGGCCGCTTGCAGGTCCGATTGCGCTCTGCGCACTTATCATTAAAAACAAAAAAGTTTTGACTCAATTTCCTAAAAATTGTGACTCCAAACATTTCTCAGCTAAAAAGCGTAACGAGCTGTACAAAACCCTTGTTGAGGAAAAAAAACGACAAAATATAGATTTTGCCGTCAGCTACGCACAGCCAAAGTACATTGACAGGTGGGGAATAGAGAAAGCCACTCGCACAGCACTCAGTGCGAACCTGAGAAAATTGACATTAGACCCTAAAAAAGTCGAGATATTGCTTGACGGACGGCTCCGTGCTCCTGATGAGTATTCTAACCAAAAAACCTTCATTAAAGGTGACGCACGCATTCAAACTATTGGCCTTGCGTCAATAGTGGCCAAGGTAGAACGCGACAAAAAGATGACTGGGCTTGCCAAAATTTATCCCCAGTACGGCTTTGAAAAAAATATGGGGTATGGCACCAAGTACCATGTGGATGCAGTCAGAAAATACGGACTTACTCCAATTCACCGACTCTCATTTTTGAAGAATATCTTAGCCTAAGAGAGGCTGGAGTAAATGGAGCGGGTAGACAACACAGGGACGGTATAAGGACGTAAAAAATACTGAGAGATAATAGAGAAGAGTCTGGAGCACCCGATGTCGCACACTTATTTTCCTTTAGAGTGGAAAGATGCAAAGTTTTTTTCACAACTCAATGAAAAAACACCCAGCGTTTCGGCGCTGGGCGTTGTTTTTTCTCTTTTGTGTGCAACATCCTATGTTGAACACGATGATCCACATCCTGAGGTAAGGACGCCCTAAAACCTCATCCTGTGGCAACGCTCTGGTAACAGACCTCCCCCACAGGGAGTAGGGGGGTATGCTACCAGAAGTACGCCCTAAAACATCACCCTGTGGCAACGCTCTGGTAACAGACCTCCCCATAGGGAGTAACAAATTTCTTATAAAAAGAGAAAAAACAACACCCAGCGCCGAAACGCTGGGTGTTTTTTCATTGCGTTGTGAAAAAAGGCTCCGCCTCTCTCCACCTCAGAGGAATACGTATATGACTGTGGACCTTTATAATTACCATCAATTCCTCATTCCTTCCTATTTTTCTCTCCACTATCCCCATAACTTGCAATACTGTCACCTTTTTCGTATACTACTTTTCATGGTAGTACGAATGCGACATACCCGTTCCCATACTGGCAATCGAAGGTCCCATCACGCTATTGAAGCAAAGGACTTGGCAGTATGCGCAAACTGTGGTGCTAAGAAATTAAAGCACGCAGTGTGTAAAACGTGCGGCAAATATAAAGGCCGTGATATCATTGATATGGTGAAAAAGACTGCAAAGAAGGCTGCGAAGAAAAAGGAAGCAGCAAAGTAGTCTGTCGTTTCGTTTCTTCATTTAACCAAGCTCTTTATGGCAAATCGGCATCTTGCACGATCAATTGTGATGCAGTCACTCTTTGAGTGGGACTTTATTAAACGTCCTGATGTTCCGTCTAAGCAAATTCTCCTCCGTAACATCGCCGAATTCGCACCTGGCGTTTCAGATGCTTCCTTCATGGAAGATCTAATGCTTGGCGTGCAGGATAAGCAAAAAGACCTCGACGCCATCATTCGTAAAGCTGCGCCTGACTGGCCAATTGAAAAGATTTCTATCGTTGATAGAAACATCCTTCGTATTGGACTTTACGAGCTTCTTTTTGCTGACCATACTGAAGTGCCACCAAAGGTTGCTATTAATGAAGCGATTGAGCTTGCAAAGTCATTTGGCGGAGACACATCGGGAAAATTCGTAAACGGAGTACTCGGTGCTGTGTATAAAGGAATGGGTGAGCCAGGAAAAGATGAGCTCAGCCCAAAGAAGAAATTCTCGAAGGACATCCCTGACCACGAATTGCCGGTTAAAAATCTCGGCGGAGCTATCGTCTATGCTCGCCATGATGGCAAGCTCTCTCTCGCTTTTGTGCATGATGTATTCGGGCATTGGACCTTATCGAAGGGTAAACTCGAAGATGGAGAGGATGTCAAAGACGGTACTATGCGAGAAATTAAAGAGGAGATTGGCCTTACGGTCAGACTCGAAGATGACCTCGGGAGCAACGAGTACATTGCCTTCCACCCAGAAGACGGTAAGATAAAGAAGAAAGTTCATTACTTCCTTGCTCGGTCAGAATATGTGCCGGTAGTGCTTGAATCCTCGGGGGGTCTCAATGACGCACGGTGGTTTGACGTGGGGGATATAGCAGACCTCAATTTCTACGATGATATATTGCCCCTCGTTACCAAAGCCGTGACTCTTTTATCCCAAAATGTAGATGCTCGTAGCTAAAATCTCGTTGGTATGTAAAGAGCCAGCCTCTCAATGTTCCTAAGAACAAACAACTCGTAACTAACAAATATTTCCATGTCTTCACCAGACTTTAGTCAGTTTGAGAAACAGATCAATGTTTCTTTTCAAAATAAAGATATGCTAAAGCAGGCCTTTGTGCATCGCTCGTATTTGAACGAAAATAAGGAGTTCCCGATTGGCCACAATGAGCGACTCGAATTCCTCGGGGATGCGGTGCTCGAGCTTGTCATCACAGACTATTTATATATAAAGTTTCCTCAAAAGACCGAAGGAGAGATGACCAGTCTTCGTT
Source organism: uncultured Candidatus Saccharibacteria bacterium (assembly GCA_964489565.1). Taxonomy (GTDB): domain Bacteria; phylum Patescibacteriota; class Minisyncoccia; order Phycocordibacterales; family Zambryskibacteraceae; genus CAYLHJ01. The sequence goes on along the minus strand of CAZAZG010000003.1, from coordinate 26,264 downwards.
CATCCCTCGTAAATTCAACAACACTCCACACCGTAGGTCTCACCCTCGGTATCAATGACTTCCTCATGCTCTCACGGGGCGAAGCAAAAGATACGGGCCGTGCTCGTCAGTATATTCTGGCAAATACTATCGAAGCTATTATTGGCGCTATTTACGTCGACCAAGGATATGACATTGCAAAAGTATTTATCACGGAAAATATTTGCCCGCTTATCGATACGATTGTCGAAGATGGATCATGGATTGATGCGAAGAGTCTTTTTCAAGAAAAATCTCAAGAACATGAAGGTGTCACTCCGGTGTATAAAACCATCAAAGAAGATGGCCCTGACCACGACAAACACTTTACTGTAGGTGTGTACCTTAAAAATGAATTAGTAGCACAAGGCGAAGGAGATTCGAAGCAAGACGCAGAGCAGAAAGCGGCTCGCAAGGGGCTTGAGGCGAAGGGGTGGGAATAAAGGATTGAAAATCGGATAACGAAAATCGAAATACGAAACTTGTGAGTGTCTGATGTTCAGAAAAGCTCTTACTACCTCGACTACGTCATTCTTGGTACAATCTCTCTGTCAGTTACCAATGAAGCTTCTGAACAATGTACTTAAAAAATATTGAAATTTCGGGTTTTAAGTCATTTGCGAAAAAAAGCTCGCTCGCATTCAACACATCTATTTCTGCCATTGTGGGTCCAAACGGAAGCGGTAAATCAAATGTCGCCGAAGCCTTTCGCTTCGTACTCGGTGAGCAATCCATCAAATCGCTCCGCGGGAAAAAAGGTGAAGACCTCATCTTCAACGGCGCCCTCGAAGGGGCTCGCTCGAACCGCGCTTCGGTCAAGGTTACATTTGATAATAGTCAGAAGTTTTTACACATAGATTTCCCTGAAGTCACCATCGAGCGTGTAGTGCACCGAGATGGAGTGAATGAGTATTTTATCAACGGCTCACTCGTTCGCCTCCGCGATGTGGTGGAGCTTCTTTCGTCTGCGCACATTGGAGCATCAGGACACCACATCATTTCTCAGGGAGAAGCGGATAGAATTTTAAGTAGCAATACCAAAGAGCGAAGGACAATGATTGAGGATGCGCTCGGCCTTAAAATCTATCAATACAAGCGACAAGAGAGCGAACGAAAGCTTGATAAGACTCTTGAAAATATTCAGTCAGTAGAAAGTTTGCGTAAAGAAATCGCACCGCATATTCGGTTTCTCAAAAAGCAGGTAGAAAAGATAGAAAAAGCTGTCGAGCTAAAGTCTGAGTTTGTCGATTCCGTGAAGGAGTACCTGATGCGTGAAATTCTGTACGTTAAGCACACCAAAGAAAATCTGCAAGTGCAGATCAAGCCTTTTGAAATACAAAAACTCGCTCTAGAGAATGAGCTCGCACAGGCACGGGAAGTGCTCGAGTCGTCACAAAATAAAGATGCAAAGAGCCAAGAACTTATTGATATTGAACACAAGCTCGCAGATGCACGAAAAGAGAAAGATCAATACTTGCAAGAAATGGGGAGAGTGCTTGGAGAAATGGCATCTGAGGAACGCATCATCCGTAAACAAAAAGAGCTCGCCACAACAGACGCGGGGAAAACCGTGTTACTTTCAGATGTAGAAAAGCTTCTTTCTGATGCACATATGCATATTGCAGGTATTGAGCAGGCAGAGGACATCGTCTCAGTCAAGGCACTCCTTTTTCGAATCCGAGAGCTATTCAGTAATTTTATTGGAGTAAAAAAAGAATACAGCAATGCCGGAGTCATTGCTGAATCAGAGGAAGCAATAAAAACTCTCACGGAAAAGCGTGAATTGTGTAGTAATAGCGTGGAAGGAGTAAAAGCGCAGGAGCTAGCGCTTGATAGTGAATATCGGAAAATTAAGCTTTCTATTGAAAAAGAAAAAGATTCAAATCGCGATGCAGAAAAAGCACTCTTTCGTATCATGGCGGACCAAAATACCGTAACTTCTGAACTTTCTCGTCTTACGACAAAAATGGAGCTTTTACATGTAGAAGAAGAAAGCTTTATTCGTGAACGAGAAGAGTCCGCCATGCTCGCAGGACGTGCAGTGCTCGACTACGAACAGTTCGCAGTAGAGGCACCGGAAGCCCTTGCTGAGCCACGTGAGATGCAAGGTGAACGAAGACGAGCTATCGCAAAAATGAAAGTGAGACTCGAAGATTCTGGGCTTTCAGGAAGTGATGACACGATGAAGGAATATCAGGATGCTACCGAACGGGATGAGTTCCTTGCACGAGAACTCGAAGATCTCGCAAAGTCTGCCGAATCACTGCGAACACTTATTGCAGAGCTTGCGGTAAAGCTTGATTCCGAATTTAAAGAGGGAATACTCAAAATCAACAATCAATTCCAAGAATTCTTCTCACTAATGTTTGGGGGAGGAACTGCGGGACTCACCGTAACAAAAAATGAAAAACGAAAAACGAAACTTGATGAAGATTTAATACTCAGCACAAACAGCGTTTCTGATAATGAGGCTATGGCAGAGGCAGAAGGTGAAGTAGAAGAGGGGGTCGATATTGAGGTCTCACTTCCGCGGAAGAAAATCAAAGGTCTCATGATGCTCTCTGGAGGAGAGAGGGCGCTTACTTCTATCGCACTCCTCTTTGCAGTCTCACAGGTCAAACCGCCTCCATTTATTATTCTCGATGAGACAGACGCAGCTCTCGATGAGGCGAATTCGAAAAAGTATGGAGATATGATTGAAAACCTCTCAAAGTATTCTCAGCTCATCTTGATTACCCACAATCGTGAGACCATGGCGAGAGCTGGGACTATCTATGGAGTAACAATGGTCCTAGGTGGTATTTCAAAAGTACTCTCAATTCAGTTTGAAGAAGCGGTGAGCGTGGCGAAGTAAGTATTTTATAGTCGTTAATTGTGAGTTTTTAGTAATAATAAAGACAAAAGTCAGGGTGTTATACCTGACTTTTGTCTGCGGTTTGAAACTGCCTGAGAGAGTAACTTGCATAGGCTAACGTTGCCAGAGCACAATAAACAAATGGACCTGTTCAACAAGAGCCCCTTTCTTTGCAACAAACCCCATAAAATTATAAACTCCCTAAAAATCTATTATCGAGGGTCACTTTCGTTACTCGCTTTCTCAATTAGTATTTCAGGCGGAAATTCCTCAAAATTGTTTTCAACATAAAATAATATTGTTAGCTACTATTAACTCCCAAAGTAGTATTTATAAATTACAATTACAAAAAATCTGTTCATACTAATTATTGATCTGTGCTTGTGGTACGAATGTAAAATCCAAAATCTTCTTATCGAGGTCGGCATCGGTGAGCTTTACTCGTACGCTATCTCCAAGGGTGAATTTTTTCTTGCTTGTGGTGCCGACAATTGCATAATTCTTCTGATCGAGGACATAGGTATCATCGGTCATGTTCTTTAGACGCACCATTCCTTCTGCCTTTGTCTCAATCTCTTCGACATAGATACCCCACTCCGATACTCCAGAGATAGTCGCATCGAATTCTTGCCCCACTTTTCCGAGCATGAACTCCACTTGCTTATATTTAATAGAAGCGCGTTCTGCTTCAGATGCGGAGATTTCTTTTTGGGTTGCGTCTTGGCACATGCGCTCATAGGTGGCAAATTCATCCTGCCCAACCTTACCACCAACGAGAAATCTCTGGAGTAAGCGGTGGACGAGCACGTCAGGATATCTTCGGATAGGAGAGGTGAAGTGTGTGTAGTAGGTAAAGCCAAGGCCGAAGTGTCCAATGTTGCGCGTCGAATACACTGCCTTTGACATAGAGCGTATCGCTGCGGTCTTGATGAGAGACTCCTCTGGCTTACCATCAACTTCTTTGAGGAGTTTGTTGAGCTCGGCAGCGGTCACTTCGCCATCCTTTGCATCGAGGTCGTAGCCTAGAGCTTTTGCAAAGGTGTTGAGGTTCATTATCTTTTCTGGATCAGGAACATCATGGATACGATACACAAAGGCGCCTTTCGTTTTTGCCTTCTCCATATTTTCGCTCATAAACTGCGCAACCTCTCGGTTTGCAAGGAGCATGTACTCCTCGATCATCTTGTTGGTATCTTTACTTTCCTTTTTGTATACGCGAATCGGGCGCCCTTCTGAGTCGAGCTCAAACTTTACTTCATCTGTTTCGAATTCGATTGCTCCGTTTTTAAATTTCTCAATCTGCATCTTCTTTGCAATCTCATTCATAGTGAAGAGCTCATCGAAATAGAGACCACTTTTATTATCGAGGATTTCCTGCGCTTCTTCGTAGCTAAAGCGTTTGTCTGAATAGATGACGGTTCGGCCAAACCATCTGTCGTGCACATTTCCCTTTTCATCGAGCACAAAGACCGCAGAGAAGGTGAAGCGCTCGACATCAGCGTTCAGGGAACAGAGTTCGTTTGAAAGAATCTCCGGTAGCATCGGGATAGTACGGTCTACGAGGTACACAGAGGTCCCACGCTTAATAGCTTCACGGTCGAGAATGGTCCCTGGCTCTACATAGTGCGACACGTCCGCTATGTGAATGCCGATTTCAAATTTCCCATCAGAGAGTTTCTTAAAGGAAAGGGCGTCGTCGAAGTCTTTTGCGTCTGCCGGGTCGATGGTGAAGGTGAGTGTGCCACGAAAATCCTTTCTGCGGGTTACTTCCTCTGTCCAGTCCGCTTGCTTTTCTTTTGCGATGCGCTCAGCATCAGCATCCACCTCCTTTGAGAAGGTATCTTCAAATCCGCGTTCAAGGATGATCGCCTCCATTTCTACGTTGTGAACGCCTTTGTGTCCGAGGACTCGGAGCACTTTTCCTTCCGGACTTTTCATTGGGTCCTTCCATCCGGTTATTTCAACGAGTACTTTATCACCATGTTTGCCTCCCAGCGCGACAGAAGAGTGCACAAAAATATCTTTGTACATACGACGGTCATCTGGCTTGAGGAAAAAGAAATCCTTTGTTTGAGAGAGGGTACCGACAAATTGCATTTTTGCCCGGGTGACTATTGTTACCACCTCACCTTGTCTACGCATGCCTGCTATCTCTCCGAGGACTTTCACCTCCACAACATCATTGTTCAGGGTCGTTTTGAGAAGTGGGGTCTGGATTTCAATATCATCTTCGAAGGGTGAATTACTCTCTGCATCGGGAGGAACGGTAAAATAGCCGACCCCTCGTCCGCTTACAGTTATTTTTCCAGTATAGGTTGTTTCTTGCATATGCGCTTTAGTCTAGCAAAAAAAGCTTAAGTGAGCCATTTTTAGAGCGACTCTCGATTCCTTACTTTTATTTTAAGTTGTTCGTTCCTCCAGTTATCATTCAATAGAGTCAGCAGTTGATTCTTGAGGCTATGCGCACTGCTTCATTTGGCAACGTTTCCAACTAGGCTGTTCGTAAGTTTTGCTTCAAAAGGTCCCCACGCTTCGGCGCACGGGGACCTTGTTTTCATACCTTTTCAGCAATTGACGCCCTCAGGCTTCTTTGCTAGGATACTCAGACATATGTTAAAAATCCGATTACAACGAGTAGGACGAAAGCACGAACCAACATTTCGCGTGGTTTTGACTGACTCAAAAAACAGCACAAAAAGCGGACGATTCCTCGAAATTCTCGGATCGTACGATCCTCGGAAAACCGTCGATAGTTTACAGGGAGCGCGTATTAGTGAATGGATGAGTAAAGGTGCTCAGGTGTCAGATACGGTCCACAACCTCCTCGTAAAACACAAGATAATAGAAGGAAAGAAAAAGAACGTTCTTCCTCGAAAGTCACCATATAAGACTGAGGCAAAGTTTGCAGAAGAAAAGGTGATAGCTGATAAAGCAGCGGCCGAAGCCAAAGCTCTCGCAGACAAGGAGGTAGCAGAAAAGGCAGAAGCACAGGCAGCGAAAGAGGCAGAAGAAGCAGCCAAGGCTGAAGCAGAAGCGAATCCTATTCCAGAACCTGTTGCGGAAACCCCTGTCGAAACGCCAGCAGAAGTAGTGGAATCCCCTGAAGAAGTGGTAGAAGCTCCAGAAGTTACCGATCCAGCTCCAAGCGCTGAAAAAGCTCCAACTGCATAAATTTACTTTAAAATTACAAACACTAATGTCGCCGTGAGGCGACATTAGTGTTTGTGTGTGTAGCGCTCTGTAAACTTTGCGATATGAATGGTATGATTTGAATAGTCTCGTCGACAATAATTAATAAAAATTCAATAATTTGCCACCATGGAAAGAGACGTTCAATTTTTAGAAACGGTAGTAAAGTCACTCGTAGATTTTCCAGGAGACGTAAAGATTAATCGTACAGTAGATGAAATGGGAGTGCTCATCACGCTCGATTTGAACCCGGCAGATATGGGAAAGATTATTGGACGCTCAGGTAACACCGCAAAAGCAATCCGCACACTTCTTCGAGTGGTGGGAATGAAAAATAATGCTCGCGTAAACCTTAAGATTAATGAGCCAGAAGGTGGGCTCCGTGATAGTGCTGGCGCACCAGCAGTAGGAGGATCTCAAATGAAGGATTTTGACCAAGCGCTCGACGATCTCAAGCTCGAGTAGGAGAGTGGCCGACGGTTTCAGCATTAGCTAGAAAAACAAGAGCTTTTCTGAACATGGTAACTCACAAAAAAACACCCCGAGCGTACTGCTGGGGTGTTTGTGTTTTTTTGTGGCCCACTACTTGTTGTCCGATTGCATTACGGCAAAGTAGAGGAAGCTCCGTCTTCCTCGCACAAGCACATCAAGTGCGAGTCCTGCGAACAGTACACTAAGTGCCCCGCTCGCAAGGGTAATTATGCTATTTTGACCACTATTCGTCGCCGTTGTGCCGAAAGCGATTGCAGGGAAAAGCAACAGGGTTGCAATTCCCGACCGGATCGTCACCGACTTCACTCTCGATCGGAACATACTTACCTCTCTATTGGGGGAATGAACAACTAATAAAATTATACTATACTATATGCGCAAATGTCAATAAAGCTAAAAATTAACCTTTCTTTGAGTGAAATTTTAAAGGAAAAGAGCCCGACCTTTGGCCGAGCTCTTTTTATGCCCCATCTATCTCAGAAGTGACGATCTTCTGTTGGATAGTCATCCGGAAATGGGGAGCCAAACGCTGACTTAAGTCGCAACCAAGCTTTGACTCCGAGAAATAATGCAAATACAAGGACAGGAATAGACAGTAACATTATTGGCTTCACCGATGGGAATTTCATTAAATCCTCATGTTGGGGTAAGTGGGAATACAAAAAGTGCGTTCATAATTACATTACTCTTTTTTTATACTTTTTCAATATGATATGTGAATAGTTGTTTTGCAACTCAAATACACTAAACTCACAGTAAAGAAAGTGAACTACTTGAAAAAACCTTATTTCCGTTCTTACGCAGATGAGCTTTGCAGAGAGAAATTATTTGAGTTTTAACGCTAAAAGCTATAAACTACCAGCTATACTCTCGTTATGCATTTCCACATCATCACTCTTTTTCCTGGGGCATTTGACTCATACCTCGGTGAGTCGATTTTGAAGCGTGCCATAGAGGATAAGAAGCTCAAAGTGAGCTTTTACAACCCTCGAGATTATGCAGATAATGCCTATGCGCGTATAGACAAACCTCCGTTTGGTGGCGGACCGGGTATGGTCATCCAAGCGCTCCCAGTAATTAAAGCGATTGCAAAAGCACGAGGAAATACAAAAAACAAAAAGAAGAAATTCAAAATCATTTTTCTGACTCCTGGGGGGATACAGTTCACGAATGAATATGCAAAGAAAGTAGCAAAAGCTTATACTGACATCATTATTGTATCGGGCAGATATGAAGGTATCGATGCCCGCGTGAAAAAAGTGTTTTCTATGGACGATGTATCGATAGGCCCGTTTGTACTAACCGGAGGTGAGCTCCCCGCCATGATAATCATTGACTCAATAGCTCGACAGCGAAAAGGGATACTGGGCAATTTTGATTCTGTAGAAGAGCGACGTCTGTCATCCCATGACTCGTACACACGCCCAGAAATATTTATTTACAAGGGAAAGAAATACTCAGCACCAAAGGTATTACTGTCGGGTGACCCGAAGAAAATAGAAGAGTGGAGGTTGGGGGAAGGAAGCAAAAAGAAACAGGAATAAGGAAAAAAGGGGGCAGAAAAAAGAAGGGAGAAAATGCAAAACTGGCTTTACATTACATTTATTCTAAGGCAAATCAGGAGCTTTTTCATCAAATTATAGCACATAGGCTTTTAAAGTCAATTATTTGGCCCGAGACATGCTGATTATCCCCAGTCACCCAAAAATGGCTCAAAATAGGCTTGACGGGGGAGTAAATACCCGTATAATCACGGGCACTTCGGCAAGATTGAGTTACGACAAAAAACGAAGGTTAACGTGTTGCGGGTTAATCGTTTTGCGAAAGCAAAACACAAGTTTTAGGAATCTTGCACCCTAATTTATAAAGTTTCATAATTTTATTCGATGCTCCAAACACCTGGAGCAGAGTTTTTGCGTCATCATAATTTAATAATCACCATGGCACACACCAAAGCAAAGCGCGAGAAAAAGATTTTTGGAAAGTTTAAAGAGCCACTGACAAATACACCAAACCTTGTGAAGTCACAGGTAGAATCATTTGATTGGCTCATCAAAGAAGGTCTGAAAGAGGTGTTCTCAGAATTTTCTTCAATCAAAGATTTTTCTGAAAAGAAATTTACTCTCGACTTTGTCGGTTTTGAACTTTCAGAACCAAAGTTTGATGAATACTACGCAAAAGAAAACAAGCTTTCATACGAAGCACCCCTCAAGGTGCGCGTGCGTCTCAAGAACCACATTGTAAAAAGTGAAAAAGAGCAGGAAATCTTCATGGCGGATTTTCCTCTCATGACGAGCCACGGAACGTTCATCGTTTCGGGTATCGAGCGCGTGGTCGTGCCACAGCTCGCTCGATCATTCGGCGTATTCTTCACTTCACAGGAAATTCGCGGAAATACGGTCTTTGGTGCAAAGATCATTCCATCTCGCGGTGCATGGATTGAGCTTGAGTCTGATCTCGACGGTATTCTCTACGTTCGTATCGACAAGAAACGAAAGTTCCCGGTGACCACTCTCCTCCGAGCTCTCGGCGCTCGTACAGACAAGGAAATCCTCGATCTCTTTGTAGGAAATGAATTTGCCAAAACCCACATTGAAAAGACCCTCGCAAAGGACCACGCAAAAACTGCTGAAGATGCGTACATCGAAATCCACAAGAGACTTCGCGATGGTGACCTCGCAACCGCAGAAAACGCAAAAGAATTCTTTGAGTCTATTTTTGGAGTAGAGCGTTACGACCTTTCAAAGGTTGGACGATTCCGTTTCAATAACAGATTTGGAAAGTCTATGACTGATAAGGAAATCGACCGCCGTACCCTTTCACTAAGTGACCTCACCACCATCGTCAGTCACGCAATCACCCTCAACAACACTCCGGGATCACAAGAAGATGACATCGATCACCTCGGGTCACGTCGTGTTCGCTATGTAGGAGAAATGTTCCAACAAAAGATCCGAATCGGTATGTCACAAATCAAGCGAAACATTCAAAACCGAATGTCGACGGTTGATACTGATGTGACACTGCCTGTACAGTTCATCTCACCAAAGCCACTCCAAGCTCGTATGAAGGAGTTCTTCACTACAAACCAGCTTTCTCAGTTCATGCAACAGACAAACGCTCTCGAAGAGCTCGAACATCTCCGAACACTCTCAGCGCTTGGTCAGGGAGGACTGAACCGTGCTCGTGCAGGATTTGAAGTACGCGACGTGCACCCATCTCACTACGGCCGCCTTTGTCCAATTCACACACCAGAAGGACCAAACATCGGTCTTATTCTCCGCCTTTCAATGTATGCACGCGTCAATGACTTCGGCATGATTGAAACTCCGTATGCGAAAGTAAAAAATGGTGTGGTCACAAAAGAAATTGAATTCTTAAACGCACTTGAAGAAGAAAAGTTTAATATTGCACACGCTGCGACAAAGGTAGACGACAACGGAAAGATTTTGGGGGAAGAAGCTGAAGTTCGTATTGAAGGAAAGCCAAGCACCGCACCTGTAGCTAAGGTTGACTACATAGACGTAGCGACAAACCAAGCATTCTCAGTGGCGACTTCGATGATTCCGTTTCTCAACCACGACGATGCAAACCGTGCACTCATGGGATCAAACATGCAGAAGCAAGGAACTCCTTGTATTATTCCTGAAGCACCACTTGTAGCAACCGGCGTAGAAGCAGCAGCTGTGCGTGATACAGGACGCCTTATTCTCGCAGAAGAAGCAGGTACTGTGACCCATGTAGATGGTCGCAAGATTTCTGTAACAAATGAAAAAGGAAAGGTAAAAGATTACACCCTCGTAAACTTCTCACGAACAAATGGCTTTACCGCATTTCACCAGCGCCCAAGCGTGCTCATTCACCAGAAAGTAAAGAAAGGAGATATTCTCGCGGATACTTCATCATCTGACGGTGGAGAAATGGCGCTCGGTCAAAACATTCTTGTTGCATTTATGAGTTGGTCTGGAGCAAACTACGAAGATGCAATCATTCTCTCAGAGCGCCTCGTAAAAGAAAGTAAATTCTCTTCTATTCACATTGAAGAGTTTGTAATCAATGTGCGCGATACAAAGCTTGGTCCTGAAGTGACGACCTGCGATATTCCAAACGTGGGAGAAAGTAAGCTTCGCAACCTTGCAGAAGACGGCATTATCCGCGTCGGTGCAGAAGTACGTTCAGGGGATATTCTCGTTGGAAAAATTACTCCAAAGGGGGAAACTCAGCTCACCCCAGAAGAAAGACTTCTCCGCTCACTCTTTGGTGAGAAAGCGCGCGATGTAAAAGACACATCAAAGCGCATGGAAGGAGGAAAACGTGGACGAATCATCAATGTGCAGGTATTCTCTCGTGAAAAGGGAGACAAACTCGATAGTGGCATCATCAAGAGAATCCATATCGAAGTGGCACAGCTCCGAACCGTTTCAGTGGGAGACAAGCTCGCAGGACGACACGGAAACAAAGGTGTTATTTCGCGAATTCTTCCTGAAGAAGATATGCCATATATGGCAGACGGAACACCTGTTGATATTATTTTGACGC
>CAZAZG010000003.1:0-15162 GCA_964489565.1 uncultured Candidatus Saccharibacteria bacterium | reverse complement strand
GGCGTGCCATCACGTATGAACCTCGGACAGATTCTTGAGCTCCACTTGGGACTCGCAGCACATACTCTTGGATACCAAGCTATCGTGCCTCCATTTGCCGGAGCGACTGATACTGAAATCAAGGCTGAGCTCGTAAAAGCAGGCTTTGCAGAAGACGGAAAGATGACACTCTTTGACGGACGCACTGGAGAAGCATTCTCACAGCGCATTGCTGTTGGATACATGTACATTATGAAGCTTCACCACATGGTGGAAGACAAAATCCACATGCGATCAATCGGTCCATACTCTCTCATCACTCAGCAACCTCTCGGCGGAAAAGCGCAAGGCGGAGGACAGCGATTTGGGGAAATGGAAGTGTGGGCGCTTCTCGGCCACGGTGTAGCGCATACTCTCCGTGAGATGCTCACCATCAAGTCAGACGACATTGTCGGCCGCTCTGCAGCGTTCGATGCGATAGTAAAGGGTGAGAAGATTCGTGAACTCAATACCCCTGCATCATTTAATGTACTCTTAAATAATCTCCGAGGACTTTCACTCGATGTTGAATTAAAAAATGGAAACAGGTCGATGGAAACAGCAGAAGAATCAGAAGAAGAAGCCGCTTAATAATCCTTATTCAAAACTACTATGAAACACAAACCTTCAGAGCAGAACGCATTCGATCTCATTGGGCTCCGTTTGGCATCGCCAGAGCGCATTAAGGAATGGTCATTTGGTGAAGTCACCAAGCCTGAAACCATCAACTACCGAACCCAGCGCTCTGAACGATCAGGTCTGTTTGATGAAAAGATTTTCGGTCCAGATAAGGATTATGAGTGTTACTGTGGAAAATATCGTGGTATTCGCTACAAGGGAATTGTTTGTGAAAAATGCGGAGTGGAAATCACTCGCTCAATCGTTCGTCGTGAACGCATGGGTCACATTGAGCTCGCAAGTCCAGTTTCCCACATCTGGTTTTTGAAGTCGATGCCATCTCGCCTCGCACTCATCATGGGAATCCCATCTGGAGAGCTCGAGAAGGTTATCTACTTTGCTGGATACATCGTCACCAACGTTTCTCAGCCTGAGAAAGACCGAATCCTCCGTGATCTCGATTCTGAATACAAAGCAAAGGTAAAATCTCTCCAGGACGATAAGTCTAAAGAGGCATTCAAGGAGCTCCTCATTTCAACCAAACGCGACATCGAAAGTGTGGTGCCAGGAAAAGTTCTTGATGAAGTGGAATACCACACCTATTCAATGAAGTACTCAACACTCTTTGAAGCAGGTATTGGTGCAGAAGCTATCTACGCAATCTTAAAGAAGCTCGATCTCAAGGTGCTTCTCGTCGATCTCCAAGGTCAGCTCGAAAAGGCAAGTGCACTCGAAACCCCAAAGGTCAACAAACGCATTAGTGTTATCTCACAGATGATTGCGTCAGGAGTTCGTCCTGAGTGGATGTTTATGACTCGCATTCCTGTTATTCCACCGGCGCTCCGCCCAATGGTGCCCCTTGATGGCGGTCGCTATGCAACATCAGACGTAAACGACCTTTATCGCCGTGTTATCAACCGAAACAATCGTTTGAAGAAGCTCAAGGAAATTTATGCTCCTGATGTTATTCTTCGAAACGAAAAGCGTATTTTGCAAGAAGCAGTAGATGCGCTTGTCGATAACTCAATTCGTCACGGAAGTGCAATCTCCTCCGGCGTAAACCAAGCTCAGCGACGTCCACTGAAGTCTCTTTCAGATAATCTCAAAGGAAAGCGAGGACTCTTTCGTCAGAACCTCCTCGGAAAGCGTGTTGACTACTCAGGGCGATCAGTAATCGTGGTGGGACCAGAGCTCAAAATGCATGAGTGTGGACTCCCAAAGCACATGGCACTCGAACTCTTTAAACCGTTTGTGATTTCAGAACTCCTCAAGCGAGAGCTCGCATACAACATTCGCGGCGCGAGTCGTCTTATTGATGACGGAATTCCAGAAGTGTGGGCAATCCTCGAAGAAATCATTAGTAACAAATATGTGCTCTTAAACCGAGCACCTACTCTTCACCGCCTCGGTATTCAAGCTTTCAAACCAATCCTTATTGAAGGAAATGCAATCCAGGTTCACCCGCTCGTCTGTACCGCCTTCAACGCAGACTTTGACGGAGATCAAATGGCGGTCCACGTTCCACTTTCTGACGAAGCTCAGATGGAAGCTCGTGAGATCATGGCATCAAACAAAAATATTCTAAAACCAGGTAGCGGAGACCCAACCGTCGTCGCAAAGCTTCTCGATATTGTGCTCGGATGTTACTGGATGACAAAGACCGTGGTTGGTGAAAAAGGAGAAGGAAAAATCTTCCATACTCCAAACAGTGCTATCACCGCATTTGATTTTGGTGAAGTAGGATTTCGCGCACAGATTAAGGTGCTCCCAACTGAAAACGAAAAGTACACAGACTTTGGCGGAAAGGTATTTGATACCACAGTTGGACGACTCTTGTTTAACAGTGTGCTTCCTGCGGACTACCCATATGTAAACGGAGAAGTGAACCAAAAGAAAATTGCAGGAATTGTCGATGATCTTATTGAAAAATATGGTGTTGACCAAGTACCTGCAATCATGGACCGTATCAAAGCATTCGGATTTAAGTACGCAACATTCTCAGGAACAACATGGGGTATCGATGACGTGATAATTCCGGAAGGGCGCGGAGCTATTATCACAGCCTCAAAAGCAAAGGCTGACGAAGTGGCAGAGCAATATAATGCAGGACTTCTCTCTGAAGACGAGCGTGCACGAAAGCACACAGAGATTTGGCATGAAGCAAAGAGTGAAGTAGAAAAGCTCGTTCCAGAAGCGCTCGATAAGAATGGATCAGTGTATGATATGCTCCATTCACGAGCAAGAGGATCGGTTTCTCAGCTTACTCAGATGGCAGGTATGAAGGGTCTCATCACAAACACAAAGGGAGAAACCATCGAATTCCCGATCCTTTCATGTGCAAAGGAAGGCCTAACACCACTTGAATACTTCATCACCACTCACGGATCACGTAAGGGTCTTACTGACACCGCACTCAACACAGCAAAGGCAGGATACCTCACTCGAAGACTCTTCGATGTTGCGCAAGATGCAATCATCACAGAAGAGGATTGCGGAAGTAAGGACTTCATCAAGATCACTTCAGTAAACTCAGCAGGTATTGAGACCTCCATAGCAAAAAATATTAAACAACGCTTTCTCGCAGAAGACGTAAAAAATGCAAGTGGCGAAGTGATCTTCAAGGCTGGGACATTTCTTACAAAGCAAGATGCGCTCGTGATCGAAAGTGCGGGGGTTACAGAAGTTTCACTTCGCTCGCCACTTACCTGTAAGACACTCCGCGGAGTGTGCGTGAAGTGTTATGGTGCTGACCTTGGGAAACATAAAATCGTCGATATCGGAGAGGCCGTAGGAACTGTGGCGGCACAAGCAATCGGAGAGCCTGGAACACAGCTTACGATGCGTACCTTTCACGCAGGAGGAACTGCGTCAGTCGGTGGAGACATCACTGCCGGTCTCCCGCGTGTTGAAGAAGTGCTTGAAAACCGAACTCCAAAAAATCCAGCAATTATTGCTCATGTTGATGGAGTAATTTCTGAGATTGTGAAGGGTGATAAAGAAAAGACAATTGTCGTTCTCCCTGACCACGAATCAAAACTCAAAGACAAGGTGGAATACACAGTTTCAACCGCACGAATGGTACTTGTGAAAGTGGGGGACAATGTAAAGCGCGGGGATCTCCTTACTGACGGATCGGCGGACATCGATGAGCTCTATAAGTACGCAGGAAAGGAAGTTGCTCAAAATTATATTATTCGTGAAATTTCAAAGCCATACGAACTTCAAGGAGAGAGTGTGTCTCGAAAGCACATCGAAGTTATCGTAAAGCAAATGTTTTCTCGTCGTAAGATTAAGGATGCAGGAAATACCACCCTATCTCGCGGAGATATTGTAGAGCCGTTTGACCTCGCTGATGCAAACTTCGCCGCTGATTCAAATGGTGGTGAACACGCAAAGGTAGAAGAGCTTCTCATGGGTATTACCGAAGTCTCTCTCTCTCGTAAGAGCTTTCTTTCTGCAGCGTCATTCCAGCACACAACACGCGTTCTTATTGCAGCTGCGATTCGTGGTGGCAACGACGTGCTCGCGGGTCTCAAGGAAAACGTTATTATTGGTCGCCTTATTCCAGCAGGTACTGGATTTAAAGGTAGTCCAAAGAATCTCATGATTGAAGAGGCCTTTCCAGATCACGCCTAAAGTTGCAGTGGTAAAAGCAACAAGTGTTAAGTTTTAAGGAAATCAGAAGACTCAAAGAAAATGGGGAATTTGTGAGGAAAGTGTAGTATGTTCGGCTCATTTATTGGGTAGTGGTAAGTGCTCACCCATGTCATCCTCATCAGTAGAAAAAATCAAAGAGAACCTCGATGTCGAGCAAGTCATCGGCGCGTATGTGAAGCTCGAGAAAGCGGGAGGAAATTACAAAGGACGATGCCCATTTCACAATGAGAAATCGCCATCGTTTTTTGTCTCCCCAGGAAGGGGAACATACTACTGTTTTGGATGCGGAGCAAAGGGTGACATCTTTACCTTTGTACAAGAATTCGAAGGTCTCGACTTTGTTGGAGCACTCAAAATGCTAGCTGAAAAAGCGGGTGTTACCTTAGAAGAATATGCACCAAAGAAAAGTGCAACTGGTGAGTCACTCCACGATGCGCTTGAAAGTGCTACGAAATATTTTGAGCAGAATCTCAAAGATAAGAAAGAAGCAATCGCGTACCTCAAAAAACGAGGGCTAAATGACGAGACCATAGCGAAGTGGAGACTTGGATACGCGCTTCCGCAGTGGAGGCATCTATCGAGTAGCTTAAAGGCGCAAGGGATTTCCAATGATTCACTCCTTGCTACTGGACTGATTAAAAAAAGTGATACTGCACGAGAAGATGGATTTTATGATGTGTTTCGTGGGCGGATTGTATTTCCTATCTTTGACTCAAGTGGAAAGGTGATTGCATTTTCGGGAAGAATCTTTGATGACGCACCCGATGCGCCAAAGTATCTTAATAGTCCCGAAACGGCGCTCTTTTTTAAGTCAGAAACGCTCTATGGGTTGAATCATGCAAAAATGAGTATCCGAAAGAAGGATTTCTCAATGCTTGTGGAAGGGCAGATGGATCTTCTGATGTGTCACCAAGCCGGGTTTGATAATGCGGTTGCATCATCGGGCACTGCGTTTACTGAAGGGCATCTCCTCCGGCTTAAGAGACTTTCAAACAGAATCCTCTTTGTGTTTGACGGTGACTCGGCAGGATTTGCAGCGGCGCTGAAAAGCGCGACGCTCGCCATGAGCCTGGGGCTTGAAGTAAAGCTCTCAGCCCTTCCTGAAGGGGAAGACCCAGCGGATCTCATATTAAAAGATCCCGAAGTCTGGTCAGAGAAAATCAAGCAGTCAAAGCATGTCATCGACTTCCATCTCGACCAGATACTAGCAGGTGGCGCGGACACTCGTCAGCTTGCAAAGCAGGTAGAACAAAAAATCTTGCCGTATGTTGCGCAGATTGTAAGCTCGATTGAACAGTCACATTTTGTGAGCCAAATAGCAAAACGCACAGGTATCAGGGAAGAAGCAATCTGGAATGATTTGCGGAGAATTCCGCGAGGTACACAGGGTGTAGTATCTGAAACAGGAGTGAAGAAAGAAATTGTGGAAGCAGAAGTAAAAAAGCGAAAGAATTATATTGAACGCAGGCTCTACGGAATCATTTTCTGGCAAGAGAGTCTCGCAGAAAAAATGATTGATGTAACGAAGCTTCGGGTGAAACTGCTCACATTCCTCAAAGATGAGTATTTAGTAGAAAAGCTCAGATTATTTGAAAAAGAAAAAGAAGAATTAGTATTTGAGGCAGAGGCATACTTTGGAGATGTGATAAATTTAGAAAAAGAAATCGAGGAGTTACTTGCAAATTTTGAAGAAGATATTTTAAAAGAACAATTTACAGAAGCTATGATGAGTTTGAATAAGGCAGAGAGTAATCTCGACGAAGCACGTCAAAAAGAATTACTTACCGTCTGTCAGGATATTGGAAAAAGGTTGAGTGACCTTTCAAAGAAAAGAATTGAACGATAATATACTTATACAACACTAATCAAATACAAATGGCAAAAAAAGTAACAAAAAAATCAAAACCAAAGGCAATGAAAAAAAACAAGCCTAAAGTAAAGGTGAAAGTAAAAAAGGTTGTGAAGGCAAAGCCAAAGAAGGCAATCAAAAAAACAATTACGAAGCCATTAAAACAAAAGAAAGATCCAAAGCTATCAAAGGCAGACGCAAACAAACTTGCTCGTGAGGTCAAGCTCGCGCGTGAAATTAAGGCAAAAGCAAGGCCTGAAAAGGAAGTGAAGGTCAGCAAAAAAGCCCAAGACCTAGAAACGAAGGTTGCGAGCCTTGTGAAGAAAGGAAAGGATCGAGGATTCGTGACATACGATGAAATTTTAAAAGAATTCCCAACGGTAGAAGACGATATTCTTTTCCTCGAAGAGCTTTATGAGAGACTTCATGCTACTGGCGTCGATATTTTAGAGGGAGGAGGTCTTCTTGATATGCCGTCTGACGAGCCTCTTGTTCCGAGTAAATATGAATATGGAAAGAGCGGAGACTCTTCATACGACTCTATCCAGATGTATCTCAAAGAAATCGGGCAATATCCGCTTATTTCAGGTGCTCAGGAAAAAGAATTGGCAAAGCGTATTGAAGCAGGTGATACGGAAGCTAAAAATCTTCTTGCCCGTGCAAACCTCCGCCTCGTGGTTTCGATTGCAAAGAAATATGTAGGGCGATCACCAGATCTCACACTCCTTGACCTTATTCAAGAAGGAAACCTTGGTCTCTTTAAGGCTGTTGATAAATTTGACTGGACCAAGGGGTATAAGTTTTCGACTTACGCGACATGGTGGATTCGCCAGGCGATCACCCGTGCGCTCGCTGACCAGTCACGTACTATTAGAGTGCCGGTACATATGGTAGAAACAATTGCAAAGTACAAGCAGGTAGTTCGTCGCCTCACTCAGGATCTTGGACGTGATCCGCTTCCTGAAGAAATTGCTACCGAGATGAACCTCGATGTAGACAAAATTTACAATATCGAGAAGATTGACCAGGCGACTGTCTCCCTCGAATCGCCTGTGGGTGACGATGGTGACGATGGAAAGAGTAAGCTCGGAGACTTCCTTGCTGATGACAAAATCCTCTCACCTGACCAAGAGTCATCACGGAGAATTATTGCAGACCAAGTAAGAGAAATATTGGACGATCTTCCGCAAAAAGAGCGCAAGATTCTTGAAATGCGTCACGGGCTGGTAGATGGTTTTACTCACACGCTCGAAGAGGTAGGAAAGGTATTTGGTGTTACCCGTGAGCGTATCCGCCAGATTGAAGCGAAAGCGCATGAGAAGATTCGCCAACACGATAAGATTAATAGGCTACGAAACTACTAAAGAGACTATAGCGGATAGGTATTTTCTTTCAGCTTTAGAAATACGTAATACAATAAATCGAATGGAAGGGAATCACGGTGACTGAAATGAACGTTGCCCCTTATTGAAAAAATAAATGTTTATGATAAAATAAACTCTACAAACTTAACCTTAGGAGACATATGAAAATCCTCGTCGCATTTCGATTTGCTGGAGAAGATCCAGCAGAACTCAAGGTTACCCTTGGTCAGATTTGCGGAGCGTTTCGTTCACTTGGTCACGAAGTCTATTGTTCGATTGAAGATGAAGACGACTTTAAAGGTCAGAAGAAAAGCAACAAAGATATTATGCTCCACGCATATTCAGAGTGCGATAAAGCAGATATGTTGTTTGCATTTATTCGTTCAGACAGCATGAGCGAAGGTATGATCTGCGAGATTGGATATATGCAAGGAAAAGGGAGGCCCTTTGCGCTCGCTCGAAAGAGAGGTGTTCGAACCACCTCAATTCATGAGATGGCGGAGCCATTCATTGAATTCGATGAGGTTCAGGACCTGCTCCCCCAAATCACTGCCCTTTTTTAGTAATAAAAAAAGTGTCCCAATAATTGGGCCTTCTTTTCATTTATCTTTCATAAAAATATATTAAGAAAAAAGCGCCCCACGATGTGAATAGTTGGGCGCTTTTTGTTTTACAATACGTTCAGCCGATTCGGCGGAACTTATTGTTTGGAAAGTCAAATTTGTATTCCCGCCCTACATGGATGCTCCGACAGTCTGTCGAGGCAATCGCAAACTTGGCGGTATCCTTCACAAGGAATACTACTTCCGAGTTTGTACATCCTGCCGCAATGAGGATATAACGGCGGTGCGGATGCACAACGTTTCGGAATCCTACGTCCTGGAAACCAAGCCGCCTGATACTCTCGACGGATCTCAACGCCCGCACAACATTGAGTCCTCCTGCCAAGATCAATATGAGGACGTATACGCCTACTATGGTAATGGCGTGCCTGTCGATAAATTTCATTTTTCTCTCTCTGTGAGGGTACAACGTCACTGCTTCGGACGAAGCAAGTGGGTAATCTAGCATTCATTATACATATTTGAATAATATTGTCAATACATCACAAATATGTTTAAATAATATGTCGTTTTGTTGATTTCTCAGTTGTATGTAATGATTCTGCTATAATAGTATCACTATGGAAACGGAAGTTTTTCAAAAGTTGTATAAAGGCCTCAATGCTGAGCAGAAGCGGGCTGTAGACACGGTGGAGGGTCCTGTTATGGTCATTGCGGGGCCAGGGACTGGAAAGACCTCAATCTTGACTTTACGCATTGCCAATATCCTCGAGAAGACCGACACCTCGCCGGATAGCATTCTCGCCCTTACCTTTACTGAGTCCGGTGTCTATTCTATGCGCCAGAAGCTTGTAGGCATCATTGGAGCGGCGGCATATAGGGTAAACATTTTTACCTTTCACGGATTTGCGAACTCTATCATTGAAAGTTATCCCGAATATTTTCCCCGCATTGTCGGCGGTTCACATGCAGCAGAAGTAGAGCAACTAAAAATCCTTGAAAAGATATTTGAAGAGAATCGTTTTGAGGTGATCAAGCCCTTTGGAAAAATATTCCATTACGTCCGCCCTGCGCTCCAATCTATCCGTTCACTGAAGCGTGAAAACATAAGCCCATTAGAATTTAACACCATCATAGAAAAAGAAGAGCAGGTGCTCATAGGCATGGAAGATCTTTACCATGAAAAAGGGAAGTATAAGGGGGAGATGAAAGGGGTATACAAAACGGCCCAAAAGAAAATTGAAAAGAACAAGGAGCTTGCAGTAGTATTTTCTGTTTATGAAAAAGCCCTCGCAGACCTCCACCTCTACGACTTCGAAGATATGATTGTAGAGACTATCAAGGCGCTTCGGGATAATGCAGACCTCCTGCTCATTTTGCAGGAAGAATATCAATACGTTTTAGCAGATGAGCACCAAGATGCGAATAATGCGCAAAATGCAATCCTCGAGCTTATCTCGGGCTTCCATGAAAACCCAAATCTTTTTATCGTGGGAGATGAAAAGCAGGCAATCTATCGTTTCCAAGGTGCGAGTCTTGAAAACTTTTTGTATTTCAAACGTAAGTATCCTGATGCAACACTTATCACCCTCAAAGACAACTACCGCTCTACCCAGAAGATTCTCGATAGTGCGCATACGTTGATCCAGAACAATACTCTCGAAGATAATTCTCTTCGTGTGGAGCTCTCGGCAAAAGGCCAAGGGCTTGGTGAGCATGTTCACCTGTATGAATTTAAAAATTCTGATGAAGAGATGCGCTTTATTACTGAGGATATTGAAAGGCGGGTAGCAAAAGGACAAGAGCCTCGATCTATTGCGGTGCTTTACCGTGACAATGCGGATGCGACCGCCATCATCCGTTACCTCGAGCGGACGAGCATCCCTTTTGCAATCTATTCAGATGACGATATTTTGCAAGATCCGCAGATTGGCAAGCTGATGCTCCTCGTGCGGGTGGTCAACAACTTTGGTGAAGAAGGTCCATTAGGTAAGCTCATTTTCACCGATACATTTGGACTAGCACCGCTTGACGGATATCGCATCCTTTCGTATCGAAGAAGCAACAAGCTCAATATATTTGATATTCTTCGCAGTGGCGAGCACTTAGAGCGTGCTGGAGTTTCTGATATTACTAAGGCGAAAGATTTTTATCTTCAGCTCGAACATTTTGCCTCACTTGCTCACAACAAGCCACTCCTAACATCCCTTGAAACCATTATCCGTGAGTCGCTTTTTATCCCGCATCTTCTCTCACTCCCTGAGTCACTTTCTGCACTCGAAAAGCTCGATAGCTTGCTGACATCAGTAAAGACTCTCGTCGAAGCAAAAAAAGATGCAAAGGTTGCTGACTTTATTGATTTTGTCGACACCTTAGAAACTCATGGAGGAAAGCTCGCACGCTCGAAGCGTCAAACATTTGAAAACAGAGTTTCGCTCATGACTGCGCACCGGTCAAAAGGGCTAGAATTCGACACGGTCTACATCGTCGGCGTCACTGATGGTAAGTGGGGTAATAAGCGCTCAGTCGATCTCTTCTCATTGCCAATTGAAGGGAAGACTTCTCTTACCGAGGAGGGAGATGATGATGAGCGCAGGCTCTTTTATGTTGCAATCACTCGTGCACGAAAAGAAGTCATCGCTACATTTGCCCAGACCGATGCAGGAGGCAAGCAGAAAATCCGTACTCAGTTTGTAGAAGAAATCATCGCCCATATTGATTCAAAGGAATATGTATTTGGAGATAAAGAACATCCGATTTTGACTGAGTCTAAGCCCTATGGTCCCGATATGAAAGATGCCGAGTATCTGCGCAAGCTTTTTCTCGAGCAAGGTATGAACGTGACAGCACTCAATAATTTTATTACGTGCCCATGGCGATACTTTTTTGAAAATCTGATTCGCATTCCGCATGCTCCCGAAAAGCATCAGATGTTTGGTATGGCAGTTCACGCAGCACTCAAAGAAGAGATAGAGAAAATCCGAAAAGGGGAAAAGCCAAACAAGCAGTACCTCCTCGACTCATTCGTCCGCAATCTTACGCGCCAGCCTCTTTCGACCGACGAGTTTGAGGAGTCGAAGACAAAAGGACTCAAGGCGCTCAGCGGTTACTACGATGCTCATGTAGGGGGCTGGACCTATGAAATGCTCCCTGAGCTTTCGATAGCAGGAGTCAGCATCCCCATTACTGAGACTGAGAATTTGCTCCTGCGCGGGCAGATTGACCGCCTCGATATTGATGGAAGCGTGGTTACTGTAGTTGACTACAAGACAGGATCAGTAAAGTCACGAAAGGAAATCATGGGCGAGACCAAAACCTCAGAAGGCAATATCAAACTTCAGCTGGATTTCTATCGGCTCCTTCTTGATCTGTATGATGATGGAAAATATTTGATGGAATCTGGTCGCATCGAATTCGTCGAAGCAAACCCATCGGGGCAATATAAATCAGAGAGTTTTGAAATTACGCGCGATGACAGGATTGCCATCCAAAGCTTGGTTAAAGAAAAAGCGCTCGAGATATACAACGTTTCATATTGGAATACCTTCTGTGATGATCCAAAGTGTGAGTACTGCGCACTTCGCAGAGCTATGGGAGGGGGTAGCGAATCTCAAAATTCAATAATCGTATAACGGATAAAAATTTAAAATGTTTTGTGTTTCGATAGTTTACTGCCCCTTTGCCTCCTCTGCAAGGGCAATATCAATGATTGATTTCATAGTTTCATATGACTGAGCGCCTTCGATAGTGACCTTTTGGCCACTTCTGGTGACGAGGACACTCATTGGAGTTGCTTCAAAGCCTGCTGCAACAGCATCTCGAATATCATTTTCAACATTTGCTTTGGTCATATCACTTTTTAGGCATTCGGCAAACTTCTTTTCGTCTATATTCATCTCTTTTGCAAGGGGGATCAGGTCATTTGAGTTAAATGAGTTGTTCGACTGTGTTCTGTTGTAAAGTGCTGTAGTGTATTCCCAAAACTTACTGTTGCCTCCGACATCAGCCGCACACTCAGTAGCTTGCGCTTGGTACGGTGCATTTTTGTGAAGCCCAGCAATCGGAAATTGGCGGTAGACCCACGCTACTTTTCCTTCTTTTCCATATTCATCCATAATGCGGAGCATTGTCTCATGGAATTGCTTGCAGAACGGGCATTCGGTGTCAGAGTACTCGACAATGATGACGCTCGCACTCGGGCTTCCCAAAATATGATCCTCGTTATTTACGGGAGCAATATTCACTGTGCCGATTGTTGCGTCACTTTGAAGTTTATTTTTCGGTGTTATGTTTCCAGAAAAATATACCCCAGCACCAATAAGAGCTCCTGCAATAATTATAGAGAAGGGAACTGCAAGGGGGTTCTGTAGTTTTTCGTTTGGTGATTCGATGGTATCCATCTCATTAGAAACAGGTTGCGGTCAAAGCAATCTGCTTAGAATTATTTTTATAATTGAATGCATTTCTTGTCATGGCGGGTATCAGTATCTGATGGCGACCGTGGTTCCTCACGGTATCCATAGTTGCACAATTATAGCATAGGTATGAGCCATGGTAATATAAGCGCCTATGCCACTTTATGAAGCTATTGTGCTTGGTATTACTCAAGGACTGACTGAGTTTATTCCGATATCTTCCTCGGGCCACCTTATTTTAGTCCGCAGTTTTTTTCAGTTTGACGGAGCAAACGGCTTGGCAGTTGATGCGATACTCCAGCTCGCGACCGCACTCGCAGTCCTCGTATATTTTTGGAGAGACCTCTTTGACTTGGCAAAATCATTTTTTTATCTCGTTATCGGAAAAGAAGTGCTGGAAGAAAAGAAGACGCTTCTTTATGCAATAACCGTCGGGACAATCCCCGCAATATTCTTTGGTCTGCTTCTGCAAAATAAAATGGAAACGATATTCCGCGATGTTCACCTATTTGCACTCATGCTGATTGCGGGGTCGCTCCTCATGCTTTTTGCCGAAAAACTCTACAAGGCAAATAGCAAGCTTTCTGTTTCAAGGGCTCTCAAGATCGGCATCTTCCAGTCGCTCGCGCTCGTCCCTGGCGTCTCGCGCTCGGGCGCTACTATCTCTGGAGGAATGATACTCGGTCTCGACCGAAATACCGCTACGCGTTTTAGCTTTCTCTTGTCCGTTCCAATCATTATTGGATCGGGACTCATGAGTGGTCTCGATCTTGCCAATTCAGGCGCACTCAGTGCGCTTGGACTCAACCTTCTTATCAGCTTTTTTATTTCATTTATAGTCGGGCTCTTTGCTATCCGATTCCTCATTTCATTCCTGCAAAGAAACTCTCTTAAGCCATTTATCATTTACCGCATCATCCTTGCCGGTATAATCCTATTCTTTTTGTAACAACCACTCGCCAAGCACAATTTTTTTGCAATGTTACAAAATAATAATATCTCTTAGAGGTTGACACTGACAGAGGTAAAAAGCGCTTGGCGGTTAAACCGCCAAGTAAAACTTGTCAACCTGCGAGGTCGACAAGTATAGTGAAGAAAGTAAAAGAAAAACCGCCCACATACATTTCTGTATGGGGCGGGTTTGCTTCGAGAGTGGCTAGTGCCTCACTCGAAGCCTTTTTCCGTTCTTTTTGATTGGGAATGACTCTTGGAGAGTCTCCCAATAGGAGAGAAGTGCCTCGATGTTTTCGAGGTGTTATGTTTCTTCCCTCCCAATCCAATCAATTTCCTCACGATTCAGTCTAGGCATCGTCTGCCAGAATTCCTCGAACGCATCATCGAAGGCGTCATTGAAGTGATTGCTCGCCGTTAGATAATCGAACTTGTCTTCATAAAATGATTCGTCCATCGACCTCAGGGTGAATTTTCTCACCTCATCAATGTGTTCAAGTGCTTCATCAAGCTCCGTCGGGCCTTTTCCAAAAAAAGCTCTCTCGTCGCGACGTCGTGCAAATTCTGACTCCACGTCAAGATCACCATAAGGATGATTTTTAGCTCCCACGCGAACCTCCAGAAAGAAGTGTGAATGTTCAAATTACCTATATTATTATAAGACAAGATAGTGCTGTAAGTCAATATTTTAAAATATGGCTCAAATTAAACCTAAAACGGGAGGGTGTGGGTGAGAACCGACTCTTCTTTGTCTTCCCAATTTGCCCTCGTAAATTTAGATTTCTACGATGAGAACCTTAGGTATAATCCCCATTGCGCGAGAAACCATAAGCCTTGTATTTCCACTCACTAAATGAAAAGTGTTATTGTAGTGCAAAACTACAGGGGCATCAATTTCTTGCCCTTGTTCCATTTTCTGTTTAATGTCTTGCCAATCTCGACTGTACCCATTTTCACTATTAGAAAAAATTATTTGCTCACTTACCATATCAAAATCACCAGATTTTATATTAAAAGAATCGGTGTTTTCTAGCTTACTCCAAATCTGTTCCGTTAGATCAGCAACCTCACTTTTTATTGATGCATCTAAAAATTTTCTTATAAAATCTTGTTGATTTTCTAAAGCGTAAATCTGCGCCACTCTTTTTATCTCACCACTTTCATCTTTTAAATTTGGAAAAACAAAAACTCCTTTCTCCGAAAATATTTTTTCATTCTTTGCTTCCATGAGTTAATTGTACTATATATATAAAAAATAGTAATAGTGCGCCAGCAGGAATTTAAGAAAGAATATGGGTATTAAAACAAAACCCTGTTACGCAACTTATGCGTAACAGGGGGGTCTCAGAAGATTTAGAGTGTGTGCGACTTACACCAACCCTGATAATCAGGGTATGAGTGGTGGTAGCGGAGTACTGCGATCGCCGAACTTGTCGGCGAGCTCTCCGAAATTACTATCACACTAAAGAGGGGCATTGTAGCCTGGATGAGACCAGAAGTTCCTCTCATCCGTGCGAGGACGTCGATGCTGTTTTCGCCAGCAATCGTGCTCTTCTCTCCAAAAGATGTGAGGAGATATACAGAAGCTGTTTTTTTGGCGAATCTTGCACTGACAAATTCCTCCGCACTTTTGTACTCTTTTTTCTCCATACGACCTCCTGAATGTAAAAGAACAATCTTGAACCCAATATCATTATATCATTTAGTATAAATATGTAAAATATATT
>CAZAZG010000002.1:0-31983 GCA_964489565.1 uncultured Candidatus Saccharibacteria bacterium | reverse complement strand
AGTTGGCAGAGCACGTCTTTCGTAAAGACGGGGTCCGCAGTTCGATCCTGCGAGGTGGCTCATCATTTGACTTAAAAATTTTAAGGAGTAATCTCAAAAGTACCAGTCGTGGAGTGTGAGGATTGACCCTCGTGCTCCACACCTACCAGCTATAGGCAATAGGGTGATAGTACATACCCCGTAGCCTGGCTATGACGGGTGCGATTGGGAAAGGAGTTGCCCCGCCTTTCATGTAGATCCGCGATCTACAGTGCAGGGCTCTTGTCTGAGGTTGTTTCGTGCGAAGCACATCGCATGGTCGCTATGTGAGGATTAGACACCCTCTACCACTATCGACTACATTCGAAATTGCCGGTGATAACGACCGAAAGGTTGAAAATCACGCTCCATCAGACAAGGAGTTACTGTTTGGGTATGCAACTGACTCATGCCTTGCAAAACACCGCAAGGTACAGCGGGCATACTGATGGTGTATACGTCGGCTTTGCCTCTTACACCATGCAGTTTCAAACAGATGGAGTAGGTTCCGCTCTAAACAAAGGGAATCACTGTTTGAGGAGGTGTCTGCAACCCGATACCTCGCAGTCTCCTACAGTAGGGCGTTCAGGCAGATTTTTGTCTGAACGCCTTTCCTTTTGCCCGAATGGGCTAATAGACTATAATTGCACCACATGGACAAAGAAGCTAAGCAAAAGAAAATAGAAGAGCTTGAATCGGATATGATGTCTGCGGATTTTTGGCAAGACAAAGATAAAGCACAGGCAACCATCAGAGAAATCCAAAGACTGAAAGATGAGCAAAGTGGAGTTGGAGAGTACGACAAAGGAGATGCTATTATGACGATTTTCTCTGGTGCCGGAGGAGATGATGCGGAAGATTTTTCGAGCATCTTGCTCACTATGTACATCAAATACATCGAGAATAAAAACTGGTCATTCTCGCTCATTCACGAGCACACGAATGATCATGGGGGATACCGAAATGTCACCATTGAAATTCACGGCAAGAGAGTATACGGTACACTCAAAAATGAGTCCGGAGTTCACCGCCTTGTTCGCATCTCACCATTTAATGCAAAACAGCTCCGCCACACCTCATTTTCACTCGTCGAGGTGATACCAAAGTTTGAAAAAACGGGAGTGATTGATATCCTCGAAACTGACCTCCGCGTAGAGCTCTCGCGCTCGGGAGGTCCGGGTGGGCAAAACGTAAACAAGCGCGAGACTGCAGTGCGCATAGTGCACATACCCACAAATCTTTCAGCACATGTCACGTCAGAGCGTTCTCAGGCACAGAATAAAGAAAAGGCTCTCGCAATTCTGACCGGTAAAATTTATAAGAGAATGGAAGAAGATCGGATTGCAAAAGAAAAGGGTATGTATATTTCAAAGAGCACTCAAATTGAATGGGGCAACCAGATCCGTTCCTATGTCATGCACCCATACAAGATGGTCAAAGACCATCGCACCAATGTGGAAACTGCAAATATCGATGCGGTCCTCGAGGGTGAGATTGAGGAATTTATAGAGGCTGAGCAGATGCTATCGTAGTATAAAGCTACTCACAGGGGTTCTGTGTACTGTGGTATACTTCAAAGCATATTGGTAATGTCCTGATATATCGGTCATTCTTTTTTGTCACAAACATCCTTATGATTTATTTTGATAAAGTTTCAAAGGTATATCCCGATGAATCAATTGCTCTCGAAAATGTGAGCTTTGCTGTTGACCCCCAAGAGTTTGTTTCTATTGTTGGCCACTCTGGCGCAGGAAAAACGACCCTTATTAAGCTTATCCTCGGCGAGGATAAACCTACTGAAGGAAAGGTATTCTTCGGCTCCACTGACATTCATAAACTCCGTCACAATCAGGTCCCAGAATATCGCCGTCGTATCGGAGTTGTGTTTCAAGATTTCAGACTCCTCTCAGATAAGAATGTGTATGAAAACATCGCCTTTAGTATGGAAGCTGCAGGGCGAGGTGACACAGAGATTGAGTCAGACGTGCCTCATGTACTTGAGCTCGTAGGTCTCGGGAAAAAGATTTGGAATTTCCCCCACGAGCTTTCAGGGGGAGAAAAGCAGCGTGTCGCTATTGCCCGCGCTATCGTCAATCAGCCTGACATCATCATTGCTGATGAGCCGACAGGGAACCTGGATCCTGTGAATACCTATGAAATCGTGCAGATTTTAAAAAAAATTAATGATTTAGGGACTACAGTTATCTTAACGACTCACAACAAAGGGGTTATCGACTCACTCGGGCGCAGGGTTATCACTATGGAAAATGGAAGGGTGGTGCGTGATGATAAAGAGGGGAGGTATATCATATAAAATTAAGGAGTGAAATGACTATAATTTTAATGGCCCCGCTTTAATGCATTATGTTTATAGACTCACGCCCAATAACAGGTTTTTTGTAGGCTCAACTGATGATTTTCGAAGGAGGTTGGCTGAGCACAAAAAAATAGATATTAATTGTGGGTTAATGTATTATGAAGCCTATACAGCAAAAAACTTGCTATTGCGTGTGAGCTAAATTTAAAAAGTGTCGCTCCTCGTGGTCTGGTTTAAAGAAGCAATTACAATAAATGAAGGCGGGGTGATGATTTTTATAATCACTTCGTTCAGTAAAAATCAATCATGCTCTGGGTAAACATTAAAAGAATAATACGAAGTGGTTTCTTTAACTTTTCACGAAATGCATTCGTGTCACTTTCGTCCGTGCTCGTGATGATCATCACACTCTCAGTTATTGCTTCAATCATTTTCGTATCTGCAATTCTCAATGCTTCTCTCGCTGAGATTCGCAGCAAGGTAGATATTAATGTGTACTTCGTCACTAAGGCCTCAGAAGAAGACGTGCTCGCTGTCGAAAAAACTCTAAAGAGTCTGCCAGAAGTTGAGACAGTCAGCTACACATCTCGAGAGAAAGCGCTCGAAAATTTCAAAAAACTTCGTGAGAACGATGAGCTTACTTTACAAGCACTCGATGAGCTTAGGGACAATCCCCTTGGTGCAACCTTAAATATTAAAGCCAAAGACCCTTCCCAGTACGAAGGTATCGCACAGTTCCTCCAAGGGAACGAGCTCCTTTCAAAAGAAGGTATCTCAATCGTCGACAAGGTCAATTACTACCAAAACAAAGTAGCAATTGATAAGCTAACCCAGATTATCAATTCAGCAAAGAAGCTCGGCTCTATTCTGACCGCAATTCTTGTCGTCCTTTCAATTGTTATCACTCTCAACACTATTCGCTTAGCAATCTACGTATCGAGAGAGGAAATTTCTATTATGCGACTCGTAGGGGCAAGTTCATTTTACATAAGAGGTCCGTTTGTGGTGGTAGGTACTATGTATGGTGTAGTGGCAGGCATTTTTACGCTTATCGTTTTCTATCCGGTGACCTATTGGCTTGGAGGAGTGACTCGAAACTTTTTTATCGGTATAAATATTTTTGACTATTACGTTCACAACTTTGGTCAAATATTCTTAGTCATTATGGCTTCAGGCGTTGTTATTGGCGCAGTGTCAAGCTATCTTGCGGTCCGAAAATACCTTACAGTATAAGTATTATGAATTGGTGCCTCAGAGACTGCTAATATGAAGAGAAGGAAATATATCTTTGTCGTCGGTGGAGTAATGTCAGGTGTTGGCAAAGGTATCGCGTCCTCTTCAATCGCAAAAATTCTCGAAGCAAAATCCCTCAGAGTTACTGCCCTCAAGATTGATCCATATATTAATATCGATGCTGGCACTATGAATCCTACGGAGCATGGTGAGGTTTTTGTGCTTGATGACGGAGACGAGACAGATCAGGACATGGGCAATTATGAACGCTTCCTTAATACAGATTTATCGAGGGTTAATTATATGACCACAGGTCGAGTGTACGAAGAGGTCATTCGAAAGGAGCGAAATTTAGAATATAAGGGGAAGAATGTGGAGGTAGTTCCCGATATTCCCCTTGAAGTCATACGCAGGATAAAAGCTGCCGCAGAGGAAGCGAATGCGGATGTCACCGTGGTTGAGATAGGCGGAACAGTGGGGGAGTATCAAAATATTATTTTTCTTGAAGCTGCGAGAATGCTGAAGAGTAAACATCCAGGCGATGTGGCTATTGTCATGGTTTCTTATGTGCCTATACCATCTAAGATTGGAGAAATGAAAACAAAGCCGACACAGTATGCGTCACGCACGTTAAATAGCGCTGGTGTGCAAGCCGATGTCATTATCGCTCGTAGTGAACGAGCCCTCGACGAAAAACGTAAAGAAAAGATTGCAATCTTCTGCAACCTTCCCCACGGGCATGTTATTTCTGCGCCAGATGTTGAAAGTATTTATGATGTACCAATCAATTTTGAGAAAGACAAGCTCGGTGAGATTTTATGTAAAGTGCTCTGCATAAAAAACAAAAAATCTACGAACTTAAAAGCATGGTCTGCATTTGTCGCCAAGACCAGGCGGGCTAAGAGGTTGATAAATATAGCTATTGTAGGTAAATATTTTGATTCAGGAGATTTTGTCCTATCTGATGTTTACATTTCGGTGCTTGAGGCGCTCAAGTTTTCATCATACCAACTTGGAGTTAAACCAAAGCTTACGTGTGTAAATGCAAAAGATTTTGAGACAAAAAAATTGTCGCCTTCCTTCCTGTCAGAGTTTGACGGAGTGATTGTCCCAGGTGGATTTGGAACCTCAGGAGCTGAGGGGATTATTTCGGCTATTTCACATGTTCGGACAAGGAAGATTCCATATTTTGGCTTGTGTTACGGTATGCAACTTGCGATCATCGAATATGCGAGAAATGTGCTCAGGCTTGCGGACGCGCATACTGTTGAGGTGAATCCAAAAACAAAATATCCGGTGATTAATATCATGCCTGATCAAAAACATCTCCTCCACAGTAATAATTATGGAGGTACGATGCGTCTTGGCGCATACCCAGCATATTTGACGAAAGGAAGTATTGCCCGCTCTGCATACGAAAAAGAAGTAGTATCTGAACGTCACCGGCATCGCTATGAAGTAAATCCACTATTTATCCAGAAGTTTGAATCCAGCGGTTTAGTGTTCTCTGGGAAATCAGCAGACGGACTGCTTTGTGAAATCGTAGAATTGCCAAAAAAAGTTCATCCATTTTTTCTTGCCACGCTATTTCACCCAGAGTTTAAAGCTCGTCCACTTTCACCTCATCCACTCTTTACTGCTTTTATCAAAGCATCGAAGGATAGGGGACGGGGGAAATGGATGGCTCGAAAAAAAATAGGTAAAAGGAAACAGGAAATAGAAAAACAATCAAAAAACATCTCGCCGTAAGGCGAGATGTTTTTTGATTGTTTTTATTTCTGAGTTCCACTTAAAACTTAAAGCTCACAACTTAACACTGTTTTCCCTAGTCTACAAACGTCAGCGCCCTTCCGGATGCGTTTCCACGGCCTGTTCGTCCGATGCGATGTACGTAGTCTTCGTAGGTAGCAGGAATGTCATAGTTGATCACGTGAGATACGTTTGCAATGTCGAGTCCGCGAGCTGCAACGTCTGTCGCAACAAGTACTTGGACCTTACCATCTTTAAACGCATTTAATGCACGCTGACGTTGTCCATGACTTTTGTTTCCATGAATAGACTCAGCTTTAAACCCCATCTTCACTAAGTTTTGAGAAAGTTTTTCAACACCGTGCTTTGTGCGTCCAAAGATGAGCACTTTGTCGAAATCAGGAGTTGCAAGGAGGTCGCGAAGAGCCATGAGCTTGTCTTGGCCGGCTTTCATTTTTACAATATCTTGGTCAATATTTTTGGATGTGTCACGGGTCTTTACTGATATAGACACTGGCTCTTTGAGGAAGTCGTTGATGAGGAGCTCGATTTCCTTTGACATAGTCGCAGAGAAAAAGAGGGTATGACGATCAGATGACATTTTTGACATGAGGTATCGCATGTCAGCAATGAATCCCATATCGAGCATTCGATCAGCTTCATCGAGCACCACAGTCTTTGTGGTAGAAAGATCGAGGCTACGGCGCTCAATAAGGTCTTTGATTCGGCCTGGGGTTCCAATCACGAATTGATTTCGGTACTTGAGCTGTCTCATTTGTGGACCAATCGGTGTTCCTCCCACACAGCAGACTGAAAACATTCCGAGAAGTGGCGTAAATCCTTTGAGCTCTTGCTCAATCTGGATTGCGAGCTCACGAGTCGGTACTACGATGAGTACGTTCTCTTTTGGGTTTAGTAAAATTTTGTGAATAAGTGGAATGAGAAAAG
Organism: uncultured Candidatus Saccharibacteria bacterium; assembly: GCA_964489565.1. Taxonomy (GTDB): domain Bacteria; phylum Patescibacteriota; class Minisyncoccia; order Phycocordibacterales; family Zambryskibacteraceae; genus CAYLHJ01. The sequence goes on along the minus strand of CAZAZG010000002.1, from coordinate 25,718 downwards.
CTGCAGTTTTCCCGGTACCGGTGTTTGCAATACCTACGACATCTTTACCATGCAAGATATGAGGAATAATGCGGTCTTGAATCGGGGTTGGAGCTACATATCCTTTCTTGATAATGTTTGCCTTGAGACGTTCATCAATCGCAAAGTCTGCGAAATTGTGCTCAGGCATAAAGCGCTGTTCTGTTTCCTCGACAACAACGGCCTTATTGATGAAGGTGCTTATATCGAGTTTCTGACTATTTCCTCGATTACCGCTACTTCGGCGAAATGGGGGACGGCTCCCACCTGAAAATGGACGTGATCCACCACTAGAGCGTCCACCACGAAACGGTGGGCGGGAAGGTGAAAAACGGCTTCCAGTGCTTCCTGCTCCAAAGCTTGGTCTTGCAGGCCTGCTTTGTGCAGATCCTGCTTTATACGGCGCTCGTGATGCTGTTCCTGCAGTATAAGGAGCTCTTGCCGGTCTACTACTGCTTGTTCCGCCAGATCTTGAAAAGCCTGGTCGTGACGGGGCTCCACTTCGTGGTGACGCGCCAAATGATCGTTTTTGATACATATAGGGTTTGTGCAAATCTTTCCCGCGCGCAGAGAGGCTCTTTTGGCCTTCGTCGTTTCCGAAAGAGTTTTTAAATGGTTAGTTTCAAAAACGAAAGCATGAGAATATTTGAGATACTAGTATAGTATTAATTAATTATTTTGTCAACAAATTGCACAGCTAACCATACGAGACGACATTCTTGATGGGCTGGAGTGACAAAGGTTAACCATTAAATAATCTAGCAATTTATGGCAAGCAAAATTCAAAAAACACCGACCACATGGTTGTCGGTGTTTTTTGAAAGTGAAACAGTGAAAATGCTAGTCCTTCTTGTATCTCACACCAAAGAGTGCGTTGATAATCGAGAGTACGATAGCAAATAAGAACGCTGGCCAAAATCCCGAGACAGCAAAATCAGGAACAATTTTCCCTGCGAGAATAATAAGGAGGGCATTAATGACGAGAGAGAAGAGTCCGAGTGTCACGATAGTAATCGGGAATGTCAGGATGCTAATGACTGGCTTAATAAACACATTGATAAGCGCCCACACAACTGCCAAGACAAGGGAGCCAATAAAGGTAACGTGGACGCCGGGCACAAGATACGCTGCAACCATGATTGATAATGCCGATATGATCCAATGGGTAATATTCATGGAGTAATTGTAGAAAATTTAGACTTGAATGGCAATCTAGATTTAAGTAAAACGATAGGTATACTTAAAAGATGACACTGCAAAGAATTATAACGATTAGTAGATACCGTTTCTGGGTGTACGAACTAGGTCCTTTTGCGTATGGTGTTTTTGCTGGAGCGGCGTCACTTGTATCGCTCCTTGATATCCGTGTATTTGTGTTTGCCCTCTTCTTCCTTTTCTCTGCTAATCTCTACATTTACGGCATCAATGATATGTTCGACTATGAGACCGATTTGCAGAATCCTCGAAAGGTAGAGTACGAGGCGCTTGTGCGTCCCGAGGAATGGAACACTTTGTGGATCTGGATCATTTGTTCCGTGGTTCCATTTCTTCTATTCCTTCCACTTCGAAATACTGGGGCAATCCTTTCGATGTTCGCATTCCTTTTCTTTGCAGGATTTTATTCTGCTAAACCGATTCGCGCAAAAGCGAGGCCATTTTTCGATAGTGTGTTTAGTGCGGGTCACTATGTAGCCACCGGAGCATTTGGCTACTACCTCGTTGGGGGAGTGGGATTTCCTCTTCTGCCACTTCTTGCGGGGATGTCTTGGGCAATTGCCATGCATGCATATTCTGCGGTCCCCGACATCAGTGCAGATAGCGGTGCAGGGCTCAAAACGATAGCAACAATGTTTGGAAAAAAATATACCATTTTGCTGTGCCTTGCACTCTACGCCTTGTCTGCAATTCTCACGTTCCAGTATTTTGGAGTAGTATCACTCGTCCTCGGTCTCGTATATGTCTCACTCATGCTTGTATCACTCCGTACTAAGACAGATGAGGCTCTCCTCAAACTATATACCTATTTCCCCTACCTCAATGGCTTTGCAGGAATGATTATATTTTTCACAATTCTCCGCTACACAAACTACTGGTAATTTTTATTTGACGCAGTTTACCTTCAAACATAGAGAAAAATAGCCTGGACGACGCAGTCGACCAGGCTATTTTTTCTATAGAGTTGTAAGTGGTCCGGGGTCAGTAATACCTTCAATGCGCTTATACACAAGCTCAGCTGAGATTAGGCACACTGGCATACCAATGCCAGGGTTTGTGTATGCACCCACAAAATAAAGATTCTTTACTTTTTTACTAATATTATTCGGACGGAAAAACGCAGTCTGCATTAAGGTATGGGCAGGACCTAATGCGGTGCCTTTGAAGCTGTTGTAATCTTTTTGAAAATCTTTTACGCAGTAGTCGCGTCGATACAGAATACGACTCTTCAAGCCTCCTACCATCATAGTCTTTTCAATAATATCAAGCACTTTATCTCCATAGTTTTTCATTTCTTCATCGGTGTAAGTAAGTCCGGATCCGATAGGTACCAGGACAAACATATTTTCAGTACCTAGTGGGGCAACTGTAGAATCAGTTTCTGATGGCTTTGATACGTAAATAGAAGGGGATGATGGCCATTGTACCTCATCGAATATTTCATAAAAGTTCTTTTTCCAGTCAGCTGAAAAGAGAAGGTTGTGATGGGTCAGGCTCGGTGCTTTTCCATCGACACCAAGGTACATAATAAATGCAGATGGTGCGAGTATTCGCTTGTCCCAGTACTGTGCTGAGTGCTCGCGATATTTTGGCTCGAGGAGTTTCATTTCTGTGTGCTCATAGTCCGCGTTTGAAATGACGTAATCAGCGCGCATTTCTGTACCATCCGCAAGTGTTATTCCCACTGCATTTCCGTTTTCCACGATAATGCTTGATACAGGGCTATTTGTCATAAACTTCACTCTGTTTTTTTCTGCAATCTTCACGAGCGCTTTGATGAGCTCATAAATACCGCCTTTTGGGTACCAGACACCATCGACGAAGTCGACATAGTTCATGAGTGAATATATACCAGGAGTATTGTACGGAGAGGTGCCAAGAAGTACGGTTTGATATTGAAGGACTTTTTGAAGGAGCTCATTATTAAATGTACCATTTACAATACTGCTCATGCTTTTGAATATTGGAAGCTTCCTACCTTCCGTCATTACGCGCTTATTGATGAAGTCAAAGATAGAGTCATAGTTTTTGTACATAAACTCTTTTTTTGAAATTTCGTATTGAAACCCGCCGCGGGCTAGATGCTCCTCGAGTTTTTTGCCAGAGCCAGGCTCGAGTGACTCGAATGTCGCTTTATTTTTCTCCATGTCAGAGTAGAAGTCATAATGCTTTCCAGCTTCACTCTGGAGGAATACGCGATAGGAAGGGGAGAGTCTTTCGAGAGTGAGGTGCTGCGAAATATCTTCGCCAACGAGCTTGAAAAAATCTGCAAAAATATCCGGCATCATATACCAGGACGGTCCCATATCGAAAGTAAAGCCTTTCTCGCTAAAAATGTTTGCCCTTCCCCCGAGATGAGCATTTTTTTCTATGATGGTGACGTCATATCCCTTTTTACTAAAAAGCATTGCAGTCCCCAGTCCTCCAATACCTCCGCCGATAATGATAATTTTTTTACTCATAGTGTGGTGATGTGACGAATGCTGGTTGGTAATGCAATCTGGAGCTTCTCAGGGAAGCTCGTGCGGACTCTCTGATTTAGACAATCGTACCCCGCTTCTTCAATTTTATTGAGGATTCTGCAATAGAGTACTGACGCGAGCTTCACCGCGAGCTGTCCTCCACGATCAAGCTCTTTGATACCAGGCTCAGATTCTTTATAGAGTTTTCGTGTACGTGCGATTTGAAATTTCATAAACTCTTTCCACTTATTTGTTGCTATTCCTGTTTGTATCTCATCAGTGATGCCAAACCTCGCTAGTTCGTCTTGTGGCATATAGATTCTTCCTCTGTCTCGATAGTCCTCTCCAATATCTCGAAGGAAGTTTGTCATTTGCATTGCTTCGCCAAGTTTCTTCGCATAGATGAGCGTATGCTCATTTTTAAATCCAATAATGTACGACATCATGATCCCCACAACCCCCGCTGATCCATACATATATTGCTCGAGCTCAGCATAGTGTGCATACCCTGCTTTCTTGGTATCCTGCATCATTGCAGAAAGGAAATCCTCACTCAGGCTGAATGGGATTTTGTACGTGTGAAATACATATGCAGCAGCACGAAGAATCGGGTCAGTAGATTGCGCACCATCGTAGGCGAGTTTCCAGTCACGATCCCATGCATTGAGCTTCTCGGTAACTTCGAAAAGAGTTTTCCCCGCACTACTGTCCACAATCTCGTCGGGGACACGGAAGAATGCATAGAGGGTATAGGTGGCGTCACGGAGACGTGCAGGCATGAACGCGGTGGCGAAATAATAACTTGTACCGTGCTTCTTTTGGAGAAGTTTTGCCTCGGCTACGTCAGCTATTAGGTTTTCCTTCGAATAGGCGACCATCCAGTGCTCTATTGTAGTCGAAGAAAGAAAAAAATGCGAGAACAATGATCTTGCGTTAGAGAAGCCCTGCAGTATAACAAATGAGGAGGATACCAAAGAAGTTGAGAATAAACGTCAAGGGGAGCATGATGATGGTGGGGATTTTTGAAAATCCAAGAAGTGCAAGTCCGATTTCATCGGGAAGCGGAGAGATGATGACAATCGCACCAATAAACGGTCGGAGGATGCGAAGCAGACGAATAGAAAATAGTCGCTTCATTTTTCTGTAACGGGGGAGCAACGCTATTTCATTGAGGTCATCGGTTAGATTGCTTTTAATAAATTGAAAGATAAGTAGGTCGCCCAGCATTGCCCCAAGTGCTCCCGCAAGTGCTACGTCGACAATCGAAGTGGTTTTTGCAAGTGTGACGAGCGCAATGCTCGCTGGCGCAATACTGAAGAGTGAGGTGAAGAAAAGTCCCGCAATGAAACTTCCGAGGAGTCTGCCTTGGGCACTTCCCGCCAAGACATGGGTGATAATGCCACTGCGTACAATAAGGATCGCAACAAGAATGCTGACGATAAACCAAAAGAGATCCCTGGAGAGATGTTTTTTCAAGTCGCTGTTCGGGTTCATACCTACTGTAGTATAGCGCGGAGTCTGTATGATATTCAATTCACATAAAACAAAAACGCCCAATGAGGCGTTTTTGTTTTTTAGAGGAGAAGAAGTTATGAGAGGTGACCTGATACGATCTTGGTCATTTCAAACATGTTTACCTTTGGCTTCTTAAATACCGCGGTAAGTTTCTCATCAGCAATAATGTCACGCTTGTTCTTTGGGTCTTGAAGATCATGCTTCTTGATGTATTCCCAAAGCTTTTTGACCACCTCAGATCGAGGGATCGGTCCTTTCCCAACTACTGCCTCGAGCTCAGGACTGAGGGTCATAGGTTTCATGAATGCTGAATTAGGTTTTGCCATAATTTTTGTATTATATTCTTAACTATCTTATATGAGAAACAGTATACCATAGGGCAATTACTTTGTCAGGGGTGTTGTCAACGTATTACCAATTTCCTGCATTCAGAAGACTACTTAAAAATGCCCAGATAGCCCATCCAAGGATAAGGAAATAGAAGAAAAAAGTGCCTCCGGAGCGTGTCGTTCCATCTTTTTTCTGGAGTAACTTGTGGTTTTCTCGGTCGAGACAGGTAATGACGGTAACAAATGAGGTGAAGGCGACAACGGCGATAGAGGCGATTGCTTTCTGGATGACATCACTTGAGAGTACCTCCCAGATTGCCATAACACCAAGGAGTGCGAGCACCACGACAGAAATAATGAGCAAGGTGATGCTCATGTGGCGGACGGTGTTAAAAATTGGATTTACGGGCTCCGCGTCAGCGCTAGCGCTAGAGTCAACGAATTTCCCTGCAACCATCGCAACGATTGATACCACCGCAAGGAGTCCAATCGTTTGAAATGATTTATTGATTACATCAGTTCCAAATACATCCCAGATGCCAAGAATTGAAATAATCCCGATTACAAATACACCTGCGATAAAAAACAAAGCCGCACTGTTCTGAATCTTTTTCATATATTACACTTAACTGGTAGAGAAAAATTATACCACAAAAGTAAAACCACCCCTCCGGGGTGGTTTGGTTCGGGGAAGTCGAACTCACGGTCTCACATTCTTCGGTTCTTGCCCTCGGTGACTAAGCATACATATTTCTACTGATATTCTGGAGCTCCGTGATAATTGCGAGATCTGTGATTTTCTTGAAACGGGGGAACTTTTTTCCATCCTTCTCTACATCTTCCATCCACATTGTAAGCGGACGATTGTCAAAGCAGGCGATACCAAGCTCTTTTGAAGCCTTGTATACCGAAGATTCATATAAAGGACGATACACGAGAAAATGCTCCTCACCGGGGCGCACATCGTCCTCAGTGTGAAAGCCGACGCCGAGCACCTCATAAGCGTAATTGTTTACAGCACCTGTCGGGTTATGCTTGTAGTGGTAGTAGAAGCCTAACTCGGGCACAGTTTTTGGTATTGGTAAGGACATTTGTTTCTCCTTATGAAAGGTCTCACGCAATTGTAACCTATTTCTGAGTTTTTGAGGAATTTACTGATTTTGTTGTTCAGGGCTATATCATGGGACCAAGTTAAATAATTGGGGGGGGGAAAGAGTAGGGGGACAATTAATCAATTTCCCGAGCGTGCCGAAACTCGGATGGCAAGCATAAGTTTAAAAGTAGCAACCACAGCATCGTTTTATTGTCGCTGCCCCGTTTATATCCTGACATCAAATCGATGTGTCATGAAGGTTATTTTCATGACCAAAGACAATTGAATTTAAATAATTATTTTCTAACCCATCAGGTATAGCTCTGATTAAATCGGCTTCAACAAAAAAATGGGGACCATAAGTGATTCCATTAGGACCACCAAAAGAAGTTTCGTTACTGTTTTGTTTAAAGAAAAATTTAATTCTCAATTTTACTACCCCTTCATTTAATAACTTAAGTTCGCACCTCTCAATGTCATCTTTATAAATCAATAGAGATCTATTAATTAATAAAGTTCTATCACACAATATTTCTATAACACTTTTCATAAGCAGGTAACTAGAATTATCAATTTTTGAAATTACTGTTTTTTCAAAATGAAGGTGTAGCAGGCTGGCTATAAATTGTCTAAGTAGTTCTGTTTGAGTAATAAGTAATGGTATTGAACATATTACACCGCCGTTTCCATTTTTTAAATTAACTATGTTTCTTATAAAATCCAAAGCAATATCATATATTTGCCCTTGATTCTTATCTTGATGATTAATAAAATGCCCAATCTCTTTTATAAAATCACTCGTCCCTTTTTTATACCTTAAAATCGTAAAAACATTCTGAATATGAGCAATATCCGCTTTTTGTTTAGATAATTCTTCTAATGTAATATTTATCGATTCAAGATCTTGTGCTCTCATTTTCAGTGGATAAAATATAATTATCTGACTATAAATTCTGGACCAGTTAAACCTGCTCTTTCGGACTTTCCAGGCTTGGGATCTCGGTTCTTACAGAACCAGTAGCCTGTTTGGATTTTCCTTACACCTTTTCAAAGCTCAGAAAATGCTCAACCGGGCTTTGAGTTCAATCTATAAGCAAAATCATTTGCTTTTTTCCACAGAAAAACTACCTACGGTATTTTTCGCTGGCTGTGTGGTATAGAGTTGAAACGTTTTTTTAAAAAAACACCACCCGATTACAATCGGGTGATGTGGGTGCTGTAAACAATCGTGTCCGACTTGCAATGAGGTAATGCCTTTGCGACGTATGGAATCATGTCTAAAGGAAGATTATTGAAATTGAGGTTAACTTTAATCAACTCACTACACATACCTGGCTCGTTATTTATCAACTTACCTACCCAATGTCGAACCAAAAAGTAGAAGTTGACATAGTCGCCGCCAAGATTGGGCGTTTGTGAGTGATACTGCAAATGAACAAGTTCAAGGTTGTTTTGTTGAATCACCACGCCAACCTCTTCTAGTCCTTCTCGGACTGCCGCTTCTTCTGGCAACTCACCTTCCTCAATTTTTCCTGATGGTAAGCCAAGCTTCCCATCCATATGCCCTGTGTTGTTTCGACGAAGCAACGTAATCGTGCCGTCTCTCTCTAGAAAAATGAGAAAGACGGAGGGCACTGCCTTATTTTTCGACATGCAAGTTTCTCCGTTAGAAGTTTTTAGCTAAATTGCATTCTGCAATGAAAACTATATTAAATATTTAGAAAGTCAATTGATTCGGGACTTGGGGTCTCGGTTCTTACAGAATCAGTATACCTTTTGGCTAAAATTTATAAAATCAATTTTAGCCTCAAAAGCTTTTCGAGCCCAAGGCGAAGTGCTCCCAGCACCTCTTCCTGCGAAAAATAGCTTCGCGATTTTTTTGCTGCGGGACTTGGGCTCGAACCAAGATACTCTGCTTCAGAGGCAAATGTCCTACCATTAGACGATCCCGCAATGTGTTGGTAACTCCTAATAACCTACCGATAACAACTTAAAACTAGCCCTGACACCATACTGAAAAAACACATTTAATTCAAGTATAAAAAACACCCCCAACGCGATACTTAGCGTAGGGGCAATTGTTCTTCTGTATTACTTCCAGATATTTCCTCCACCTGCTGGTGGATCTGGAAAGAAGACGTTCTTTATCCAGCTCATCATTCTGTGGTACCAAGCTTCCTTCTTTGGGAGTTGGTTAATGGGCCTGTCTCTTACGAGTTTGATCTTATCCCTCTCCTCATCTTCCCATCTGTGCATTTGTTGCCTCACTTCTTGGGTCGAATGTTCAGTTCACTACCTATTATATCGTATTTAAATAAAAAAGCAAGACCTCAACGCAGATGCAGCGAAGAGGTCTTTTTCTCATGAAACCATTATGTTACCAGTCATTGGAATTATTGACCTACGTTCCGTATTCTCATTTCCAGAGACAACCACGATTATTTGTCGGTCGCAATCCCGAATGGCTCGATCGAGCGTCTCATACGTTTGATCAATAATCTCAGGCAACTTGCAATTCGTAAGGGCTCGAAGTACCCTACGAAGACCCATTCCGTCGATTCTTTTTTCCTTGAATTCAACGAGAGCAAAAAGCGTCCCTTGGAAAATGCAGAAAAACTCTTTTGTTCGAACTTTCGGACTAGTCATGATGTGTCCGGAAGGTTTTTCAAGATTGGTTTGTACCCTAAGAACCGGGTAGTCTGGCTCAAATTCTTTCATCTCAAATTGCTCCGGTAAAAAGTGCGTCTCGCTTTTATAAAATTGCTCTCACTTCTTAAAGCTTTATATCACTTTATTATAAAAAAGCAAGCCCTGCACGATGTTTAGCGTAGGGCTTTTACTGATTGATATTAGTGAGGAATAGAGTTTAATGTGTTGTACTGTTCCTGCGCTAGAGCTCTCTCAATCTGCTGAATTGTTGCTTGAACTTCAGCTATAGAGCAGGTAATGGTTTCACAAATCGTGATGAATGCCGTTAGGATGTCATCAGTTGTCAGCAGGTTTTCGTATGTGCCAAAAGGTGTTTTGATTGTTGCTGATACGGGGTTCCCATCAACAGACCAGATAATTTCGTGCGACTGGTGTTGCATAGACCCCCCGTGGTTAAGGAACATGTTTCTCCTCTAAGTGTATCAAATTGCACGCCAACATTATAGATGTGTGCCTGTTCTTTGTAATGGGGTAATTATTTAAAAAAAGTATTTATCCTAGTGATGTAATTGGGAAGTTTTGAGTTGATAAAACGAAAACATACTGGAATCGGAATTCAGTGGGGGTGCTTACTCTTTATTTTTTTGCATTTCACTTAACACTAATTACTTAAAATCCTTCTACTAGAGCTTTTTCGAGCGCGGGAGTATACTAAGCACCATGAAAGCAAAAATGACGAAAATAGCCCTTATTCTCAGCATATTAGCGGTTTTTGCTCCAGTTTCGGCTGCCACATTTCAATATGGAGAAGACTATACCCTCGGTAAAAATGCGACCACAACTGGGGATTTATATGCGCTCGGTGGGAATACGACCATAGCGGGAAATGTGTTTGGAGACCTGGTAACGGCTGGGTACTCAGTCTTTTTAGGTGGTGATACGATTTCTGAAGATGCTCTTGTGGTGGGTAATACTGTCCATGTGCTAAGCGCTGTTAAGAGATCACTTCGAGTTTTTGCTCGACAGGTTTATCTTTCAAGTGGAATTGGAAAGGATGCAGCGATTGCTGGATGGAACGTAGATATTCTTCCAAAGGCTACCATCAATGGAGATCTGCTTATCGCAGCGGGCAATGTGGATTTTCAAGGAAAAGTGCTTCGTGATGCACATGTTGCAGTGGGAGACTTGTATATAAATGGCGAGATAGAAGGTGACGCAAAGATTTTGGCAAACCATATTACCCTCGGGCCTCTCGGTATAATCAAAGGCAATCTCTCCTACTCCGCATCGGAGCCGATTACTATTCAATCGGGAGGAAGAATAATCGGGCAAACAAATTACACTCAAATCAATACTCGCACTCGTGCGGAGCAGTTCCTCCCGACTCTCTGGGGCACACTGGCTATTATTAAATTTGCAATCTTTCTCCTCTCAGCGCTCGTTGCGCATGGCATACTGCGAAAAGTGTCTACTCGTTTCGTGGTAGTTTCAATTACTGAACATTGGAAGAGCCTGCTTCGCGGATTCCTTCTTGTGCTCGGCGTTCCGGTAGCTGCGCTCGTTGCCACACTGACATTTATTGCTATTCCATTTTCACTGTTTGCACTTGTCTTGTTTGGTATTGGACTACTGCTATCACTTGTCTATGCACCAATTGTTTTAGGAAGTGTTGTCTACAAAGTGTTTCATCCAGCTGAATCAATTGTTGTCTCATGGAAAACCATTCTCCTTGGTGTCTGTCTGGCGACACTGCTTGATTACATTCCCTACATTGGTGGAGTGCTCTGGTACGGACTTATCCTTCTCGCACTCGGAGGTATCTACCAAGTACTTGTGGATAAATTTATCGAGGTGAGATAAAAGCACGATGCAACCAAATATAAAAATAATTTTGGGAGTGTGCATTGTCGGAGTCGTCGTGATCGTTTTTGTATTTTTTGGTATGAAAAAACCCGCGGTAAAAAATTACCCTTCACAGGGAGACGGTATTATTGTTTTCGGTGATAGTCTGGTCGTAGGAGTTGGATCAAGCTCTGGCACTGGATTTTTCGGGCAACTCTCGGCGCTCACCCGTGAGCCAATTAAAAATTACGGTCGCTCTGGTGACACAACTGCAGATGGATTAGCACGCCTCCCACAAATGCTCGCAGAAAATCCCCACCCCAAAGTAGTACTGGTCCTCCTTGGAGGTAATGATTATTTAAGAAAAGTGCCCAAAGTGCAAACATTCGCAAACCTCCGTACTATTATCACAGAGATTCAAAATACAGGAGCCGTGGTGATACTGCTTGGTGTGCGGGGTGGACCACTAACCGACCAGTTTGAGAGTTCGTTTGAAAAACTCGCATCTGAAATGCAGGTAGGGTACGTCTCCAATGTCCTCTCAGGCCTGTATGGGAATAGCAATCTCATGTCAGATGCGATTCATCCAAACGATGCGGGATATGCTAAAATTGCACAGAGAGTATATCCAGTGTTAAATAAGCTTTTGAAATAATCATGGCTAAACTTATTCTTTTTATTTTCTTGTTTATTATTTCTTATTTTGGTATTTCTCATTTTTATTTTGCGAGTCACAGTGCAGATGCGCCTACGAATATAGCGGGTAACGTGATCAGTGATACAAAACAAATATCTAAAGAGAGTTATCAAAATAGTGACAGTAGTCAAATCAGTGTTGATGGACTAAAGGCGGGTAGTACAGTAAAAATCCCACTCCGTGTCACTGGCAAAGCGAAAGGGTCATGGTATTTTGAAGGATCATTTCCTGTATATGTGCGTGACAACAAAGGGGAAGATGTGGGCTATGGCATTGCAGAAGCGCAGGGTTCATGGATGACAGAAACCCCTGTGCCATTTGTAGTCGATATTTTTTTTACGAAAAGTGCCCGAACTGGTTCTATTGTGTTCCATAACGATAATCCATCAGGTGAAGAGAGCCGCGATAAATCCTTCACTATCCCCGTTTCATTTACTCAGTAACAGCGTGTATACTATAGGTATGACTGAAATCATGAAATCTGAAGTGTTCTTTTTTGCGACCACGATTGCAGTTGTTGCGGTCTCGGTCGTACTTGTGGTTGCCATGTTCTATGTCATTTCGATTTTGAAAGATGCAAAAGAGCTTTCCACAAGAGCGCGAGCAGAAGGGACGGCAATCCTCGATGATATCGGAGATATTCGGGAGGAAGCAAAAAAGAAAGGATTCGGGTTTCTCGCTGTCATACAGTCTTTTTTTTCTCGCAAAAAGAGTAAAAAAGCAAAATAGTATTATTCATGTTATTTGCATTCATGTATGAAAAAAACCCCATCAGCAAAAAAAGATAATACCGGAGCTAAGGTTGCCGCGACCGCAGGAATTGTTGCAGCTATCGCCGGTGTATATTTTCTCTATGGCTCAAAAGACGCTGTAAAGAATCGCAAGAAGATAAAGGGTTGGACAGTAAAAGCAAAGGGAGAGATACTCGAAAAACTCGAGAAAGTTGAGCACGCATCACAGGCACAATATGAAACCACTGTCGATTCTGTACTCGGAAAATACAAAGCGCTCAAAAACGTTGACCTTGCTGAAGTTGATTCACTCGGTAAAGATCTGAAGAAACACTGGAGAGCGTTCCAGGCTGAAATCAAGAAGGTTAAAAAGGCGTAAAGAGAAGTCTCAAGTAATACAGTTTTAAGTTGTTGGTGATCTCAACAAAACAAAAACGGCTTGCGCCGTTTTTGTTTTGTTTTTTTAATGGTATTTTACTGACAACTTTAAACTCTACTACTTCGTGTCCTTGATCTGAAATGCAAAGACTGCGCCGAATAGAATAATGCATCCAAGGATCCAAAACGTTGCTCTAAAGGGTACAATCGAAAGTGCTATGGTGGCAATAAGTGGTGCAAGAATATATGCAGCAGGCCTTGTCATTCGAAAGAGGCTAATGAGGTCGCTGTCGTCTGACTTTACATGTTTAAAGAAATAACTTTCTGTGGTGATCTCGGCAAAGCTTGCGCCAAAGCGAGAGAAGAAGAGGAGTATCGCCCAGGTAATAAAGTGTTTTTCAAAGGGAATGGTAAGTGATGCCGCAGCAATTGCCATAGACAAAAATCCAAATATCATAAATTCTTTTTCCCCAAATTTTCTATCAGCAAGCCATCCCACAGGAATTTCAAAAAGCATAAATGGCAGAAGCATAATAGTAAAGAGGTATCCGAGTGTGTTCCAGTCAAACCCTACTTCATTGATGAGGTAGAGGGGAAGATAGATAACCACCCATGCATAAAAAAACTGCAAGATAAATTGCGCGAGAATGCTGTACTTGATATCAGGATGTTTGAGTGCGAGGGAAATACTCTTTCCAATCGATGTCCTTTTTGGTGCCTCTGGTTCTCGGTCTTTAAGATACATTTGAATAAGAAGAATGAGGGGGAGCAACGCAAGTCCAGAAAAGAAATACACACTTTCAAAGGAAAACTGTTTCATAAGAAATCCCATACAGAGGGGGGACAACACGAGGATGACATTCGTGATTGTTAGATATACTCCACGGATACTTCCTGTCTCATTTTCAACTTTCGTGGCATCTTCGAGGTAGACATCAAGACAGTAGAGGATCATCGGCACAAGTGCGCAGTGAAGAATAAAAAAGAAAGCAATGAAAAAGGGGACCGCAGTCTGCGCAATTCCAATCACAACTGCGCATTCAAGAATAGCGACCGTAAACAGGTATGAGTAAGCGCTATGCTTTCGTATGAGAATCGGAGCTGTGATAAACAGGAATAATCCAAGAAATGATCCTACTCCGTAGAGCAGACCCACAGTGCCCGCTGAAAAGTAACGCCCGAGTGCTGAGGAGTTGATATAAATAATTAAAAAGAAGTGGATTGAGAGAATGATGTTTGCGCCATAGACATGTCCTAACGCTTCTCTTTTTTTTGCATACGCAAAGATTTTATCCATGGAAGATAGTATAACAAAAAACTATTACTTACAGGTCAGGGCTCGTATCTTCGCTCGTGTTATTGGACCTGTTTTTCCCGTTGGATTAATAAAATATTCATTTTGAAATGCTTTTGTTGCTTCTTTTGTGAAGAGACCATAGTATCCAGTCGGTTTAATGCGTAAATACCCGTTTGTTTCAAGAAAGCGTTGGAGCTGATATACGGATTTAGAAGTGGCAGTATCTTTTGAGCGAAAAGATAAATCTTTTGTGATGGCCACACACGTGCTCACTATGCTCGACATACTGCTCGTGATAGTTGCAGTGCTTGGAGCAATTGTTTTTTGTACGACAGTTGTTTGGGCGGGAGTATTTTTCTGCAAATCAGTATTACTGAGCATCGTTGTGGTCGGTGGGGTAGTGGTTGATTGAGTTGTTTGAGTTTGGGTGCTTGGGCCAGTGATTGAAAATAGATTCGTCGTGTCTCCTGCGGTACCCGCACCCACAAATTGTATTTGATAGCCACTTCCAATTTCAAGATCGCTTGGTACAGCCCAGCTAAACGAATCTACCGTATCTGTGTCGAGCAATCCAATAGTTCGTTTGTTTTGTCCGAGACTGCCACCAAGAAGGTGCACAGTGTAGGCGGTAGCGTCAGAATCTTGTTCAGTCCAAGTCATTGAAATCGTCTGACCTTTTGCGATTGTCGTGTAGGGAAAGTTGAGTGTGATAATATCCGATGCGAAAAGGAAAGAGGAGGGGGTAGAAAAGAAAAGAATCATTGCGCCTAAAAAGTGTTTCATACGAGTGAGCGTATCAGAAATACTCAACAAATCAACGCAAAACTTTTTACAAACAAACAAAAACACCGAAGCTCTGCTTCGGTGTTTTTGTTTGTAAAGTAGTTATACTCCAAGAACAACAGGGATGACAATCGGACGTTTTGCAGTCTTTTGATAGAGGAATTTTCCAATTTCATCTGCGACATTAGCTTTTACAAAATCGAAGTTTATCGGATTCATGCCGGCAGTGCTCTTTTCAATCGTCTTTTTAATAATGACACGAGTGTGCTGGAGCAGGTCCTGCGATTCCCTTAGGTATACGAATCCACGAGAAATGATATCAGGGGACTTTCGGAGCTTTCCAGTTTTCACGTTGATACTCGCCACAATAACGAGGAAGCCGTCTTCCGCGAGCATTTTGCGGTCACGCATGACCACTTCCTGCACATTTCCGATAGAGAAACCGTCTACCATGACCATGCCGTTTGGCGCGGTCTCTTTGAGCTTAACAATTTTCTTACCCTCATCCTGAATTTCAATCAACATGCCATTGTCAGGGACAATGATATTTTCTGGAGCCATGCCGAGTGCTTGCGCTACCTCTTCGTGCACGCGGAGCATGTAATGGTTTCCATGAATCGGAATAAAAAATTTTGGCTTAATATTGCGATGGAGCCATTCGAGCTCACCACGGTTTCCGTGACCTGTTGAGTGGATGTACACATCAGAAGTTCGGTAGTGAATAATCTTCGCACCTTGTCGTGCGAGGTTGTCTTTTAGTTTTTGAACAGACTTTTCATTTCCTGGAATGATAGAAGAAGAGAGTAGTATGGTATCGCGCGGTGTGATCTTGATGTACTTGTGACTCTTGTTTGACATACGCATGAGCGCTGCAAATTCGTCTCCTTGAGCTCCAGTTGCAAGAATAATGATCTTATCTGGCGGAAGGCTTTCCATCTCTTCTGACGTGATGATAGTCCCTTTCTTGACTGTAAGCTTGTTCACGAGCATCGCTATTTCCACGTTCGTTTTCATACTGCGTCCTTCAACGACAACTTTTTTTCCGTACTTTTCTGCACTCTCGATGATGCTAATCACGCGCTCAAGCTGAGAGGCGAATGTGCCGATAATCATGCGACGTTTAGTGTTCTTGATGATCTCATCAAGGTTTTCTCTCACGACGCGCTCTGGAGTAGAGAAGCCAGGGTTCTCAACGTTTGTTGAGTCCATCATAAGAGCTAAGACGTTCGCGTCTTTAAAGATTGAGTATTCTTTTTCTTCCGCTGCGGTCACCACTCCATCATTGTGATCGAGTTTGATGTCTCCTGGGTTTACGATCCATCCGTACGGAGTTTCAATGACGATACCCATCGAGTCTGGAATGGTGTGACTCACGGCAAAGAACCGAGCCTTGAGGTTTCCGAGGGTGATTCGCTCGTTATTTTCAACGATGCGAATATCAAGCGGTGCGAGATGAGGAAACTCCTCTTGTCGCTTCTTAATCATGATGCTGGTGAGCTCGCGAGTATAAAGTGGGGGATTGCCGATGCGGTCCATGATATAAGGAATACCGCCGATGTGATCTAGGTGTCCATGGGTAATAATGATTGCGCGGATGCGATCTTTTCTTTCTTCGAGGTATTTGGTGTTCGGCAAGATGTAGTCGATTCCTGGAGTGTCATCTTCGCGGAATTGGAACCCTGCATCCATGACAATGATGTCATTGCCATATTCAATCGCACTCATGTTCTTTCCAACCTCCTCTACTCCCCCGAGTGGAATAATGCGGATGCTGTCTCCAATGGGCGGGATGACCATGGAGTCATTGTTTGAGCGGGGACGTGGAGCGGGCAAGCCTCGACGTGGCATCATGCGTTTGCTGTTTCCAAAACTTCCGCCCATGCGAGAGTTACCGCCACCACTTTTCCGTGGTGTTCGATGGGTACTCGGCGCTGTTGCTCTCAATGTCTCGCTAATTTCACTCGAAGGGGCAATGGGTGTTGCCGCCACGGGAGCTTCGTTTGGTTTCTGTGTATCTTCGTTCATTCGATTGTGAGTAGTTAATAATAATGATTATTTGGTAAATAATTTCCATACGTTGTTTTTTTCTATGTACCATTCGTTTACAGTTAGAAATCGGTCACCGGTTGTGGTCAGGTTTCCAATATGAACATTCTCTACGGTATTCGGTACTACATACAAAAAGCTTGGGGAATAGAGGAACACGACAGGTACATCATTCTTTATCTCTGTATCAAACTCGATATGCTTAGCATCTCTCGCAGTACTTTCAGTTGTCGTTCTCGCGTCTTCAAGTAGTTTGTCCACTTTGCTATTTACATACAGAGCGATGTTTAGGCCTGGATCATTGCGCTGACTTGAATGCCAGAACGGATACAGATCATGGTCACGCCCTACGATTTCTCCAAATAACAGTGCATCATATTTTCGAGGGCGGATGATATTTTGGTTCAAGTTTCCGGTTTCAAAAATAGTAACTTCGACCTTAGCGCCGATTTTCGCCCAATCATTTTTTACTTTCTCAGCAATTGCCTTGAGCTCCGGAGCGTCACCTGTTGCAAGTGAAAAGGTCAGGGTGGTGACTTCTTTCTTTTCTTTCTTTTCATATACACCCGTAGCACTGTTCATCGCCCAACCATTTTTCTCAAGTAGCGCTTTTGCACTCGCAACATTTTCTTCTGTACTTGAAGCATTTTTTACATCCATTCCTAATTTTTTTGGAGGAATCGGACTATCAATTGCAGTTGCGTATCCAGAAAGTACATCCTGCACGATGGCAGTTTTGTCGACGGACATGCTGAGTGCTTGACGCACTTCTTTTCTGGTGAAAATCGGAGCATGGCTTTGATTGAAGAATACTCCAAAGATGCGGGGAAGAGTGGACTCTTCAACCTGTTTACCTTGCCCCACAAGTTTGCGTACTGTGTCAGCAGACAAGCTGTTGGCACTCTCTACGTCACCTTGATCAAGCGCAGCCGCGAGGTCGCTCCCGTTTTGATAGAAGCGCATGGTGAGTGTGGTGATGTATGGCTCACCGCTTTCAAAATCAGTGAACGCTTTGAGTGTGTACTGGTTTGGGATTCCTGCGTTGTTGCGAAGAACATTCTTGACCATGTATGGCCCTGAGCCGATTGCGGTGACATTGTATTCGCTAAATGCAAATTCATCCGGTGATGCGTTTTTCCAAATATGCTTTGGTAAAATTCCGAGCGTAGTGTTTTCAAGAAACGGTGCATACGCCTGCTTCAAAACAAAATGAATTTCACGATCACTGATTTTTTCAATGCTAACCCCATCCCAGTTTGCTCTTCGAGGACTCTTCAGTGACGGATCCTGCGCTTTTTGCACGGTGAACTCTACATCACTAGCGGTGATTGCGACTCCATCGTGGAAGGTCACGTTTGGCTTTAAGATAAAAGCGTACGTCCGTCCGTCACTGCTTATAGAATAGCTTTCTGCAAGATTGGGCACGAGAGTCCCGTCAGGGGTTGCTTTCATGAGTCCTGAATACACGAGGGATACGAGATCCTTGTCTGCGTCAGAAAGTGCCAGAAGCGGATTTACAAATCGTGGTGAACCGACAACTCCTTCTATGAGCTCTCCGCCATGGACTGGTACTGAGACGAGGAAGGCTTTGTTCACCCCCATAAGCAAGAGTGTGGTAGTTAGCATAAAGACTGCCGTGGCACACCAAAAGATTATTTTCTCTGTGAAAGAAAATGAACGAACTGCCTTCTGGAGAGATTCTGATTTCGGAACCTGAAAGCCCGTTTTGAGGAGCATTTGGAGTCGTGTGTTCACGGAAGTATGTGTTTAAGAACTGGTCCGAATATTTCAAACAAAGAAATGCTCATAGGGTTACTACGCGCAAATTTCTCTTGTTATTGGAGCAACAACGCGACAAACGCAGAGAGGGCAAAAAGAACTCCGATGACTAATGTAAGTCGGAATAGTGTCTTTTCAGCACCTCGTCTTTCATACTGAGTAGAGCTAAACGCGTCGCCACCAAAGGCTCCGCCAAGTCCAGCTTCTGATCTCTGTAAAAGGATTCCGCCGATAAGCAGAACTGAAAGGATAATCTGAATGTAGGGTAATGCCACAGAAATACTCATTAGGGACTAGTATACCCCGTTTGGTTTTTTTTTCAAGCCGGAGTGTTTACAGGCTATATTTTGAAAATATTGATAGAAATCGGGGTAGCATCTGCCAACAGGATAATAGATAGTAAGAATATAAGATGGCGAACAGAAGAAAATAGTTAATTTAATGGCTAATAATATGACTATTTCCAAAAATTCTCCTTGAATTGCTTGACTTTTATTTTAATTATGCTATTATATATACCAGTAGTTCTCTAGCAGTAATCAGCAGGAAAAAATTCCATTGGCCAAAGGCCAGGAGCTTGACATGCTTGACCAAAACTCACGCATCGCAGCCAACATCATCGGCAAGATCAACACTCTGCTTGCGTTCATCGCGGGCAAGGGTGCTCACGCCGAGTTCATGGTCCAGAGCGGATTCACGCTCTCTGGTGAGATCAAGCAGGATCTCGCTGAGATGGAGACCGTCAAGGTTTCCATCGAGCGGAGTCTCGACGAGAACTACGAGCACCGTGGCTCGAGTCTGAGTCGCCTGGAGGAAATCCTTCAGAACGTGAAGGACGCCGAGCACGACGTCGGCGTGGAGATCGTCGAGTTCATCGACGAGACGCCGGCGAAGTTCGTGGCGCGGTTCGATGCCCTTCGGGGTACGAACGCGTACAACTCGCTCGCCAAGCGCTTCGGTGTCGAGTTGAAGTTCTTTCGGGACAAGCTTTCCCCGGAGAACGTTAGCTCAGATAAGGCCATCAAGGCCTACGCGGTCATGGACGGCGTCGTGCAGTATATCGAGAATTCGGCGAGAATTGAATCGTCGGTGCGTGTCGCTACTGCACGGGAACGTGTCCGTGCGGTGATCTTGACCACTGGGACCACTGTGGTCACGCACCGCACTGGTCGCAGCGCTGAAAAGCGCGAGCAGGATCGACAGCTCCGGGCTGCGATGAAGCAGCCCAAGGGCCAAAAGGCACGGGGGTAAAAGGCCCAAGTGAACACCGCACGCGGTGCCACTTGGGTAACGGGGGTCAGACTTACACAGTCTGGCCCTTTTTGTTTGTCTTTATATAGAGTGGGACCCCGAACGCGAAGCGTTCGGGGTCTTTTGCGGTATAATTGACGGCTCGCAAACGGTACCTATAATAGAAGCCGAATTACTCTATATATCGTATAGAGTCGTATTAACAGACTAATTTTCTTCTTATGAAAAAACAAAAAAATTCTGTAAATAAGGTGTCGTTTGGACTCGTGCCTCTCGGCGATCGTATTATTGTGCGGGAGAAAAAGACGAGCGACGGAAAGAAGACTGATTCTGGTATCTATATTCCTGACAGCGTCAAAGAAGAAAAAGGGGCAAAGCGTGCGGTGGTAGTGGCGGTAGGTCCTGGAAAAATTGACCACGGAAAACATGTACCGATTGATATTGCTATTGGCGACACTGTGCTTTTTCAGTGGGGTGAACCGGTAACTTTCGATGGAGAGGAATATTATATTCTCAAAGAATCTGAAATCTCAGCAAAAATTCTCGGTTAGTTTTATTTACACTAAACTCTATTTATTATGGCAAAAATCATTTTATTTTCTGAAGATGCACGAAAGGCGCTGAAGCGCGGAGTAGATACGGTCACATCTGCCGTTAAAGTGACTATCGGACCTCGCGGGAAAAATGTCGTACTCGACAAAGGCTTTGGAAGCCCGACTATCACTAATGACGGCGTGACAATTGCAAAAGAAATCTCTCTCAAAGATAGGTTTGAAAACATGGGGGCAGAGATTGTAAAAGAAGTGGCAACCAAAACCAATGAAGTAGCGGGAGACGGTACCACCACCTCAGTGGTCCTTGCGGGTGCGCTCATCGATGGAGGGTTCAAGCGTACCACTATGGGCGCAAATGCGATGGGAATTCGTCAAGGCATGGAAGCTGCAGTCACCGATGCGGTCGCTGAGCTCCGCACGATGGCAAAAGCGATTAAGACAGATGCCGAGATAAAGCAAGTAGCAACCATCTCTGCTGAGTCTGAAGAGATTGGACGCATCATTGCAGACACAATTAAGAAAGTAGGAAAAGATGGTGTGGTGACAGTAGAAGAGTCGCCTTCTTTTGGTGTTGAGTCAGAAGTGGTAGGAGGACTCCAGATTGAGAAGGGGTACATCTCAGCTTATATGGTGACTAATACCGAACGTATGGAATCCGAATATCGCGATGTACCTGTCCTCATTACTGATAAAAAAATTGCGAGCGTAAAAGAGATTTTGCCACTTCTTGAAAAGCTCGCTGCGAGCGGAAAAAAAGAGCTCGTCATCATTGCTGATGATGTAGAAGGTGAAGCGCTCACCACATTTGTACTCAACAAACTCCGAGGCGGATTCAATGTGCTTGCTATTAAGGCACCAGGATACGGTGACCGGAAAAAAGAAATTCTTCTTGATCTTGCGATTGTGCTCGGCGGGGAAGTGGTTTCGGACGAAGTCGGTACTAAGCTCGATACTGCAGAGCTCTCAGTCCTTGGGAGAGCCTCCAAGGTCATAGCGACCAAAGATGCGACAACGATTGTGGGAGGAAAAGGGAGAAAGAGTGATGTCGACAAGCGAGTCTCACAACTGAAAAAACAAAAAGAACATACTGATTCAAAATTTGATATTGAAAAGATAGAAGAGCGTATTGCAAAGCTCGTCGGTGGTGTCGCTATTATTAAAGTAGGTGCAGCGACTGAAACGGAGATGAAATATCTCAAGCTCAAAATCGAAGATGCGGTGAATGCGACAAAGGCTGCTATTGCAGAGGGAATAGTGGCAGGTGGCGGAACTGCGCTCGTCAAAGTGGCAAAGAAGCTTTCTGTCAAACATGCAGATCTTGGGAAGAGCTTGCTCCAAAGCGAGTTTGCTGTGGGGTACCACGTAGTAGTCGGTGCGCTCCGTGAGCCACTTCGCCAGATTGCTATAAATAGTGGAAGGGAAGATGGCTCAGTGGTTATTGATACCGTAGCAAATGGTGGACCGCACTCAGGATACAATGCGCGCGAAGATGTGTTTGTGGACGATATGTTCAAGGCGGGGATTATTGATCCAGTGAAAGTGACTCGCAGCGCTCTCCAAAATGCTGCATCAGCTGCCGCGATACTCCTCACAACTGAAGTGGCGATTGCGGACGAGCCGAAGGAGGAAAAAGGAGAAACACCACAAATGCCATACTAAGGGGGATTTTTAAGTTGTTAGTTTTTAATGAATGCGAAAGAGAGGTTAGGTTCAAAAAAGAATTGAACGGAATGGTGAATGAGTGAATAAAGGCAACCATTAACATTAACTAAGTGCTATATAAAACTATTCCCCCCCATTCGCGCGAATAAGGGGAATAGTTTTATAAAAGCTTTATGTTCCTAATCTAAAGCCATGTGAAACTCCCCCGCAGGCTGTGCCTGCGGGGGAGTTGTGTTTTTAGCTAGTAGGTTCAGCTTTACTGTGAGCTGATATTCCGATCCCACCCATCGTGAGCTTTCCTGTTTGTCATTTTTAGGAAAACTATAGCTGCGATGAGGACGAGCCCTACGAGCCCTGCTAATGTGAGGTAATTCACAGCGTCTCCATTCTTGATAATACGGGGGCCGCTTTACTACCCGACTTGAGCGGGGTATTTCCTCGATGCTGAGACTAGTGCCAACAGCATTATCATTAGCATAAAGTACAGGACAATCCCTGCACCTCCCACAATGTACGGATGCTTTTCCCAGAGTTCGGCAAGCATGTTGCATACCTCGTTGTGAAAGGAACCAACGACTTTGACAACGCTGACCAGAGTTGAGAAAAAGTTCTACCATTATTCTATACCGAAAAAATAATAATGCATACCGTGCAAATCTTGGAGATATGGTATAATATGTGCATAAAGGTTTTTGATGACGTTTCAAAGCTTATTATTTTTAATTTTTACGACTATGACACTATTTACGGTATTACCCATTATTGCGATCGCTCTCGTTCTCTACATTATTTTTAGTTACAACGGTTTTGTTCGTTTAGTAAACCGTTCAAAAGAAGCCTGGGCAGATATCGACGTACAGCTGAAGCGTCGCTATGATCTCATTCCAAACCTCGTGAATGCGGTAAAAGGATATGCAACTCATGAATCATCAGTATTTGAGAATGTCACCAAAGCACGAAATGCGGCAATGGGAGCTCAGGGTCCAACCACCGGACACGCACAGGCCGAAAACATGCTCACTGGAGCACTCAAGTCAGTATTTGCCCTTGCGGAAGCTTACCCTGACCTAAAAGCGAATGAAAATTTTCTGTCCCTTCAGAGTGAACTTTCAGATACTGAAGACAAAATCCAGGCTGCTCGAAGATTTTACAATGGCAATGTAAGAGATCTCAATATTGGTATCGAATCGTTCCCAGGAAATAGTATTGCAAAAATCTTCAATATAAATCGCAGAGAATTTTTCGAACTCGACGCTACTTCTGCCGAGAAAAATCCTATAGAAGTGAAGTTTTGATGTAACTCCTCTCCTTATCAATCTTTTTGCTATGTCAGAAAATTTTTATACTCATCAGTCGGAAAATATCTGGAAAACCTGGCTCCTTATGCTTTCGTTTTTTGTTCTCATCATAAGCTTTGGATGGGTAATTTCTCTGTACTATAACAACCCGAGCATCCTTCTCTTTGCCGTCATTTTTTCCATAGCGATGAACATCACCTCGTACTGGTATTCAGACAAAATTGTCTTGTCACTCTACAAGGCGCGCCCCGCAACAAGAGAAGAGTTTTTTGATCTCTATACTGTTACTGAAAACTTGGCCATCACTGCGGGCCTTCCATTGCCTGCGCTCTACGTCATCGATGATAATTCTCCGAACGCGTTTGCCACAGGAAGAAATAAAGAGCACGGAGTGGTGTGTGTTACAACAGGGCTCCTTTCGATGTTGAATCGTCAAGAGCTTGAAGGAGTCATTGCTCACGAGCTTTCTCATATTGGCAATAGAGACATTCTCCTTGCGACTGTAGTAGTGGTGCTCGTCGGATTCATTTCACTTGCTTCAGACTTCTTTCTCCGGAGTGCAATGTGGGGTGGTGGTCGCAGTAACGACAATAATAAAGGGGGAGTCCTAGTTCTTATTCTTGCAATCGCACTCTCCATCCTCACTCCATTAGTAGCGGTTGTTATTCAGCTCGCTATTTCTCGAAAGCGCGAATTTCTTGCAGACAGCTCCGCAGCTCTTCTCACTCGATATCCAGAAGGCTTGGCAGGTGCACTGCGAAAAATAAGCGCCTCACCTGCTCCACTTCAGCGGGCGAGTAGTGCAACGGCTCATCTATTTATCTCAAATCCATTTAAGGGAAAAAAGGTTTCCCGGCTATTTATGACCCATCCTCCCGTAGAGGAACGTATCGTAGCACTACTTGGAAAAGAAGCTGTCTAGTTCGTAATTCTTTAGCCATGTATTATAATGGCGAATATGAACGAAGGACCAAAGGGGTGGGAGGGTGAGCCTTCTCCACAAATTGAATCTCCTAACGTGGGTGAACCAAGTTATGAATCCATGTCCCGCGATGAGCTTATTAAGCTTGCAAAACAGCAGGGCGAGAAAATTATAGAACAGAGTGACAAAATTGAAGAATTATTAGAAAAAACCGGAAGAGATCATTTGACGGGACTTCGAAATAGAGATTTTTTTGTACAAAAACTTGAGGCACTTGAAAGACATCCGGATCATCGTGAAAAGCACACCTCAATTCTGATGATCGACCTTGATCGGTTTAAAAAAATTAATGACGACCATGGGCATGCAATCGGAGATCTTGCTTTACAGAAGGCCTCTCTGGCCATTTCAAACACAGTGCGAGCCACTGATGTTGTGGCCCGAATTGGTGGTGAAGAAATTGCGGTCATCTTATTTGGTTCTGATAGGCTAAGTGCAGGTCAGATTGCAGAAGAAATCCGCACTTCGATTGAAGGCATTGTATTCGATGGCCTGCCCGATCTCAATGTGACTGCGAGCATTGGGGTTGCAGAACTTCAGAATGGCTGGGGATATAACCAAATTGTTCATAACGCTGATTTGGCAATGTACGACGCAAAAACGGAGGGAAGAAATAGGGTGGTATTAGCCGATCTAATGCACACGGCAGACGATGAGCCATACCTATCAAATTTTGAAATAAGAGCGGAAGAAAAATAATATAGATTTAATTGCAGAAGAGAAGGTATACAGCTTTCAAAAAGTATGGAGGGTTCGCATAGCGGTCTAGTGCGCCACGTTGGAAACGTGGTGTGGGGAAACCCACCAAGAGTTCGAATCTCTTACCCTCCGCAAAAAACCCATTTCGGGTTTTTCGGGTGGAGCAGGTGTTTGACATCTGCGTGTGAGATTCGAAGCCTGTTTGAGTATTTTTCTGAGCTTTAAAAAAGCGACAGAAAAATCCAAACAGGGGACAGAACCTGTAAGGTTCGAATCTCTTACCCTCCGCCAAAATTGGAAATCAGAATTGGAAGCCGAAATGGGGTCGGCGCGAAGCGCCGACCCTAATGTATTTTGAATTGAACCCTGATGCGGAATGATGCGCGCCTCGGACACGCTCGCGGACTCGCGTGTGCAAAAACCAAAAAATTTCCTTGC
>CAZAZG010000001.1:17561-39280 GCA_964489565.1 uncultured Candidatus Saccharibacteria bacterium | reverse complement strand
ATTCAAATCTAGAAAAAGTTCTTTCTGGTGGACCGGGGAAAGACGGCATACCTTCCATAGACAACCCTCTATTTTTGCCGATAGGTACTTTTCGACATCCAGATAGCGTGCAGGCAATCGTAATGAAAGATGGGAGTGCTGTGAAAGTGTACCCTTACAATATTCTCAACTGGCATGAAATCGTGAATGATACCGTGGGAGGCGTACCAGTAGCAGTAACCTTTTGTCCACTATGCGGTAGTGCGATTGTGTACGACCGGAGGGTTGACGGAGAGACATTAACTTTTGGAGTAAGTGGCTTTCTCCTCGAGAGCAATATGATTATGTTTGATAGAGAACAGGAGTCTTTATGGCAACAAAGCACCGGTAAGGCACTTGCGGGAAGAGATCCTACTACCGAACTTGAATTGGTAAAATTTCAACGTATGACAATCGGTGAGGTGAAAAAAAAATATCCGGAAGCTTTTGTGTTGAGTGAGGACACGGGTCACGAGCGGGATTATTCCAATAACCCGTATGCAGGGTATGAAGATAATGATAATTTTGTTTTTGAGCCAAGTAACGTTGACCGGAGATATCCCTCAAAAACAATTTTTGTTGTTTTTAGAGCCGAAGACAAGGTGGTCGGAGCACCATATCTAAAATTAACTGATGGAATGAGCTTCAAAACAGGTGTTAATGGAAATACAATAAGGGTGGAGCGCCAAGGCGATATTCTTACTATTACAGATTCAAAAGGGGTCGAGCTACCGTTTTATTTTGAAATGTGGTTTAGTTTCGCTATTCAGCATGGAGAAAGTACGATCGTCTTTGATCCGAGTGAGTTGTAATAGCTCACACGAAATAGTTATTACAGACAGAACGAATCCTAAAAACGAACCCATCAGCGCAGTATCGTTGTAAGTAGAAGCGTATTCAGATTTATTTCCGTGCTCAAATATTCTTTCGATAAAACTTAAGCCTCACTATACATTTTTTTGTTTTGACGGTATCGTATGGGCACATGGAACATACTCCTCAAATAACGCTACGGCAAATACTCAAGCAATTTCGGAGGGCTATAAAGCCGGTTAGAGGAAGATTTTTGATAGGCATCATAACTATAGTGTGCTCCAGTCTCGTAGCTATTTTTCCACCACTTTTTTATAAAAAGTTTTTTGACGCACTCGGTGGAGGCGTTCAGCCAGGTCTTTCGCAGGCGTTGACCACCATTATTTCTATCATTTTAGTACTCCATATCACTGGGTGGATTTTTCAGCTCATAGGAATGCTTTTGTACAACTACACACAGTCGAGAGTAACGGCACATCTCAAACAAAATTCTTTTGACTACCTCATCCTTCATTCTTATAGCTTTTTCGCCAATAGCTTCAGTGGAAGCTTAGTACAAAAGGTCAATCGTTTTAGCCGAGCGTTCGAATCTTTAACGGACGTACTGACATTCAATGTCATTCCACTCCTCATAACAATTGTTTCTTCTATTGTCATCACTTGGTTTCTCGTTCCCGTACTTTCAGTTATCATTATGGTATGGGTCATTGTCACCACAGTATTTAACATTGGATTTTCAAGGTGGAAGTATAAGTATGACTTGGTGTCTTCTGAATCCGATTCAAAAACTTCGGGGTTTCTTTCGGACACAATTACCAACAACAATGCAATCTCACTTTTTGGTGGATACAGATTTGAGTCGGCGAGTTTCACTGAGATTACCAATGATCAGGCAAAGAAACAAAGGTTTTCCTGGCAGCTCAGTGAAGCGCTCGACGGGACACAGTACTTCTTATTATTATTCGTAGAGTTTTTTGTTTTTTACTATGCAATTCAATACTGGGACAGAGGAATTATAAATGTGGGAACATTTGTACTCGTGCAAACGTATATTATCGGTCTTGCAAACAAGCTTTCTGGAGTAAGTAGAATTGCACGCAATGTGTATCAAAGCCTTGCCGATTCGAAAGAAATTGTAGAAATTTTGGAAAAACCCTATGAAATAGCAGATGTTGTGGATGCAAAGAAACTACTGGCTCCTGAAGGAGAGATCACTTTTACTGATGTTGGTTTCAACTTCCACGAAACACGGGAGGTTATTAAAAACTTCAATCTGACTATTCACGGAGGAGAAAAGGTGGCAGTCATTGGACCATCGGGTGCTGGCAAGACCACCTTCGTTCGTCTTGTCATGCGACTCTATGATGTTACAAAAGGAAGTATCAAAATCGATGGGCAAAATATTCAATCAGTAACACAAGATAGTCTCCGAGAATTCATCAGTTTTGTTCCGCAAGATCCAGTACTCTTTCATCGAACGCTAATGGATAACATTCGGTATGGCAGGCGCGACGCAACCGATGAAGAGGTGAAAGATGCGGCTCGTATTGCCCACTGCGCAGAATTTATCGAAGCACTACCGCTCAAATATGAAACATTTGTCGGAGAAAGAGGCATCAAGCTTTCTGGTGGCGAACGACAGCGTATAGCGATTGCGCGGGCGATTTTGAAGCGCGCACCTATTCTGATTCTTGATGAAGCGACATCGAGCCTCGACTCTGAGTCAGAGACTTTGATTCAGGATGCGTTTGATACTTTAATGAAAGATTGCACTACGATTGTTATTGCCCACAGACTTTCCACAATCAAGAAAATGGATCGCATTGTCGGTATGGCGGATGGGAAGATTGTGGAAGAGGGAACCCACGAAGAGCTCTCAAAAAAAGATGGTGGTCTCTATCAAAGACTGTGGAAGCTCCAAGTGAGTGGTTTCATCCAAGAATAGTCTTTGACCGAAGATTTCAATGCCTACCTTCCTGTAATTTGGATTGAGTCAGTGCAACTTTTCCGCGGTGTCAATTGATAGTACACAGGTGCTTAATTCCCCAAACTTTTTCTGTGGTACCATATATGTATTAAGAAAGGCATTATTCATTATTTTATATTTATATGTTTGTACCAATAGTTCTTATCGTCATCGGTGTTATTTCAATCCTTAATACTCTTGGAGTTTACACTGCAAACTGGGATATGCTCTGGCCATTACTTCTTATTGTACTTGGTCTTTATATGGCAATCCGCCGTGCATTTGGAAATCACTGTAACGGCTGTGGTGATTGCAATCACTGCAAGGAATGTAAGACATGTAAAGTAAAATAGTCGAAATAGGGATATCGAAATTCGAAAACAAAATTAAAAACTCCTTTGTGGAGTTTTTAATTTTTCGGTATGTTTTATCTGAACTTGTATTTCAATTTTCGTTATTCGAGTTTCGTGTTTCGGTCTCTGCCTTGCTATACTGAGACCCATGAAGCCTGTTACGCAATTTTTCCTTTTTACTATAATTCTCATCACGGCGATGTTCTCGTGGTTTTATGTCCGAGACCGACTCGATATTACCTCGACAGAAAAACCCGTCGCGACTATCCCAATCAAAAAGTTGCCGATAGTGCTTAAGAAATATGTAAGCAATCAGTATGGCTTTTCTTTTTCATACCCAGATACGTTTAATCTCGAAGAATATAATCCTGATCAGATTACCATCGGAAGAGAGGGGATTATACAGACAACCCACATTGTTGATGTTTCTATTCTAAAAAGTAGTACTGATATTCAAATTCAGAGCTTTGATGAATTCGTGCTTGATACTGCTAGGGATGCGTGTTCGTACAAAACAAATGCTACTGTGGTCACCTGCACCCGAATTGATGATGTGGTCAACATTAAACCATTCACATCAGATAGTGGCGCCCAAGGCCAAGTGTTTTATCTCAAAGGTAGTGAGAGGAATAGTAAAACCGGGAAATCTGCCATCATCCGACGTGGGCCGTTTTATACGTTTAATACCACAGCCTCTACTCCAAATAGTATGAGTTTCATCATGATCCATAATCCGGTCCAGCTTGACCCAAGTGCGGCAGATCTCCAGACGATTGAGGTGGTGGCAAAGTCTTATGAAGGGGGAAGGTAGAAAGAGGGAATTTTTAAGTTTCAAGTAGATTACACAGTAAAAACACCTCACCGTACGGCGAGGTGTTTTGTATCTCTAAAACTAAAAGCTATCGGCCCCAAGCTATATGTTAAAAGTCGCTGGTATTCAAGCATTTTCCGGATCAACACTATTAACGTAAAGCGTAAAACTGATTCTTTGACTTCCATTTCATTTCTGGCATAATCATAGTGTATAGGTATCTCGAAGCGCTTTCGACCCTCGGTGTGCCCCTGGCTCTCCATAGTCTAAAAAGCAAGAGAGTTCTCGTCACCATACATTTTAAAAGCTAGAAGACGAGGAAATTAGGAATGGCAATGAAACTTTATGTTGGTGGTATTCCGTATTCAACTACGGAAAACGATCTCCGAGATGCGTTCGCGCAATCTGGAGAAGTGGTGTCAGTAGCGATCATTATTGATCGTATGACTGGTCGTTCGAAGGGATTTGGCTTTGTCGAAATGGCAGATGCTGATGGAGCTTCGAAGGCTATCGACCTTTGGAACGGAAAAGATTTTCAAGGACGAAAACTTACCGTGAACGAGGCTCGCCCTATGCAGCCACGCAGTTAGAGAATATTCATTATCTCTCTTGTGCGAAAACAAAAAAACAGCGAATCCGCAAAGATTCGCTGTTTTTTTGTTTTCGAACAAGACGTCCAGGAATACAACAAAAGATGCAGTATACTTGTGTATATGAAAAAAAAGGGACTATATTTCTTAGTACCGTGCCTCACTCTCGCTATCTTGGTATTCGGGTACTCCCACTTTTCGGCAAATCTGAATTCCTTTGAGTACAATATCCCTGCTACTATTGGGAATGCAGAGATTTTCATCGCGGAAGTCACCACTCCGGCTGGTTTTAAGAAAGGACTCTCAGGCCAAACATCACTCGGCGCTAAACAGGGTCTCTTACTCCTTTTCCCAAAAAGTGATCACTATGGTATATGGATGAAAGACATGCTATTTCCCATTGATGTCATTTGGCTCGATGGGCAGTCTCGCGTTCTTGGGGTAAAAGAGAACTTTCTCTCTACTTCATACCCAGAAGTGATATACGGAGGTGAGCTTTCACGCTCTGTACTCGAGCTCTCGTCAGGCTTCGTAAAGAAGTACCAAATCAATATTGGTGACACACTCGTTTTGAAAAAATAAAAGCTCAAAAAGGGGCTCATACAGCCACAGGAAACTAGGGTTCTTTACACCTGGTTTTTTTCATTTTATAGGTACCATTTAAAGGGTTATCCACAGTAATGAAATGTCATTTTTTTTCTACAATAGAGAAGTAATTTTTTGTTTTTCGTTCATTTTTTCTCTGTTTTTACACAAAAAATGCAATAAAAGTGATTTTTTCTTAAAAATACTTTTAAAAAAGAGAGAATAAATGAAAAAGAATATTCACCAGCATTAGTAGTTCTAACCATATAGCACAATGACCTTAACCATCACCAAACGAGACGGTACCAAAGAGCCCTTCAACGCCGACAAGATAAACAAATCTATCGAACGTGCTTGTGTTGGACTCACGGACCCAATCTCAAAGGTGACTCAGATTGCGACCGAAACTCATCTCACGCTCTATGATGGCATTACGACTGATGAGATGGATCAGGCGACCATCAATGCTGCGGTCCAGAATATAAAGGAAGATACCGAGTTTGACCGCGTTGCGACTCGGCTCCTCCTTAAGGTCGCGTATAAAAAAGTGCTTGGTGAGTATAACAATGATGAGCGTGAATTACTGAAGCGACACAAAACCCAGTTTGTGTCATATATCCACAATGGCGTAAAAGAAGGAAGGTTAGACGAGCGTATGGAAAAGAACTTTGACCTGAAAACGCTCTCTGAGTACATGGACCTAACTCGCGATGAGCTCTTTGAATACGCAGGACTCTCAAGTCTCCTTGATCGTTATGGGCTTAAAAATAGTAATCAAGAGGCATCAGAGACTCCTCAATACTTCTTTATGCGCGTGGCTATGGGTCTTGCATTCAACGAGGAAGATCCAACTGCATGGGCGAAAAAGTTTTATGACAAAATGTCACACCTTGAATATATTGCGGGGGGTTCTGCAAACCTCGGGTCAGGTACAACCCGCAATGCGCTCTCAAACTGTTTTCTTATCGAGATTCAAGATGACATGGAGCATATCGCAAAGTCTGTTTCTGACGTCATGCTACTTTCCAAGGCATCTGGTGGGATCGGTGCATCAGTGACAAAGCTTCGTGCTGCGGGGTCACCGCTACATAAAGGCGGGGGGACATCAACGGGCCCTACTCCATTTGCAAAAATAATCGATACTGCCATTCGCGCAATTCAGCGTGGTGGAAAAAAGAAAGGGGCACTGTGTTTTTACATGGAAACATGGCACCTCGATTTTCCAGAATTTATCGACTGGAAGCACAATGCGGGAGACGACTACATGCGCATGCGAACAGCAAACACTGCAGCATACATTTCTGATGAATTTATGAAACGAGTGAAGGATGGGGATGAGTGGTATCTATTTGATCCCTATGAAACGCCCGAACTGGTGGATCTCTACGGAAAAGCATTTTCAGAAAAATATGCGCAGTACGTTGCGCTCGCAAAGGACGGAAAGCTTAGAACGTTTAAGAAAATGCCCGCAACTGAGCTATTCCGAAAGATGATAACCGCACTCCAGACCACATCCCACCCATGGATCACCTGGAAAGACCCAATTAATCTCCGTGCACTCAACAACAATACTGGCACAATCCACATGTCGAATCTCTGTACTGAAATCTGCTTGCCACAAGACAGGGAGAACATTGCCGTATGTAATCTCGCATCAATCAACTTGGCAGCTCACGTGCAAAACAAAGAGGTGCAGTGGCAAAAGCTCGAAGATACTGCAAGACTCGCAGTGCGCTTCCTCGATAATTTGATTGATATCAATGCACTCCCGCTTCCCGAAGCACGAAAATCAGACCAAGAGAATCGCGCAATTGGCCTTGGCGTCATGGGGCTCGCAGATGTATTTGAGAAGCTCGGGCTTGCCTACGACAGTGAACACGCATACAACTTTACTGATAGAATCTTTGAGTTTATTAGCTACATGGCAATAGACGAAAGTGCCAATCTCGCAGCAACACGTGGACACTATACAAATTTCCCCGGTTCGCAGTGGTCAAAAGGTCTGGTGCCGATTGATTCGCTCAAAATTCTGGAAGCTGATCGCGGGATAGAGCTTGCTGTAGACAAGACGAGTCACCACAAAGGACTGAGCTGGGATGTGCTAAGGGCAAAGGTGAAGAAAGGAATTCGCAACGCCACCCTCATGGCAGTCGCGCCAAATGCAAACATCGGACTCGTGGCGGGCACTGTGCCAGGTATGGATGCGCGATTCTCACAGGTATTCTCACGAAATAAAATATCAGGAAAATATCTCGACATCAATCACAATCTCGTAAAAGATCTTAAAAACATGGGAATCTGGGAAGAAGTAAAAGAGGCTATTATTGAAAAACAAGGAGACATTGCGGACATTGAAGCGATTCCCCAACACTTAAAGAATATATACAAAACATCCTTCACCACTTCTCCGTATGCATATGTTGAAGTGGCGGCGAGAGCGCAAAAGTGGGTTGATCAAGGAATTTCTCGAAATATGTATTTAGAGACACGAGATATTGAAGAGACGATGGACATCTATACTACCGCGTGGAAAAAAGGGGTGAAGACGACGTACTATCTCCACATGAAACCAAGGCATACCGCAGAGCAGTCGACGACAAGGGTTAACAAGGCAGAGGTCATGGGCAAGCGAGGATTCGGCGCCATCTCCGGAATCAAAACAAACAGTGATTTCAAAGCCCCGATAACTGAGCCAGTAAAATCTGGCCAAATGGTAACGGTAGCGATGAAAGAGGCTGTGTCTGTAATGGCAGATGTAAAAAAAGAAGAGAGAGTCGAAAAAGCATTACCTGCAAGTGCAACAGAGACGAGTGACCCAGGAGAAAAGTTTGTATGTGATAGTTGTCAGTAAGAAAGGCTGGAAAGGTTTAAGAAGTTAGAGAAGCTGGAAAAGTTTATTAAGTTAAAATCGGGTTTCTATGGTTTGTATTACTAAAAACTTAAAACTTAAAACTACCTATGTTAATTGGAAAAATTGTGCCGGAAGATATGAATCTTCACCCTATTAAGTATCAGTGGGCGTATGACTTGTATCAGCAAGCGGTGCGCAATACATGGTTTCCTCATGAGATTGCACTGAAAGAAGATTTGCAGGACTTTGAAAAGATGACCGAAGATGAGCGCCATGCGGTAAAATTTCTCATGGCATTTTTTAACCCGGCAGAGCTCATTGTGAACCGCTCTATTGCGCTCGGAGTGTATCCGTACATCAAAAGCCCAGAGTGCCATCTCTATTTGGCAAAGCAGATGTGGGAAGAGGCGAATCACTGTGTCGCGTTTGAGTATGTACTCGAAACCTTCCCATTTGATCGTGAACACATTTTCGATCTTCACCTCGATGTTCCTTCTATGAAAGCAAAGGAGGACTATATCAATAGATATATGAAGCGCATGACCGAGGATACCCTTGATATAGACACTGTCGATGGAAAAAAAGATTTCATTCGTAACCTCGTTGCGACAAATATTGTAATGGAGGGTATCTGGTTTTACAGTGGTTTTATGGTGGCACTCTCATTCCGACAGCGGAATCAGCTTCGGAACTTTGGCTCAATGGTCAACTGGGTACTGCGTGATGAGTCACTTCACCTCAAATTCGGAATGACCTTGGTCCATACAATTCTCGAAGAGAACCCAGAACTCCTCACTGAGGATTTTGCAAAAGAAATTCAGAGAATCATCATCGAAGGGGTCGATCTTGAAACTGCCTACAACAAAGACCTCTTCCCGAATGGAATCCTTGGCCTCAATGCCGACTATGTAAACCAGTATGTGCAATACGTAGCAGACAGGCGTCTTGAAGAGCTCGGACTTCCAAAATATTACAATGCGACAAATCCAGCAAAATGGATGAGCACTGCAACTGATGTGTACGAACTTGTGAACTTCTTTGAAGCACAGAACACCAGCTATGAAGTAGATGGTGGGGGACATTCTTCAAAGAAGAAGGAAGAAGCGGCAGCGGTCTAAGCCAAAAAGTTTTAAGTGATAAAGTTTTAAGTTTTAAACAAACATAAAAACACCTCGCCTTACAGCGGGGTGTTTTTATGTTCCCAACACCTAAAGTTTACTTTTCTTTCCCAATCAAAAAGGGTTGAGTAGGGTGCTAATACAAATATTATATCACATATAAAAATAAATGCAAGTAATGTTGAAGGGGAGAGGTAATAATCCTTTTTAGAGCGGACCTAAATGGATTCTGTATTTGCCGAGGTCCTTTCTGGGTACGTGTGTATTTTTCTAACATTTCTTCCAATTCTTGTTGATGATCCGTATTCCGATATCCGATTTTCAATTTTCGTCATCCGTCATTCATTTTGCTATAATAAAACCTAATTATTATTTGAATCAATTAATCTTATATGAGTGATACAAAAATACGGGTAGCAATCAACGGAGCTGGCAGAATTGGCAGAGCATTCCTAAAAATCGCCCATGCAAGGCCAGAAATCGAAATCGTCGCAATGAATGACCTTGGTGACATTGATAATATCGCATACCTCCTCAAGTACGACTCTGTGTACGGAGTAAACCCTTCAATTATTTCAGTAAGTGAAGATAAGAAAAAGATTATCGTAGACGGAGCAGAAATTGCATTTGTGAGTGAAAAAGATCCCGTAAATCTCCCATGGAAAGCGATGAATGTTGATGTGGTCGTTGAATCAACAGGATTCTTCACCTCATACGCTACAGCAAAGGCACACTTAGACGCGGGTGCACGAAAGGTAGTGGTGACTGCTCCAATGAAAGATGAGCCAATCGCAGGTATTGAAGGTGCTACGGTACTCATGGGAGTAAACGAAGACAAGCTCGCTACGTGCCAGATTACTTCAAATGCGTCATGTACTACGAACGCAAGTTCACCACTCATTGCAATTCTCGATGAAGCGGTCGGTATCGAAAAAGCAGCCCTCAACACTACTCATGGATACACCGGTACTCAGGCGATCGTCGACGGCCCGTCAAAGAAAGGATATCGCGAAGGGCGCGCAGCGGCAGCAAACATTGTTCCGTCTTCAACGGGGGCAGCGATTGCTGTTACAAAGGCATTCACTCAGCTCACGGGGCTTTTTGATGGTATTTCTATGCGCGTACCAGTCATTGCAGGATCTATTGTGGACGTAACCTTTATTGCAAAGAAAAACACCACCGTAGAAGAAGTAAACGGCGCACTCAAAAAAGCATCGGCAGATCCTCGCTGGGCAGGAGTGTTCTCAGTGACTGAAGAGGAGCTCGTATCAACAGACATCCTCGGCTCACGCTTTGGCTCTATTGCCGACCTTTCGCTCACTCGAGTGATTGGTGGAAATCTGGTAAAAGTCCTCGCATGGTATGACAACGAAATGGGGTACACCTACACGCTTGTTGATCATGTGGTGAAAACTGGGAACAGTATAAAATAAATTAAAGGAACTGCAGAAATAAGGATAGGTTTAATTTGCATATTCTCAGTATTCTTAGCTGTTTCATTACAAGTTGAGGCGATTCTTTCAAGTCGAATTCTTCTTCCCGTTTTTGTTTGGTGAGCGTGTATTTTGGTTTTAGGATTGATAAGAAAAAATAGTAAGTCAAAATAATTGAATAGAAAATATCTCAGGCGCTTCATTTGTCACTTTGGTTGGCTGACTGGGCCTATGGGCTATTGGTAAGTCGTCGCGTGCAAATAAGTATATGGGAATTAGGCTAATCAATTCAATTACACAAAACAAATGATGGTATACTAGTAACTATGAAAATCTACATCGGTACAGACCACGCGGGACTTGCTCAAAAAGAAAAGATTGCGAGCTTTTTGCGTGAGAGTGGGTATGAGGTTGTGGACCAGGGGGCACACGAGTACGACGAAAACGATGACTTTCCCGATTTTGTCATTCCTGTTGCGCGGGAAGTTTCGCGCAATCCCCAAGGTGTAAAAGGAATTGTGCTTGGTGGCTCAGGTCAAGGTGAGGCAATCGTGGCTAACCGCTTCCCAAGGGTTCGCGCAGTGGTCTTCTATGGACATGCGTTTTCTCTGACGAACAATGTGTCAAACCTCCAGCTGACGCGAGAGCATAATGATTCAAATATTCTTGCTATTGGTTCACGCTTCGTCACTGATGATGATGCGCTCGAAGCGGTACGACAGTGGCTCGATATGTCTTTTTCAAATGGCGAACGTCATAAGCGACGCATTAATAAAATAGAGCGTGCCCACGAGTAGGCTTTAAAACTTCGATGATAGATGTAATCCCGGCAATAATTCCAAAAACATTTTCCGAGCTTAATCAGAAGCTCGCACTTGTTGCAGGTGTTGCTGCTATTGTCCATATTGATATTGAAGATGGAATAATGACCATGGAAAAGACCTGGCCGAACATTAACAATCCTGACTCTGATTTTGTAAAAATTATCCGTGAAGAAGAAGCGTTTCCGTATTCAGAAGATGTGGAATACGAAATTCATCTTATGGTGCGGGACCCAGCAAGCTATATCCAACAGTGGATTTCAGCGGGGGCTGTGCGCATTATCGTACACATTGAAAGCTTCGAGAGCACAGAGAAAGCGCTCGCTTTTGTCAGAAACTTCCACGATCAATACGGGGGTGATGGGTCATACCTTGTGACTGAGATTGGTATGGCTATAAATCTCAAAACTCCGATTGAGTCGCTCACAGGAATTATCGAAGAAGTAGATTTTGTGCAGTGTATGGACATAGATGATATTGGGAGTCAGGGCCAGCCTTTTAATGTAAAAGTCATTGATCGTGTGAGGGAGCTTCGTATTCTCTATCCAGACCTCGTTCTCTCTGTCGATGGGGGAATAACTGTGGAGACTGGGCAGATGCTCGTAGACGCAGGGGTTGATCGGCTGGTAGTCGGTTCTACTATTTTTAACGATAGAAATCCAGAGCGAGTGATTGAAACGTTAGAAAATTTGGTATAATACAATGGTCAGAAATTAATTAATATCAATTCTATGAACCCCATCTCAGAACATGTAAAAAAGTTGTCATTGCGACAATTGGGAACCCGTTTCCTTGCCTCAGGTTTTTTGGCGTACGGATTTGGACAGCTCGTGACTAGTATTCTCAGTCCTTTCGAGTGTAATTCATTTGCAAGTGGTGGGTGTGTCACCAAGGGTATTATTACAGTAGCATCAATGATTGCTGTTGGGCTCGTTCTTCTTGGTGTCGAAGCACTTTCATCACTCGATGAAGAGATTGACGTTGTGCTCTCTCGCAGACACATTGTCCTTGTTATGGTGGCTGGTGCAATCGTCTCTCTCATCCCCGCACTTACTTCCTACTACATTCAAGGATTAACTAGATAACTTTATGGATACAATGAACAATCAATTTCAAGAAGTTCGTGCAAGTGATCATCTTCACGCAACCATAGCAGTGGTGCTTGGTGTTTTTCTCGGGATGGTAATACCGTATGTGCTTGTGGTCACCATGTTTAATATCGGTTATGGACTCACCACATTTGAGGATGCGTTATTTTGGTCAAGTCTTTCAGTGCTCGCATTTATGGGACTTATTGTTACTACCTGGGGGCTCGCATTCCTTATGAGAGAACGCAAAATGAAAAGAATGGGACTCTACACTCCGTCTGCTGTCGTTATCGCATCTATTCTTTTTGTGATATTTTCTTTCGTCACCCCATACATCGTCCTTTTCCTCGCATCACTCTAGGCTTACTATCTGTGCGCTCGTTCATCTATGGAAACCCTCAGCGATAAAAAAATACAAGAACTTGAGCTGGCCGCAAATGGTATTCGTGAGTCGATTATCAAGATGCTCCTTGAGGCAAAGAGTGGTCACACAGCAGGTCCCCTTGGCATGGCAGATATTTTTGCACTGCTCTATTTTCACGTCCTGAAGCACGATCCAAAAAAGCCCGATATGCCCGATCGTGACCGCCTTGTGCTTTCAAATGGGCACATTTGTCCTGTGCTTTACGCAACCATGGCACACGCAGGGTATTTCCCCATTGAGGAGCTCCAAACCCTTCGGAAATTCGGTACGAGACTCCAGGGTCATCCTCACCGTGAGTGGCTCCCGATGCTCGAGAACTCATCGGGACCGCTTGGATCTGGTCTATCACAAGCGGTAGGTATGGCTCTCGCTGACCGTATTGATAGTGGACGCACATCGGGTAAATATTCCTACTGCCTCCTCGGTGATGGGGAACTCAATGAGGGACAAAACTGGGAAGCTGTCATGCTCGGCGGAAAAGAGAAACTCCACAATCTGGTCGCAATCGTTGATCGCAACAATATTCAAATCGATGGATATACCGAAGATATCATGCCACTTGATTCACTGAAAGCAAAGTGGGAGGCATTCAACTGGCACGTCATTGAGTCTTCAGGACATGACTTTAGAGCTTTGAACGAGGCATTCCGTGAAGCAAAAGGGGTATTCGAACGACCAACCGTCATCATCGCGCACACGATTCCCGGGAAAGGGGTCAAGGAGTTCGAGAGAATGTACGAGTGGCATGGAAAAGCGCCAAATAAAGAAGAAGCAGACATGGCGCTGAAGGAACTTCGAACTCTTGGTGGTAAAATAATGAGTGAACATGAGTAAAAAAGCGGTTAGGCTTTAGGAGATACAGGCCATTAGCAATGTAATGACTACAACATATAAAGACCTTATTGTTTGGCAAAAGTCGGTTAATCTTGCTGTAATGGTATATGAGTTTACTGAAAAATTTCCAAAAGAGGAGGTGTACGGTCTAGTTTCACAAATGAGAAGATGTGCCGTTTCTATTCCGTCGAATATCGCTGAAGGAAAACTGCGGAATTCAACAAAAGAGTTTAAAAGGTTTTTACATATTGCGTATGGATCATGGGGTGAGCTTGAAACACAGATTGTAATATCAAAAAAACTTACCAAAACAAAGGAGTTAAATTATAGTAATATAGATACAGTGCTTCTCGAAGTAATGAAAATGCTTAATTCTTTAATCTCTAAAGCCTAACCCCTCCATGCTAAAGCCTACTGTAAATCCAAAGATTTTTGATACTGACGTCGAGCAAGTCCCAATTCGCAAAGGTTTCGGCGAGGGTCTTCTTATCGCTGGTGAAGCTGACAAGAGCGTTGTCGGACTGTGTGCTGACCTCACTGAGTCGACACAAATGCATTTGTTTAAAAACAAATTTCCTGAGCGATTTATTGAGATCGGGGTAGCAGAGCAAAACCTAGCATCAGTAGCGTCTGGCATGGCGGCGATGGGGAAGGTACCCTTCATTTCATCGTACGCAATGTTTTCACCAGGGAGAAACTGGGAGCAGATCCGCACCACTATTTGCTATAACAATGTTCCGGTAAAAATTGCCGGCTCCCATGCAGGAATTTCTGTAGGACCAGATGGAGGTACTCACCAAGCAATTGAGGACATCGCGCTCACGCGCATCATTCCTCGCATGGTGGTAATCTCTCCGTGTGACGCTATTGAAGCAAAAAAGGCGACTATTGCTGCAGCGAAAACGAACACCCCCGTGTATTTAAGGCTCGCGCGCGAGAAAACTCCAATCATTACCACCATTGATACTCCGTTTGAAATTGGAAAAGCACAAATTTTTTTTGAAGCAGAAAATCCTCAGGTAGCAATCATTGCCACGGGTGCACTCGTCCATAGAGCTCTTATTGTGGCCGAGAAATTAAAAGGGGAAGGAATCGGATCAATCGTCGTCAATCTTGCCACAATTAAACCTCTTGATAGTGAAACTGTCCTTGTAGTTGCTAAAAAAACAGGGAAAATAGTGACCGTAGAAGAGCACCAAATCGCAGGTGGTATGGGCTCTGCTGTTGCAGAATTCCTCGCGCAGAATCATCCTATGCCAATTGAGTTTGTGGGTGTAAAAAATGAGTTTGGACAATCAGGCACTCCAGATGAGCTCATAGAGCACTACAAAATGGGCGAGTCTCATATTATGGAAGCAGTCAAAAAGGTAATAGCACGGTCATGAATATTGACGAAGAATACAAAAACATAAATCCAGACATGAAAGATTTTTCGCAGCAGGTAGAAACTCTTCTTTAAACACGCGAGCTCAACAAGTTTCACATTAGCTTTGTAGAGAAAATCACTATTCTTATTATTTCCACATTTGGATTCATTGCCGCATTCGCGTGGGATGATGCTTTCAAAGAGTTATTTCTCTCTATTTTTAAAAATTTAAACGCCCTGCAAGAAAAATTCCTCTACGCCAGTATTATTACAGTCCTCGCTGTTATTATTTCAATAGTGCTCAGTAAAGTGATTGTGAAGAAGGATTAGAGTTGGCAGTGGAGGAATAGAAAAGAATTGAATTCAGTGCGAAATCTATAAACAAACTCCCCGTTTGAATAGTTTGTAGATAGATACAGTTAAATTTTAAAAATCTCTTACTTTATCATATATGATAAAGTAAGAGATTTTCGTATTGAAGCTAAAAGCAAAAATCTACCAACTAACACTGAAGAACTCTGTATAAAAAACAGACCCTCCTCCTTTCGGATTCGGGTTTTTGTACTACAATCTACCATTCATGAACTCATGAACTCCTCAAATGCTTTGAAATCGATTTGTTCACAACCATCGACTCGAAGCGCAGACACTCCATGCCGATAATTTTGCTTGAAATACACTGCGTGAGGGATGTTGTCAGACTCAGTGATAAGTCTTTCGAAGTCCTCCGGTACTGCCCTCGGAATTTCGATCAATTTTTCCGGTTTATTCCAATCACCGAAGTCGTTTTCGGTGCTAATCCCACCCCAAACTTTTCGATGCTTGACGATAGTCTGTGCTCTTGAAGGTCGCACAGAATAGGTACTTCCTGGAATCATTATTGCATGAAGGGATGTCTGAAGAGAATTTTTGCAATCTGCACAGAGGCGATGCATAGAGTCATGGGATTTCTTCATCTCACCCTCCGTACCCCTTCGCCAGTGTCGGATCGCTACGATGCGAACAGTTTTTTTGGGCGCCAAGTGGCACCGGTAGTCACAGTACTCAAGTCCTCTTTTTATCCAAGATGCGAGGAGTGATGCAATGCGCTCTTTTTGGTATACCTTGAGAGCCGCGTAAAGGCCCCTTTCAACTTCAGCAAGTTCTTTTTCTGCGTTAATCAATTTTCCGTACAAGGGAAGCACACCCGCAAGCGCTCCTGGGTAGTTCTTTTCAACATACTGCAGGGACTGAATTGCGGCAGCTCTTCGAGCAAGGGTATCTTGTGTTTCACAAATCATACTTCCTCCTGCCTTGATTGAGTGAAATATCGAGGTTCAATGTCCACTTCTAACCCTACTCCCTTTGCGATTTTTTGTAACTGACCTGTGGACGAAGTCCACGGGTCAGTGTATTTTCGTGCATTTCGTAAAACTAAAAACTAAAAACTTCGGATTTTACTCAAGTTTCCTCGCCTTGTAACTATCCGGTGCATTTTTTATGTATTCTTCGAGTTTTTCGCGAGTAAGGAGGCCTTCTTGAGCTCCGACATGTTGCACGACAGACATTGAATTAATAGGTCCCCATTCGAGTGCATTAGGAATACTCATACCGAGCGCGAGTGCAGAAGTGAATGTCGATGCGAACGCATCTCCCGCCCCTGTTCTTTCATAGGGTAGCTTTTCATCAGGGTACGGTGGCATAAACCAAGCGTCCACTCCGTCAAATACATATGCACCCCGTGGGCCATCAGTAATAACGGTAATCTTCGGGCCAAGTGAAGACATTTTTTTTAGAAGCTCTTTGATTTCGATACTTTCTGTAATTCCAAGAATCTTTTCTGCTTCCTCTACATTACAGAAGAAAACTTCTGAACGCTTATAGAGACCGGCAAGCTTTGTAACGCCGAGTTTTATTTGAAACGTTCCAGGTTGAAAGGCGAGCTTGATATCGGGGTGAGATTCTAGGTATTTTTCAATTTCTTCATGATAGGGAAGAGAGTTTTGAGCGAGCGATGAAAGATAGAGCCATTTCGGATTCCCGATATCAGGAAGTTTGTAGTTGTATGCTTGGTGCTTTACTAAAATCGTTCGTTCATCTTCGTACCATAGGACATAATGGTAGTTTGTAATCATACCTATGTTTTTGGTCACAAATTCTGACGCCACTCCATTCTTTTCAAGGGCAGAAAGGCACTCAACACCATCTTGATCACTTCCGATATTCGATACCAGGGCAGATGAAAGTCCAAGGCGCGCGGCGGAGACGGCTGCGTTTGCACTATTTCCTACTGCACGAAGTATATCGACTGATTCAAAGGGCACTTTATCGCCAAAGGTCATGCAAAGTTTGCAATTTGCTTTATCTAGATCGCAGTTCACGCTGGCTTCTTTGATACGAATGAACGCATCGGTCACTATATCTCCAATCGCCACAAAATCGTATGGGGTATTCATATACACAGTATAGCAAAGGAGCCTTGTTTGAATACCAAAACCCTGGGGACTAGGTGTCAAAAAAATATGTTACGATGACGAAATGAAAACATTACGAGAATACGTACAAGATGCTGACAGCAGGGGTGTGGCGATTGGGCACTTTAATATTTCAAACTTAGAAGCTCTTTGGGCTATTTTTACTGCAGCAAAGAATTTGAATCTCCCGGTAATTGTCGGAGTATCAGAAGGGGAAGAGGACTTTGTGGGCACTGAACAAGCGGTGGCACT
Organism: uncultured Candidatus Saccharibacteria bacterium; assembly: GCA_964489565.1. Taxonomy (GTDB): domain Bacteria; phylum Patescibacteriota; class Minisyncoccia; order Phycocordibacterales; family Zambryskibacteraceae; genus CAYLHJ01. Next base: position 21,504 of record CAZAZG010000001.1, on the reverse strand, counting down.
CGTAAAAAGTTTCCGTGAGACGTATAACTACCCAATATTTCTCAATGCCGATCATCACTATTCATTTGAGCGAGTAAAAAAAGCGATTGATGCAGGGTTTGATGCGGTTATCGTCGATGCGGTAACCCTCCCGCTTGAGGAAAACATCGCCCTTACCAAGAAGTGTGTGGAATACGCACGAAAGGTGACCGCAAAAACAGGGAGAGATATCATGGTAGAAGCGGAAATCGGCTTTATCGGCAAATCTTCAAAAGTGCTCGATGAAATCCCTGAAGGGGTGAGTGAGGCTACCATGACGACGCCAGAAGATGCAAAAGCATTTGTGGACGCGACCGGCGTAGACATGCTCGCGCCTTCTATAGGAAATATCCACGGTATTGTCCGATCAGGAAACCCTCGCCTCCACCCAGAGCGTGTAAAAGCTATCCGCAAAGCGACCGGCGTGCCACTCGTCCTTCACGGTGGGTCGGGAACAATGAGTGAGGATTTCATCAACTGTATCAAAGAAGGTATTGATATTGTGCATATCAATACGGAAATCCGCGTTGCATTCCGCGATGGTCTGAAAAAGTCGCTTCAAAACAATCCTGACGAAGTAGCTCCTTACAAATTCTTACAAGAGGGTAAGTGTGCAATGCAAGCTGTAATCGAAGCCCGTCTCAAACTATTTAACAACCTCTAATTTCCTTTTTTCATGAGCCTTGAATCATCACTTCGTGAGATTTTCAAAGGAGAAATCCTTTCCGATACAAAAACACTTTCTGCATACAGCCATGATGCGAGTCTGTGTACAGTGATGCCAGCACTTGTTGGCTATCCAAAGAATTCTCACGATATCCAAGCGATAGTGAAATATATTTCCGACCATAAAGCAGAAGACAAGAGTCTGTCTATTGCGGTCCGTTCTGCGGGAACCTGTATGGCAGGTGGGTCACTCTCAGAATCTATTGTGCTCGATGTCATGAAATACATGCATGGCGTGGAGTCGATCAAAAAGATGACCGCCATCGTACTCCCCGGCACTTTCTATCGAGATTTTGAAGTGGAAACCTTGAAGCAAAACCTTATTCTGCCATGCTACACCGCGTCAAAAAATATCTGCGCAATCGGAGGGATGATTGGCAATAATTGCGCGGGGGAGAAAACCCTTCGCTATGGAAAGATGGAGAACTTCATCGAGTCACTCGACGTGGTCTTTTCTGACGGAATCGAATACGCCGTAAAGCCTCTAACTAAAACTGAGCTCGATAGCAAAATAGCCCAGAATGATTTTGAAGGGAATATCTATAAAGGTGTGTGGGATATTGTGATCCAAAACAAAGAATTGCTTGCAAAAGCAAAACCAAAGGTTTCTAAAAATTCAGCTGGGTATTATCTTTGGAATGTCTGGGATGATCACGCACAAATTTTTGACCTGACAAAGCTCATTGTAGGTTCTCAAGGGACGCTTGGTATTGTCACTAAGGCAAACCTCCGGCTCGTACCCGTGCAGTCAAAGTCAAAACTCTTTGTTATCTTTCTGCGTGACCTCACAAAGCTCAGTGAGCTTGTAAATAAAGTGCTCGACCTAAAGCCTGATAGTCTCGAGTCATATGATGATGCGACTATGAAGCTCGCAGTAAAGTTCTTCCCAGAAATGCTCCAGTCCATGAAGGCAAGTAATTTCCTGAAGCTCATCTTCAGCTTCATTCCCGAGGCGCTCATGATGGCAACTGGTGGACTCCCGAAGCTTATTCTCCTTGTAGAATTTACTGGTGATAATGAAAAAGAAATCGATGCAAAGATGAAGATGCTTGAGCAAGTAGTAAAACCATTTGGATTTAAAACGCATATCGCAAAGAGCCCGGCGGATTCTGAAAAGTATTGGACCATTCGCAGAGAAAGTTTCAATTTACTTCGTAAGCATGTAGCGGGACGGAGAACTGCACCGTTTATCGAAGACATTATTGTAAATCCGGAGCATATGCCAGAATTTCTGCCAAAGATACGGGCGATTCTCGATAGCTACAACCTCGTCTACACCATTGCGGGTCACGCAGGAAATGGTAATTTCCACATTATTCCGCTCATGGATATGAAAGATCACAAGAACGTCGATGTCATTATGGAGGTGGGTGAGAAGGTGTACGATTTAGTAGTTTCTTATGGTGGCTCTATCACCGCAGAGCACAATGACGGTATTGTGCGATCCCCGTATCTTCCAAAAATGTTTTCCCCTGAAGTACTAATGCTCTTTCGTAAAACCAAGGACCTCTTTGATCCCAAAGGTATCCTAAACCCAGGTAAAAAGGTGGGAACAACCCTCGATTACTTCAAGAGGCACATAACAGTAGAATAAGAAAAAGTTTTAATTTTTAAGTTGCTGTTTTTAGTTGATTGAGATCTAAAAGCTAACACCAACAAGTCCTAAACTCTCTTTTCTTGCATTTTTGACTTTCCTCTATATAATGACTCGTACCATGATTGAACTAAAAGCAAAGAACAGAGACGTATCAGAAGACAACCGAGACCTTCGCGCAGAAGGTTTTATTCCTGCAGTGTTTTATGGAAAGAAAACTGAATCTACCCCCGTATCAGTCGCAAAAGTAGATTTTCTTAAAGTGCTCAAAAAGGCCGGAGAATCAACTGTGGTTTCTCTCGACCATGAAGGAAAAAAGGTAGATGTGCTCATTCACGATGTTGCATATGACCCTGTAACGGATTTGCCAATCCATGTTGACTTCTATGTGTTCAATAAGGATGTAAAAATCGAAGTGGGTGTTCCACTCGAATTCGTTGGTGTTGCTCCTGCAGTAAAAGATCTCGGAGGTCTTCTCGTGAAGGTGCTTTATGAAATCAAAATTGAGGCTCTTCCGGCAAATCTCCCTCACCAAATCGAAGTAGACATATCTGTTCTTGCGCAAGTTGGTGACCAAATAGTTGCTGGAGATCTCAAACTTCCTTCTGGAGTAACACTCGTTGAAGGTTCTGAAGAAGTCATTGCACTCATCTCTGGTCCTAAGGCTGAAGAAGAAGAGTCAGCTCCTGTCGATCTCTCTGCAATTGAGGTAGAAAAGAAAGGAAAAGAGAAGAATGCTGATGGATCTGAGGGTGAGGCAACTGCTGAATAACGAAACTTGGACATCGAAAATCGAAATACGGTAATAAAAGACGGCGAAAGCCGTCTTTTATAGTAGAGAGGGTGATTTTATGACTGAAATACGGTAAAATAAGTTGTACTTTCTGAAACACTAACTCAGCAATGAAATTAATTTCCCGCACATTTTTTGTATCATTTTTTATGTTTTCTTCCTTTGCACTGATCGGATCAAGTGATGTTTTTGCGCAAGGTGCAGCGGAAATAAACGCTCAGCAGACCAAGCTCCAACAAGAGTACGATGTACTTCAAAAAGAAATCGGTCAGTGGCAACAAGTACTGAGCGACACCCGCAAAAAAGCTGGCACCATAACTGGTGATATATCGGTTTTAACTGCAAAAATAAAGGAAGCCGAGACCATGATTAAGTCGAAGAATATCGCTATAACCCAGCTCTCTGGTCAAATAAATGAGAAGAATAAGGTGATAACAAAGCTTGATACAAAAATCACAAAAGGACAGGAATCCCTGGGCCAGCTCATCCGAAAAAGTAACGAGATAGAATCGTACTCTCTCGTTGAAATGGTGCTCGCGAATAAAAATATTTCTGAGTTTTTCCTCGATCTAGATACATATAATTCAATAAAAAAAGCAATGCGTGTTCATTTCACAGCGGTGCGAGAGGCGAAGGCAAGTACTGAGGCAGAAAAAGCAGAGCTTGATATAAAAAAGAATAAAGAAGCTGATGCAAAGTTTGAAGTAGAAACAAAGAAAAAAACCATTGCCCAAAGTGAAGCAGAAAAGAAAAAGCTCTTAAGTATTACGAAAAACGAAGAGAAGCAGTATCAAACAGTGCTTGCCGATAGA
>CAZAZG010000001.1:0-17551 GCA_964489565.1 uncultured Candidatus Saccharibacteria bacterium | reverse complement strand
GACAAAAGAAAGCTGCGCAAATCCGCGCCGCACTTTTTAGGCTCCGTGATAGCACGGGGATTTCATTCGGAGATGCGCTTGTGTATGCAAATAACGCATCAAACAAAACGGGCGTGCGAGCAGCACTTATCCTTGCTATTCTCACTCAAGAGTCTGACCTCGGAAAAAACCTCGGATCATGCCTTGTAACTGACCCTGCAACTGGTGATGGAGTTGGGAAAAATAGCGGAAATCCATTTGAGCAAATCATGAAAGCCCCGCGAGATACTGTGCCATTTGCTGCTATCACCACACGACTCGGACGTGATCCAAAGATAACTCCTGTATCATGTCCTCCAAAAGCAAAGTTTTTTTCAGGAAGAGGATTTGGTGGTGGTATGGGGCCATCACAATTTATTCCATCGACGTGGGAAATTATAAAAAAGGGTGTCGCTCCACTTCTCGGTGTATCAGCTGATGATGCAGATCCGTGGAATCCTGAGCACTCATTTATGGCAACTGGCCTTTATATGGCAAACAGGGGAGCGGACGCAGGGGGATATAGTGCAGAGCGTAATGCCGCATGCAGGTACTATTCTGGTGCGTCATGTCAACCTGGGCGAGTACCTTCAAACGTATTTTATGGAGACCAAGTAATGGAAAAAGCGACAAGTATTCAGACGAATATTGATTTCTTGAAGGGAATATAGAACTAATTGCTAGTTACTAGATGGGAGTGATTCATAAGGGTTTTAAGTTTTAAGTAAATCAAAATCCCCGCATTGGCCGCCGGCCAATGCGGGGATTTTATAAGTAATAAAAGGGCTAGCTTAAAAACCCTTATTTCTTGGGCTATTTTGACTTATCCATAATAAATACTAAAAAAAGCTTGACAAATAATGCATGGGTGCTATAATAGTTAAATCGAGTCAAGCGATGCTTGGCCGACGGCGAATTCGTTCGCTGAGAAGTGAAGAAGTACGAAGAACGTTTCCCGGTTCTAAGTTGTATAACAGGGATAGGTACGAGGATTGCGATCCTTACTCGTACTGACCAGCGGATCGTTCCCCCAAGGCGTGCATCGGCCAAGGATTAGGGACTAACAGGCCTCTGTGTCAGACGTCATAACTAAGACGTCTGACACAGAGAATGTAGTTCTTTCCGTAGCCACGGCTACATCCACTCACATGAGTGTAGAACCCATCCTAAACAGATGCGGTTTTTTTATGTAAAAATTGCTTTTTTCAATAGTATGTGAGATTGTTTTTTTAGAAAATTCTTTTTACTCACAGGAGGTCGCATGCAATTGTTAGAAAGTTGTAGTGTTGTACTGTCAGCTCCGTCTGGTACTGGTAAGGGAACGCTTATTAAGCGGGCACGGGAGAGAAATCCTTATATACGCTTTTCGGTCTCAACTACCACTCGTCCAAAAAGGGAGGGAGAAACGGATGGTTTAGATTATGATTTCGTAACATCTGAAGTGTTTCATCAAATGCGACATCAAGGCCTGTTCGCTGAGTGGGCGCAGGTCCATGGTAACTGGTATGGCACAAGCCATGAGTCGTTCGAAAAGGCTCGTTCTGCTCCAGGAATCCTTATTCTTGAAATCGATGTGCAAGGTGCACGGTTGATTGGGGATAAGTATCCCGATGTGCATACCGTATTTGTTCTACCTCCAAGCCGAGATGAACTTGAAACTAGAATTCGGAATCGCGCTACTGAGACTGAAGAAACTATCAATAAACGCCTCTCAAACGCTGCCAAAGAAATTTGCGAAGCAGAGAAATTTGACTGGTGGATAGTCAATCGAACTGTTGAACAGGCAGTCGAGGACTTTCTTCGCTTGTTGAGCCTTCTTGTGGGAGGCGAGAACGTCTCCCGTGATGAATTTCGCAGTGAAGTAGTGTATAACCGTGTACGGAGGACGTTTTCTGAGATCAGGACATCTTCCTCTTAATACACGAAACCCCGCAAATCCGAAGGGATTTGCGGGGTTTGATTTTTATTAAAATGTAAACATATTTACAGCATGCCTGCCTGACATTTCAGCTCTTGCTTTGCCCTTTTTCTTCTGCTATAGTCTTTGCACTATGAAAAAAGAAGTTCATCCTACATATTTTGAAAAGGCAAAGGTTACCTGTGCGTGCGGTAACGTATTTACTCTTGGCTCTACAAAGGAGTCGATTGAAGTTGAAATCTGCTCAGCGTGCCACCCATTTTACACTGGTAATGATAAGGTTCTCGACACTGCCGGACGTGTAGAAAAGTTCAAATCAAAGCGTGCAGCAGCTGCTCCAAAAAAAACGAAATAGATAATTCCAAAAGGCCTTCGAGAGCAATTCCCGTGGCCTTTTGTATTGTGTACAATAGAAGGAAACATCATGAATGAATCCCTGATAGATATAGCAAAATATAAAGAGAACGTGAAGACGAGCTACTTGGCAGACTCGCTCGTGGCGCTTCTTGATCAAGAAAAAGAGCTCCATCATCTCCTCGAGTCTGATCCAAGTATGAAAGAGATGGCAGAAGATGACCTCATAAATGTTGTTACCCAAAAGCAGGCACTCATCACTCAAATGGATGATATTTTAGCTGTGGAAGAAAAAGAGGAGGAATTTCCGAATGAAATCGTACTTGAAGTGCGTGCGGGAGTAGGTGGTGAAGAAGCTGCACTCTTTGCGGAGAAGCTTTCTCTTATGTATGGCAAATACGCAGAACGAAGAAGCTGGGCGGTCTCTACGATTGACCTTTCAGAAAGTGCGCTCGGTGGATATAAAGATGCATCGTTTGAAATCCGCGGTAAGGGGGTGTATGAAGCGCTTAGATTTGAAACAGGAGTGCATCGTATTCAGCGTATCCCCGCTACAGAGAAGTCAGGGCGCGTCCACACTTCGACCGCATCGGTCGCAATTATGCCAATTCGCAAAAAGGTGAAGTTTGAGCTTAATCCGACTGATCTTCACATTGAAACATCTCGTTCAGGAGGTAAGGGAGGACAAAACGTAAACAAGGTTGAGACTGCTGTGCGCGTCGTACACATTCCAACTGGACTTGATGTGCGTTCGACAAATCAGCGCAGTCAAAGTGCAAACAAAGAAAAAGCAATGGAAATTTTGACGGCAAAACTCCAGATGCTCAAAGAACAGCAAGAGCACAAAAAATTCTCTGATAATCGTAACGACCAGATAGGAACCGCAGACCGTTCTGAAAAAATCCGCACCTACAACATCCTCCAAGACCGCATTACCGATCATCGCATTAAGGAGTCATGGCACAATATTGAGACGATTTTCGCAGGTGACCTCGACGACATTATCAGCACCCTTGCCACCAAAAGCCATGATAGAGGGGGAGAAGAAGAGTAGAAGAAGAAGTTGTTTTAAGAGGAAAAAAGGAGTTAAATAGGTATAAAAAGGTGCGTTTACGCAAAACTAACAATATAAAACCTAAAACTGGCTCCCGGGTTGCGTTACAACGGCTCTTCTGCTAGTATTTCGAGCACTACGTATATATGAAAACAGACATCAAACAGACAGACGGACAGCTCGACGCACTCTTTAGTGCAGGCGCGCATTTTGGCCTTATTCGCTCACGAAGACATCCTTCAGCAAAACCATATCTTTTTGGCACAAAAAACAAGATTGAAATTTTTGATCTCGAGAAGACTCACGAAGCTCTTGAAAAGGCAAAAGAGTTTATCAAAGGAATTGTAGCAAATGGTGGGATGGTAATGTTTGTGGGGGGAAAGAATGAAGCGCAAAAGGCAGTCCTCGATGGTGCAATGAAAGTCGGTCAACCACTTGTTGCTGGACGATGGCTCGGAGGAACCATGACGAACTTTCCTGAAATCCGAAAACGCATCAATAAGCTCGAAGACCTCACTACTCAAAAGGAAAAAGGTGAACTTTCAAAATACACCAAGAAAGAGCGTCTCATGATTGATCGCGAAATTGTGCGCCTCGACAAATCTTTCTCAGGGCTTACTCCGATGAAAATGCTTCCAAAGGTGCTCTTTGTGATTGACCCAAAGCGTGAGCACATCGCTGTGGCAGAAGCAAAGCATCTCCACATTCCTGTGGTTGCACTTGCAAGTTCAGACAACAACATGCGCGATGTTGAGTATGCAATTCCTGGGAACGATGCCTCACTTGCAAGTATCAAGTATTTTGTGAGTGAAATCGTATCTGCTATCGAAGCAGGAAAGCTCGAGCTTGCATCTCCTGTTAAGAAAGAGGCATAATTTGTAAGTCAATTCCGTGCGCTGTGTTTTTTGTAATTTAATTTTCTCTTATTTTCTATGATTACTATCACCACCGAACAAGTAAAACAACTTCGTGATCGAACAGGCCTTTCTATTATGCAGTGCAAAAAGTCACTCGAAGAAGCAGAAGGTGATATGGAAAAAGCAGTGGTCATTCTTCAGAAGCGCAGTGGTGAAGTCGCTGAGAAAAAGTCAGACCGCACTCTTGGATCAGGTATCGTGGCTTCGTACATTCACGCAGCGGGGAAGGTGGGTGCAATCGTAGAGCTCTCTTGTGAGACAGATTTCGTATCAAAGAACGAAGAGTTTCAGAAACTTGCCTACGATATCGCAATGCAAGTAGCGGCCAGTGACCCACAGTTCCTTAAAATGGAAGATATAGACGAAGAAGCAAGGAAAACTGCAACTGAAGTGTTTGCAGCTGAAGTGGTGGGTAAGCCAGAGGATCTAAAAGCAAAGATTCTTGAAGGGAAACTTCAGGCTTACTTCGGTGAGAAGACGCTGTACGAACAGGATTTTATCAAGAATCCTGAAATGAAAATCAAGGACTTGGTTTCAGGGGCGGTCCAAAAGTTTGGTGAGCGTACTGAGATTCGCCGATTTGTTCGATTTTCAACAGCAGCATAGCCCCTATGGTACTCATTTCAATCTTCACTATTTCGCTTATTGCGGTGTTTGGGATGCTCTCCCTGAAGGTTTTTGAAAATAGTCGAAAAAAGCTAACTCCAGTCTCAGTGTTCTTGTCTTCATACGATACGAAACTCGAGGAAAAGGCGCACAGTAGTATCCACATGCTTTCAGATCTACAAACAAAGATACACGCTTTTCTGAAGGTTCAACTTCCACAACAGACCAAGTACTTCCTGCTTCTTTTAAAGAAAAAAATAGTTGATCAGTACCAGTCTCTGCTTCTTAATGCACGAGGTAGTCGCGCACTCAAATCCGGTGAAGTGTCGGCGTATCTAAAGGATATTACAAAACACAAAAATGAGCTGGGTGGAGGTCGGATTGATGATATGGTAGAGTAGGGATCGTCAGTTTTAGGTTGTTAGTATTAAGTTATAAATAAGTTCATACGCCACCTTAGCTCAGTTGGTAGAGCAGCTGTTTTGTAAACAGCAGGTCGTCAGTTCAAACCTGACAGGTGGCTCCAATAAATCTTCGTGAAGAGTTTTTTAGTAGCCAGCTGTCGGACTTAGACCTCGAGTTAAAGATGGGGCAGGATGATCGTAAAAAAATTCACAGCTTTTGTTATCAAAAAATCGAATAAGTGGACAGCCTATATAAGGACGAGAATAATTTTTGTTATACTGTCGAAGTGAAATCTGAAAAAAATACTGAAGCGGCATTCAAATGGATAGTTGGTATTTTGCAAAAGCATTCAATTCCTTTTCAAATCTCCGGTGGCTTTGCTGCAAAACTGTACGGGGTCGATCGTGATATTAACGATATTGATTTTGGAATTCCTGATATCGAGTTTGAAAAAATCCTACCTGAAATTCGAGAATATTTAATCTATGGACCGCAGCATTACCAAGATGGTGTGTGGGATTTACAACTCATGACACTTCGGTATGAAAATCAAAAAATTGATATCGCAGGGAGAGATGGAATTCAATTCTTCGATAAAACAACTAATATGTGGGTTTCGGGGCACAGAGATTTAACTCGATGCGAATATAAAAGCGTATACGGAATAAGCGTGCCTGTTATTCCTAAAGATTCTTTAATTGCTTATAAGAAAAAAATTATGAGAGAGGTAGATAAATTCGACATCGAGGCTTTGGAAATGTAAGTTTTCATTCTTTTTTTAAACTCCTCTCTCTTCCAAAAAACCCTATTTCTTGCTAGAGTACTGGCTTAGATAACAAATCTCCGTTATTGTCTATGAAAGTGTACTCAAACTATCAAGCGACCCCGTATTTCCAGGTTGGTCGAGCATCTGACCTCAAAGGAGGCGATAGGATCCTCTATCGCATCCTTGAAATTTTGCCTGGGCTCTTGTCTTGGGGTACCATCCTAGGCACGGTGGTCTTATCGTACTTTGAGCCTGTTGCAGCGGCATATTTTATTATCGCTTTTGATCTCTATTGGCTTATTAAAAATGTATATCTCTCAATCCATCTCAGGCACAATTGGAAGCGTATACAGCACAACCTTTCTTTGAACTGGAAAGAAAAATTGCAGGGAATGAAGTATGATCATTTACTCCATGTCATTATCTTGCCGTTTTATACTGAAGGAATCGACGTAGTGGAGCACAGCATAAAAGCACTCAGTGAGATTGAGTATGACAAAAAAAAGATTGCAATCGTTCTCGCTGCAGAAGAAGGTGGAGGTAAAAGTGCGCAGAATATTGCACGTACCGTTCAAGAGAAATATGGAAATCAGTTCGGACACTTTCTCGTTACCATCCACCCCAAAGGTGTTCCAGGTGAAATGGCAGGCAAAGGCTCAAATATCACATACGCTGCAGAGCAAACACGGCTTCAAATCCTCGATCCAAACAATATTCCTTACACAGACGTTATTGTATCTGCGTTTGATGTAGACACTGTCGCTTACCCACAATACCTCCTGTGTGTAACATGGAATTTTCTGTCAGTATCAAATCCTCACATGGTCTCATTCCAGCCGGTACCATTTTATAACAACAACATGTGGCAGGCCCCAGCACTTTCACGAGTTGTGGCATCATCAAGCACGTTTTGGCAAATGATCCAGCAAGAGCGCCCAGAAAAGCTTGCAACATTCTCTTCGCACTCACTTTCATTCGAAGCTCTTCGAAAAGTCGGATATTGGCAAAAAAATATGGTTTCTGAAGATTCGCGTATATTTTGGAACCTTTTTCTTGCTACAGATGGGGAATACGAAGTGGTGCCAATTTCGTACCCGGTATCGATGGATGCAAACCTCGCCCCAACTTTTTTTGAGACCGCAAAAAATATTTATAAACAACATCGCCGATGGTCATGGGGGGTAGAAAATATCCCATACATGCTTCTTGGGTTTATTAAAAACAAAAGCATTCCACTCCGAAAAAAGATTCATATGTCGATTGTCCAGATTGAAGGGTTTTGGTCACTTGCCACGAACCCAATATTGATTTTCTTTTTGGGCTGGCTTCCCGTTACTTTGGGCGGTGATCGGTTTAATGCCACAGTCCTCTCTTACAACCTCCCAATCTTTACTCGCAATCTCATGATCATATCTATGCTTGGTCTCATTCTTTCTGCAGTGATTTTCTTCTCCTTTCTTCCTCCTGCTCCTGAAGAAAAGAAGAAACATTCTAGGATTTATATGAGTATTCAGTGGCTCCTCATCCCATTTACGATTGTGTTCTTCGGAGCGGTACCTGGACTCGATGCACAAACGAGACTCATGTTTGGAAAATATTTAGGTTTTTGGGTCACCCCTAAACATCGAAAATCGTAGTATGATATATCTGTGGGAAATAAATCCCGTTAAAATCCCACATGCTCAAAATATGAGTTTTACAGTATGAGCGAATACGCCTTTCAGTTACTTGCTGTAGTTTAATAGTTAATGTGACAGACTTCTAATGGGATGAAACCACTTTCAGTAATTAAACGCAGAGTATATCTAGGAATTTCATCAATCCTTTTTTTGTTATGCATTCCTGTGTTAATCTTATATGCAACTGGGTATCGATTTAATAATGCGCTGAGTCTCATAGAAACTGGTGGAGTATTTGTCGCACTTCCGTACTCCGGCACTGATGTGTATGTTGGAGGCGAGCTTGTGAAACAAAATGGAGTGTTCCAAAAAAATGCGTTCGTTCAGAATCTTCGGCCAGGAAAGTACACAGTAAAGGTGGAAAAAAAGAATTACCAAACGTGGTCAAAAGAGCTTACCGTGTTCCCTCAAACTGTGACTGAAAGTTACCCATTTTTATTCCTAGAAAAACCGTTATTTACAGAAGTGCTTCAGTTTGGGGTTCTCCAAAGTACTTCCACCGCAACGGGAACAAAATCTGTTACTCAAGGAAAAAAGGAAACGTCGGAATATACTTCTATTGTCAGCCTCTTCAAGTCCGCTCTCGCAAGTAGCACAGCAACTTCGACTGATGTGTTAAAAATTCGAAGAAAACTTTCTGTTGAGAACAAGAAAGGAATGCTCCATGTTGTATGGACAGGTGATAATGATGCGTTGCCTCATTATTTTTGTGAAAACGAGGTGTGTAAAGAGGAAATTACGATTCGAAATACCAACCCAATTATTTCTTTCGACTTCTTGCCAGGGAGAGATGATCTGATAATTTTTAGTACCCAAGATGGGATTTTCGTTTCAGAAATCGACAATCGGTCAAAACAAAACGTAGATATTGTGAAGCTGGGAAAAAAGCTTGACGTGAGAGTAAAAACAAATGATACGGTGTATATAAAAAACAATAAGCAATATTTCTCTGTTTCATACTAGGTTTTGAGCAGTAAGTGGATAATAGTGCCTTGCCCTCTGATATACTTAGCCTATATGAGCAAACATTTTCCGGAAAACTTCCTGTGGGGTAGCGCTACTGCCTCCTATCAAGTAGAAGGGGGAATCGAGAATAACGACTGGGCGCAGGGTGCACGAGAAGGTCAAGTGCCCGTATGTGGTCTTTCATCTGACCACTACCATCGATTTGAATCAGATTTTGATATTGTGCAATCGCTCGGCCATAATAGTCACCGATTCTCAATAGAATGGGCGCGTATCGAGCCAGAAGAGGGAAAGTTTGATGAGAAAGAGATTGAACACTACCTGAAAGTGTTGCAAGCGCTCAATGTGAGAAATATTACGCCGGTCGTCACATTGTGGCACTTCACACTGCCACTGTGGTTTTACGAAAAAGGTGGATTTATGCACAAAGACGGTGCACGGGTCTTTGCACGATATTGTGCATACGTCGTGGAAAAACTCGGAAACGAGGCAAATATGTGGGTGACTATCAATGAGCCTCTTATTTGGGCCTCCCAAGGGTTTTTAAAGAGAAATTGGCCACCCTATAGAAGAAATTTTTTCTCATTTCTCTCTGCCACATCAGCGCTTATCCGGGCACACAAGCTTGCATATACTGCCATAAAGTCGGTTTCAGCAACTGCACTTGTCGGCATTGCAAAACATAATATGTATTTCTATGCAGACTCTTTCGCATGGAATAGATTTGCTGTGAAATGTATGGTTTGGTTTTGGAATATTAGATTTTTGGATGCCATCGATCAATTTCAAGATTTTGTTGGACTCAATTTTTATATTACAAAAAAGTTTGGTAAAAAAGATACCTTTATCCAAACAGAAATGGGGTGGGATATTAACCCCGCGGGTCTTTATCAGTGTCTCCTTGAACTAAAAAAGTATAAAAAACCAATCTATATTCTCGAAAACGGTCTTGCCGATCAATACGATGTGCATCGTGCGGTGTATGTTCGTGGGCACATTGAAAGTGTAAAAAGGGCGATGAAAGAAGGAGTAGACGTCAGGGGATACTTTCACTGGTCACTCCTCGATAATTTTGAATGGTCTTTTGGATTCAGTAGAAGGTTTGGGCTGGTGGAGATTGACTACCAGACACTCGAGCGTACGGTGCGCCCATCGGCACATGTGTATAAGGAGATTATTGAAAAAGGTATACTATAACAAATGTACTTAACTCCTTTTTTCATCTCAATCGGTTTCGTTATTTTAGGACAAGTCCTCAACGCGTTTACAGTGCTCATTGATAAGTATGTCGTGACTCAAACATCAGTTTCCCGACCTGGCATTTACGCGTTCTACGTAGCTATAATGTCTGGCATCGTGATCATTCTTGTCCCTTTTGGGGTTATCAATATTCCGAATCCCCAAACGCTTGGCGTTTCACTTCTCATGGGCTTTACCTTCATTGCTTCGATTGTACTGCTTTTTGATGCGCTCAAGCACGGCAATGCAACCGATGTTGTAGCATGGCTCGCTGCAGTATCAACCCTCACCACGTTTGTTGCCAGCTACTTTTTTCTGAATGAGAGCCTACCAAGCTCATTTCCCCTTGCGCTTATTTTCTTTCTGCTTGGCATGGCTCTCGTTGGGCATTTTCGCTTTTACGCACGGTCTTTTCTTTTCGTTATTCTCTCAGGAATCTTGTTTGGGATATCTGCAGTGTTGGTAAAGTATCTCTTTATCCATGCAGACTTTGCGAATGGCTTCTTCTGGTCCCGCATGGGTAATGTGGTCGCCGCGCTCTCACTCCTTCTTATTCCCGATATTCGAAATCATATTTTCAGCACTTCCAAGTCAGTGACGCACAAGACTTCATCACTTATTTTTGTAAACAGAATTTTCGGGGGTATTTCTTTTCTTTGCGTGCTCTACGCGATTCGCCTCGGGTCACCGGCAATCGTAAATGCGCTTTCATCACTCCAGTTCGTATTTGTATTTATGCTTATTTTTCTGTTTCGAAAGAAAGTCCCAGAGTTTTACCATCATGAATTTCGTAAGGGTCACGTGCTTCACAAAATGCTCGCCATCACTTTTATCATCATAGGATTTTTTACTCTTTTTGTGTAGTAATATGCATCACAAGATACTAAAATATTTTGGAATTACCCTCGTTGGGATACTGATTTTATTTGCTTTGCTTTCCATAAAAAAAGATCCTGAGACAATATCCTACGGTGTATCCTTTAATAAGGTATATGTCGATGAGCTGGGCATGGACTGGAAAAAGGTATATATTTTAATTCTCGATGACCTTAAAGTAAAAAAACTCCGGCTCGCCGCTCATTGGACTATGATTGAGCCACAAAAGGATTCATTCCAATTTAATGAAATGGATTTTCAAATGCAGGAGGCAAAAAAGCGCGACGTGTCCGTAGTGTTTGCTGTAGGAAGAAGACTCCCAAGATGGCCAGAGTGTCATATCCCCGATTGGGCGAAGGATGAGAGTTGGGAGGAACAAAAAAGGGAAATTCTCGAGATGATTACAGAAACGGTCAATCGATATAAGGGCTATCCAAATATTATCTATTGGCAAGTGGAAAATGAGCCATTTCTTACGGTCTTTGCCGATGAGCATTGTGGCAGTAGTCTCGATGTCGACTTTCTCAAAGAAGAAATTGCATTGGTAAAAAAGCTCGACCCTAGCAGGCCGGTGCTTGTCACCGATAGTGGCAACCTCGGACTCTGGCAAGGTGCATGGCGAGTAGGCGATGCGTTTGGAACGAGTGTTTATATGTATTTATGGAATCCAACACTTGGGCAAGTGAGGTCAGTCTATATGCCATTTTTCTATAAATCAAAAACAAATCTCATGTCACTGCTATTCGGTAATAAAAAAAGTTTTCTTATTGAGCTTTCACTTGAGCCGTGGCTTCTTGAGTCAGTAGCTACAGCGCCCATTACAAATCAAATCGAGCGTATGAGTATCGATAAGTTTATGGAGATCATCAATTTCGCAAAAAAAACCGGGTTTGATACGCAGTATCTTTGGGGAGCAGAATGGTGGTATTTTATGAAAGAAAAAGGACATCCTGAGTACTGGGAACTCGGGAAAAATGTAATAGCTGGAGATAAGTAAATGAAAAAGGAAAAATCGAAAGGAAACAAGTAATTCAAGATTCAAAATATCCCGCCCTCCGCGAGATATTTTAGAATTTCGAAGCTAAAACCTGGCACAAATAAGATACTACCTATTTTTAGCCCTATTCTATATAATGAGCACATATGGCGCAAAAAGGACATATTCACCCCCTTAACCACATTATACTGCGCTCCGCCGAAATATTCGCTGAGCTCGGCTTCGCAGTAGTGTCTGGCCCAGAAATAGAGACTGAATACTACAACTTCGACGCGCTCAACATCCCTGCATACCACCCAGCGAGAGATATGTGGGATACTTTTTGGCTCAAACCAGAACATGCAAAAAAGCTCCTTCGCACTCACACCTCACCAGTGCAGGTTCGATATGCAGAAAGTCATAAACCACCAATTCGCATTATTGTGCCGGGTAAAACATTCCGCCATGAAGCTACCGATGCCACCCATGAAGCGCAGTTTTTTCAGATTGAAGGACTCATGATTGAAAGGGATGTTTCGCTCGCGAACCTAAAATATGTACTTGAATATTATTTTGAAAAACTGTTTGATACAAAGACCGCTATTCGGTTTCGACCGAGCTTTTTTCCATTTGTTGAGCCGGGAGTAGAAATAGACATGTCTTGCTTCAAGTGTGGAGGAAATGGATGCTCGACCTGCAAGGGAACGGGGTGGATAGAAATCATGGGGGCGGGTATGGTGCATCCAAAGGTGCTCATGAGTATGGGAATTAACCCTCGTGAATATCGGGGGTTCGCATTCGGTGGTGGAATCGATCGCCTCGCAATGCTGAAGTTTGGAGTACCAGACGTGCGAGATTTCTATAAAGGAGATTTGAGACTTATCAACCAATTTTAACATGGCACAATTATATAAATTAGTCACATTTGCTCCTGCCTCAAACGCAGACGCAGTTCGAGAGGCGGTGGGTAATGCGGGAGCTAATGTAATCGGTAACTATTCGTCCAGTGCCTTATCAGTGAAAGGCACTGGACGTTACAAAGGTACGGAAGGTTTACATCCCGCTATCGGAAATGATGGCGAACTTATGTTTGTTGAAGAGGAGAGAATCGAAGTGCGGTGTTCTGCCAAATTAGTGCAATTAGGTATTGAAGAAATAAAAAAAATGCATGTATACGAAGAAATACCGTTTGAGCTTTATAAACTTGAGTCATTTCCTATCGAACAATGAAGATTTCGCATAAAACACTCCAGGATTTTTTTGATGACACTCTGCCTCCAGCCAAGGAAATTGGTGAGCTTTTGACTGCGCATGCATTTGAAATCGAATCCGTCGATGAGGTAGGGGATGATAGCTGTCTTGATGTAAAAGTGCTTCCCGACCGTAGCCATGATTGCCTTTCTCATTTTGGAATTGCACGGGAGCTCGCGCTTCACGGTCATTTAAAATTAAAAAAGGATAGGGTCAATATAGCAAATATCGCAGTACCGGAATCAAATTGTTTGAAAGTTGAAATCCAGAATGCGGTTTTCTGCAAACGCTTCAGTGCAGTGGTAATTGAGAACGTAAAGGTAAGGGAGAGTCCTGCCTGGATGAAAGAGCGCCTCGCTACCATAGGTCAGCGCTCGATTAACAAT
Source organism: uncultured Candidatus Saccharibacteria bacterium (assembly GCA_964489565.1). GTDB lineage: Bacteria > Patescibacteriota > Minisyncoccia > Phycocordibacterales > Zambryskibacteraceae > CAYLHJ01. The sequence continues at coordinate 4,140 of CAZAZG010000001.1, read as the reverse complement.
ATTGTGGATGCGACCAACTACGTCATGTTCCTCATGGGCCAGCCACTCCATGCATATGACAGAGATTTACTTGAGGCTGATGGCGCTGAATGGAAGCTCGTAGTCCGTGACGCACATGAAGGAGAGATACTTCTCGCGCTCGACAACAAAGAATATACCCTCTCGCCAGAGACTGTCGTAGTTGGGGATGGAAATTCTGGCAAAGCCCTTGGTATTGCAGGAATAAAAGGGGGCAAGGCAAGTGAGATAGGTGTACAGACAAAACATATCATCCTCGAAGCGGCAAATTTCCACTCGGTTTCAGTACGGAAAACTGCAAAGCGGCTTTCACTTCGCACTGATGCATCGGTGAGGTTTGAAAATAATATTACTGCTGAGCTTACTAAGCGAGCGTTAAAAGCAGTAACAGATTTAATTTTGGAACTTGCCGGAACAGAAGATACTCATGTTGAAGGGATGGTGGATGCGTATCCAAAAGTGGAAAAGCAGTTTACTGTCGGGATTTCCGCTAAAGATACAAATGATATTGTTGGCACTAATTTTTCTGAAGATGATGTGGAAAAGATAATCACATTATTTGAATGGCAATATAAAAAAATTATTCCAGAAAACTATATCCATGAACTCATACAAATCTCGCTCGACAAACCATACGATCGTCTTGCAAGCACACTTCGAGATGCACCGGAGAAATTTAGTTGTGGTTCACTGGTAAATTGGATTCTCAAAGAATGTGGATTTCCTACGCCGCGTATTGCAATCGATATGTATATGTACAGTGAACACATTGAGAAGGGCGATCTAAAATTTGGAGATTTGATATTCACCAATACCCTCGTTCAAAAACCAAAGAATTCAATGATTTATTCCCAGGTTCTTGAAAAGGAAATACCCGACGTTCCAGTTTATACCAGCACAGTAGAGTTTTTGCCTGGGACACCATTTGTAAATGGGATCGATCATGTTGGAATATATGTCGGTGATGGTCAAGTTTTCCATTCGAGCAGTCAGATTGGAAAGTCTACAATTGAAGACCTCGATGTCAGCGAAGCATTTAGTAATGCGTGTTGGTTTGGAAGAATGGTCGAAGACTTAACCACTCCGCAATTTGTAGTGAGGGTGCCATTTGAACGTCTTGATATTCGTCTTCGAGAGGATCTCGCAAGTGAGATTGGAAGGACATATGGATACAAAACACTGATGGCGAAGCCAATTAATCCAGTACAAAGCTCTGTAGTTGTAGAAAAAAAACAATACTATCAAAAATTGATTCGCGGTGTATTTGTTGAAGCCGGTTTTTCAGAGGTGATGACCTATGCATTTCAAAAGACCGGACAAGTAGAATTACAAAATCCGCTTGCAAGCGACAAGGCATTTTTGCGAGAAAGCTTGGTTACGGGCCTTTCAGAAGCGCGTGATCTTAATATGTACAACATAGAACTGTTGGGACTTTCACAAATTGCTATATTTGAATTGGGGAATGTATTTACAGTGGAAGGCGAATTCCTTTCACTTGGATTTACGGTTGCAAATCCCAAAGGATTTAAGGCGGGCGCTGGCGACATACATGCTCAACAGAGTATTGCCACACTTAACGCTAAGCTCGGGACTGAAGTAATCTTTACTGAAACAGATGGAATATTCACCGCAAATCTCACCAATATTCTCGATGCACTTTCTGAGCCCTGCGTTAATCTCCCAGTGACAGCGATGGTTGATATTTACGTAAAACCGTATTCTGAGTTTCCATTTGTACTTCGCGATATTGCAGTCTTTTTGCCAGAAGAAGCAGACCCTCAGAAAATTATTGAGGTGATCGATGCTGAAGCGGGAAATCTCTTCGTGAACTCTAGACTCTTTGATACGTTCACCAAAGAATTCCCTGAAGGAAAAAAGATTTCCTATGCATACCGCCTGGTATTTCAATCCATGGAAAAGACACTTTCAGATGCGGAGATCACTCCAATTATGGATGCTGTAACGCAAAAACTTAATTCAGAAGAAGGATTTACTGTGCGATAATACGAATATGATTCATCAGGTACCGTATCTCTCGCAATTTCAAAACGTATCAAAGGAAGAGTGGAAAGCTCGGTCTTGCACAATCGTATGTTTGGCAATGGCGCTTGCGTATGTTTGGGGCAAGTCGCTTGCCACTCCTGACGAGCTCATTGAAGAGGGACTCACTATTAAAGCGCGCACAGAGCACGGCTGGGATCATCAAGGGATTGCAAATCTCGCACACAATCATGGCGTCCCAGCGTATAAGGAAGAATTCCGCTCGATACACGTTGACACCAATAAAGATACTTTCGCTCCAAGTGAGTTCAAATCGAGTTTAACAGAGTATGGAATAGAAAAAATCGTCAGCACGCTCTGTGATGGTGGGCTCGTGATTGCATCGGTACTTCGCGGGCTAAAAGCTGATGGCACTTTCCATTCAATACTTATAGTTGGCTACGAAGAGGGAGGAGGGAATCTCACATTCGTATTTCATGACCCTGATGCGAAATTCGGTCAAAAAAGCAATCTCCGCATTTCAAAAGACGATTTTGTCCCAGTATGGCGAAACATGGCTATATTCATAGCTAAAAAGAGCCTTTAGGAGCTTTCTTTTTACCTGACTATTTGGTAAAATGGACGGGTTAGAAAGCCTTAAAAAAAGAGGTTTTTTACATACTTAGCTTCACAATTTACAAAATTCCTCAGCAACTAATTTATGGCAAAAAACTCGAAAGACAGCGCAGAGAAGGGGTCATCATACGGTGCGGATTCGATTCAGGTCCTCGAAGGTCTCGAGCCAGTCCGAAAGCGTCCGGGTATGTACATCGGTACGACAGGCCCCGACGGTCTCCACCACCTGATTTGGGAAATTTTTGATAACTCTCGCGATGAAGCGATGGGCGGTTTTGCAAGTGACATCGAAGTGGCTCTTCTTCCCGATAATCAAATTCGTGTCGTAGATAATGGTCGCGGTATTCCTGTGGATGTCCACAAGCAGACTAAAGTTTCAGCACTCGAAACAATCATGACCGTACTTCACGCAGGAGGAAAATTCGGTGGTGATGATTCCGGATATAAGGTTTCGGGAGGTCTCCATGGAGTGGGTGCCTCAGTGGTAAACGCACTTTCGACCCTGTGTCGCGTGCAGGTGCACAAGGACGGGGGACTTTACATGCAAGAGTATAGTCAAGGAAAGAAAAAGGCTGCAGTAAAAAAGATTGGAAATACAAAATTTAACGGTTCGATCATCACATTTCAACCAGACCCGAGCATTTTTCCCGATACCAATTTTGATTTCGCACGTATCGTTGGGCATCTCCGTCAGCAAGCCTATCTCGTAAAAGGACTTCGTATTACGATTATCGATGCACGGGAATACGACAAGAAAATCCCTGACACCGAGGTGTTTTATATCCGTGAATGCAATCTTGAAGTCCCATCTCAGTCATTCTATTTTGAAGGAGGGCTTCTCTCCCTTGTTAAGTTTTACAACCAAATTCAAAAGCCAATTCATAAGAATATTTTCTACGTAGAAAAAAATACTGATGATTATGGGATGGTAGAAATATCTCTTCAGTATGTCGATGACATTTCCTCACGTATTTTGCCATTTGCAAACAACATCTATAACTCTGAGGGAGGAACACACGTTACTGGCTTTAAAACAGCACTTACTCGCTCACTCAATACCTACGCAAGAAAAAATAACCTTATTAAAGAAAGTGAAGACAACTTTACTGGAGACGATGTGCTCGAAGGGCTCACTGCAGTTATCTCAGTGAAGATTCGAGAGATTCAATTTGAAGGTCAAACAAAGTCAAAGCTCGGTACGGTGGAAGCTCGTTCGATGGTTGAAACGGTCTTCTCTGATGCGTTCGGTGCATACCTTGAGGAAAATCCTGATGATGCAAGAGCGATTATCGGCAAAGTGGTGCTAGCGCTCAAGGCCCGGAAAGCTGCAAAAGCTGCGAAGGACTCGGTGCTTAGAAAGGGGGCGCTTGAGGGCATGACACTCCCAGGAAAGCTTGCGGATTGTCAGAGTAAGTCAGCTGAAGAATCAGAAGTGTTTATTGTGGAGGGAGATTCTGCGGGAGGTACTGCTAAGGCAGGGCGAGACCGCAAAACGCAGGCTATCTT